>CAJAOR010000076.1 GCA_903942355.1 uncultured Chlorobiaceae bacterium | reverse complement strand
CCCTGTCTTTAGTCGGTTATGAGCTCCTGCAAGTGGCTTCATTTGCGATAACGACACTTATCACATGAACACAGCCATGAGCATCTCCATTTTTTACTCAAAATTTCGATTTTTGTGGCTATCATGAATTATTCAGGATAAATGGTCGTACGGGCAACTACCTGGAACCGGCAGCAGGACAAGCCAACCTGAATATTTTTGCCATGGCAAGGGAAGGGATTCGCTACGAACTGAATCTTTTGTTCGGAAATGTGCTCCGCAAGAAAGGAGACACCTCCAAAAAGGGAGTGATCGTCGAAACAAACGGAGAGATACATATTGTTGATTTGAAGGTTAAACTTATTGAAAAGCCGGATTCCTTCAACAACATGGTCATGGTTGTTTTTGCAGACGTTGCAAAAAAAGCTTTAGCTGCTGCTGATCAGCCTCCACGTATAGATATTAAAGACAGCAAGCTTGCTTCGCTTAAAGAAGAGCTCAAAGGGGCCAAAGAAGAGATTATCACCATACGTGAAGAGATGCAGACCTCAGAGGA
Source organism: uncultured Chlorobiaceae bacterium (assembly GCA_903942355.1). Taxonomy (GTDB): domain Bacteria; phylum Bacteroidota; class Chlorobiia; order Chlorobiales; family Chlorobiaceae; genus Chlorobium. Next base: position 27,677 of record CAJAOR010000076.1, on the reverse strand, counting down.
GGAGCTAAAAAGCACGAATGAAGAGATGCAGTCAGCCAATGAGGAGATGCAGAGTACCAATGAAGAGTTGACCACATCCAAAGAGGAGATGCAGTCACTGAACGAAGAGTTGCAGACGGTGAACCAGGAACTGCAGTCGAAGGTAACTGACCTTTCACTGGCTAACAGTGACATGAAAAACCTGCTGAACAGCACTGACATTGCAACACTTTTTCTTGATGATAAACTCAACATACGCCGTTTTACAAACCAGACAGCCTCCATCATCAAATTGATCCCCACCGATGTCGGACGCCCGATAACGGATATTGTTACCGATCTGCACTATCCCGATCTATCTGACGACGCGCAAAAGGTTCTCAATACCCTTGTGTTCAGTGAAAAGGAGATTTACGCAAATAACGACCGTTGTTTTTCAGTCAAAATAATGCCCTACCGAACACACGATAACCGTATCAACGGGCTCGTGATTACCTTTAGTGATATCAGTATAGCCAAGAAATTGGAGCAAAGTCTGCGGGAGATTGAGAAGAGTTTCCTGTTTTTGATCGAGACCATACCTGTTGGAATCATGCTTCAGGATTCAGAAGGATATATTGTGATGACAAATCGAGAAACCGAGAGAATTACAGGAATTTCCATGAATGAGATGCAAGGCAACAATATTGCCAACCTTCAATGGAAACTTGTCCGGAGCGATGGATCCGACTTTCCGCATGAAGAACACCCTGCTGTAGTCACATTGCACTCCGGAAAGACTGTAAATGGTGTTGTTATGGGCATTGTCCACCCTCAGGATCACAAGATACGATGGATTAAAGTCAGTACATCGAACAGATTACAGGAGGGAAGTGAAAAAACCTTTCAAGTATGTACAACATTTTTTGAAATTAACGACCCGAACCAGATTCCTGATCACAGTTGAATCTGTGAGAACTGCCCATGCATCAAAACAGCACCTCTCTGGACGACTTTTCTGCATTATCTTCCCAGTCTGGGTCGCGCATGCAAAAAAGTCAACAGGCAAACATGAATAGTTCCTCTTCACCGGAGGAAATGCTCAGGTTGATCCATGAACTGGGGATTCAGCAGATTGAACTTGAAATGCAGCATCAAGAGCTGATTCACTCAAGAGAACTACTGGAAAATAGTCTGGAACGGTACACCGATCTTTATGACTTCGCTCCACTCGGATACCTGACACTTGCTCCAGACAGCAAGATCATCGAGGTGAACCTGACGGCTACGAAGATGCTTGGCCTTGAACGCTCCCTGTTACGCGGAAAACGGCTGGATAAATTGATTGCCGCTCCAGACCACAAAGCCTTCAAGGAGCTTCTGGCAAGAGTGTTCAACCACATAGAACCAAACTATTGCGAAATACGGCTATTCAAGCCAGCAGGGACAAATGCCGTCAGCCAGAAAATTTTCCGCATTGACGCTGTTGTCAACGATAACAGAGAGGAATGCCGGGCTATTCTCACCGATATCAGCCGACAGAAAGCGATTGAGCAGGCAATGCTCGTCAATAATGAACGGCAGCAACTCATTATTGATGCAACTCAATCCGGTATTTGGGAGTGGAATTTACGGACAGACAGATCTCGTTGGTCGGATGAAATTTGGATCCTGTATGGCTTGGATCCGCTCTCCAGCGAGGCCTCCTACGATACCTGGATCCAATCGATCGCACTTGAAGACAGGGAGCAGGCTGAACAAATAATCAATAATGCAATAGAACGCGGAATAGGGTTTACCGTTGAGTGGCGTGTCCGGAATATTTCCGTCGAGGAGCGTTGGGTTATGTCAAAAGGCACACCCTTCAAGGGAGATGACGGAGAGATTAACCGGTACGCCGGAATCGTTATTGACATTACCGATCTGAAGAAGGCTCAACAGCTCGGAAAAAAGGAGCAGGCTTTCAGTAAAACCATTATCAGCAGTATAACCGATACGTTTTATATGATTGGTGCCGGCGGTTACTTTGCCGGCTGGAACGCGTGCCTGCGAGATGAGATTCTGGGAAAAGCGGAAAGCGAGATGGCTGATACCCTGATCATTTCAACCTTACATCCTGACGATCAGGCCCTTTTTAATGAAAAAATGTTGTCTGTACTTGAGTATGGTCTGGAAGGAAATGTGGAGGTAAGAGTTCTTCTCCATGGCGGCCCCGACTTTCGATGGTTCTTGATGACTGGCAGGAAAATAATCATTGACGGCAATCCGTTCCTGGTCGGTATCGGTATTGACATCACGGAGCAAAAAAAAATTGAGTCAGTACAGCTGTTTCTCTCCTATTCAAGCTACGTTTCACAGAATGAACCATTTTTTATAGCACTCTCCCGATATATCGCTGAAACCCTTGAGATGAACTTTGTCACCATTGAAAGTCTTGATGGTGATGGATTGACCGCATCTACGGTGGCCGTCTGGAACGACGGTCATTTTGAGGATAACGTGGTCTATACCCGGAACGACACATCCGGCGATCACTCCATCGCCAATGATTTGTACTGTTTCCATGCGTTGGAATTGTATCAACGTTTTCCGCACAATCAAGCGCTTCAGGATCTGCGCTCTGAAAGTTATGCTGGTGTAACGTTATTGAACCACGTTGGCCAGCCAATCGGTCTGATTACCGCTATTGCTGAACGCCCGCTTGAAAATCGCAAGTTTGCAGAAGCTGCGCTGAAAATGATTGCAGTTCGTGCATCCGGAGAACTGGAACGGCTACAAAGCGAACAAGCACTGCTGATCAGTGAAAAAAATTACCGGGAATTGTTTGACAGCGTCCCGATCGGACTCTATCAGTCAACCATCAACGGAAAAATAATCACCGCGAACCAAAACTTTCTGGATATTTTCAAGTGCACGACCTCTGACCTGAAGTCATGGTTTGCCATGGAAACACAAGCCTCCTGTGTTCACCCGCAAGATAGTCTGCAATTCCGGGATCTTCTCTTCAAGCAAGGCTTTTTGAATAATTTTGAAGCCGATTTTCACCTCTTGGACGGAACGGTTGCCACCATCAGCAACACGGCAAAAATCGTCTTCAATGAAAAAGACCAGTCTGTTTTTATTGCCGGTTCCTGTATCAATGTTACCCAGCACAGGCAGAATCAGAGGGAGAAGGATCGCCTTGAAGTTCAGCTTCATCAATCCCAGAAGATGGAGATGATCGGACGGTTGGCCGGGGGGATAGCCCATGACTTCAACAACATGCTCTCCGTTATTCTCGGTCACTCTGAATTTGCCCTTGAACTTGTTGACCCGTCCGATAAAGTCTATCTCAATCTTGAAGCCATCCACAAGGCGGCAACCCGTTCTGCAAATCTGACCCAGCAACTTCTTGGCTTTGCCCGGAAGCAGATTGTTACGCCGAAAATTCTTGAACTGAATGATGCGATCTATGGTATGCTTCCCTTTCTGCAGCGTCTCATCGGTGAACATATCGAACTGGTATGGAACCATGACGACAATAAAAGTCAGGTAAAAATCGATCCATCGCAGATCGACCAGATTCTTGTAAACCTCTTTGTCAACGCGCGTGATGCCATAAGCGGTAACGGCAGAATTACTCTTGAAAGCAGAAGCCAAACGTTGTCAAATATCTCCGGAAAAACCAGCAAACCTGTTGATAACTCATTAGACTATGTAACGTTGACCGTTCATGATAATGGATGCGGTATTGACAAATCAAATCTCGAACATATTTTTGAGCCCTTCTTCACGACCAAAGAGAGCGGAAAAGGCACTGGTCTTGGTCTTGCAACGGTCTACGGAATTATCAAGCAGAACAACGGCACCATCGAATGCCAGAGCGAACCGGGAAGTGGCACGACGTTCACGATTCGTCTTCCCCTGAATCATCTTCAGTCACAGGCCGATCAGGAAGAATTGGTCGAGGTATCCCTCCAAAAAGGCCATCAGACTATTCTGCTCGTTGAAGATGAGCCTGACATTCTCTTGCTCTGCCAGATCATTCTTGAGCGCAATGGCTACAAGGTATTGCATGCCATTTCAGCTGATGAAGCCATAAGGATTGCTGAAAACTACCAGGGTGCGATTGACCTGCTGCTTACGGATGTGATCATGCCGGAAATGAATGGAGCAGAACTTTCAAAAACACTTCTTTCTGCCCGTCCAGAGCTTAAAACGCTCTTTATGTCAGGCTACACTGCTGATATTATTGCCCAAAACAGTGTCCTTGAGAGTGAGGTTGATTTTATTCAGAAACCCATCACCATGAAAGCACTGATTAGTACTGTGGCTAAGATCCTTAACCCCAGGCAAGACTGAATCCAGCCTCTCCCCCTCTTTTCAAGGAAGAGGAGGCGGAGGATTACCTTGAATCCTGATCGGTTGAGGATCGTATTGCTTCAGATCTGCCGGGTCAACCACACCCTCTTTACCGGTTAAGTCAACCGGCGTTGGCGACGGGGTATCAAAACCCTGACCGGCGCCCTCTCTTGCTCCTTCACCTGTTGGTGCGCTTGTCGCAGCATCACCATCGCGTGCTGCATTGTTTAAATCATCCATGGCACTCCCTGCAAATCCTTGTACGCCATACATGCCAGCAATGGCAAAGAGCAGAAGAGCAAAAAATACTTTTTTCATGGTGGTGTATTGCTTTTGTTTAATTTAGCGGATGGGTACAGCGACTTGCGGAAAACATTACCCGAATAGTAACCAAGTTAATGACATGCCGCAAATTAAAATAAAGCCGAGCAAACCGGCAGCGCTTTTGGTACTGGTTATTGCCGTCGGCATGTTTATTGCAGCCCTCACCACAGGCACTATTGCTGAAGCAGGCATTTTTGGAGTGGTATGGGCAGGAAGTTGCATTGCTATGATCATTTTTGTTGTTTTCGCCGCAACAAGCAAAAATGGAATTACCTCTGCAGTTATTGAAACCGATGGACCCATCGCAGCAGAATCATCAAAGGATATTGAAGCCCGCCTGAAAAAACTTGATGCGTTGCTTGCAAAGAACATGATCAGCAAAGAGGAGTACAAACGCCAGAGAGAAAAAATACTTGATGCCATATGAAACTTATTTTTCGTCTTGTTGTTGTCTTGACGTTTTTTTCGCCACCCGCTTTTGCCCGGATGGCGGAAAGGATGGCTGATCGACCCGGTGCCATAGAGAGCTACCTTTCCGAAAACGGGAAATATGAGGTATCGATTAAGCACGGTGAACATCTGCCGTCCTGGAGCTTCAAGGAAAATGGCCGGCAGCTCTGGAGTGAACCGCTGCTGAATGAACCAGGTGTCGCTGCGGTCTCAGACAATGGCGAAACCATTACGCTGCCCCTATGGGGCTGGAGAGACGAGGGCGGCTCAAGTGGCGTGGCAGTGTACAATAAAAAGGGAAAACTCGTTAAGGAGGTTTTGTTCAAAAGCCAGTCGTCCGCTGATGAGGCTTTGCGGTGGGTTCGGGAAACGAGAATCTCCCCTGATGGAACATATTTCATCATCGGTGAAAACGGCAAAAAAGGAGCAGACGTAACATTGTTTAATGCCGTAACCGGAAATATTGTATGGGAGAAGAGCGCAGGATTACCTGAATTGGTTGAGATAAAGGTTGCCAGAGAGGGGCAATTTGCTCTGGTAGCGACACATGAAGCGAAAGGTGACGGAATGGAATTCCTTCTGCTTGACCACTCTGGAGCTGCAATCTGGCAAAAAAAAATCGGGCACAATCTCTCTTATGAGGTAAAGCGATATCTGAAGTTCAAGGATGACGGATCAGGTTTTGAAATCTATGATCTGCACTCTGCCAGATATATCAGCATACGCTTCCCCCATCAGTTCACCACTCTCAAAGCCTCGCGCCGCCAGAAATCTCCAGAATCTGGCCGGTGATGAAGGCGGCATCATCTGAAGCCAGAAAAAGTGCACACCCGGCAACATCTTCCGGCGTTGCTACCCGACCGAGCGGGTACCGTTGTGCACAATCGTTGCGAAGCATCTCCCACCGATCGGCGCCCAATGCCGCAACAAAGGCCGGAACCTCCACAAGCGCTGGCGCCAGCGCATTGACCGTTATGCCATAGCGCCCGAGCGACATGGCAAGTGAACGGGTAAAGGCATAAATGCCTCCTTTTGCGGCCGCATAAGAGAACTGGTTAGGGCTTCCCCGATAGACCAGTGAACTCATGTTCACCATTTTGCCGAACCCCTGCGGTTTCATGAGACGTGCTGCCTCCCGGCAGGAGATGATGCACGATTTGAGGTTCAAATCAAGATTGGCGCTCATTTTCAGGTAGTCAATCTCCTCAACATCGCGGGCCGGTTCGCAGTCTCCACCGGCAATATTGGCCACAATATCAAGCCTGCCGAAGCGCTCCTTTATCTGGCTGTAGAGGGCCTGAATCTCTTTTTCCCGCGTTACATCCGCTGGCACCGACGTACCGCGTCCTCCCCTGCTCTCAAGGAGTTCAAGGGTCTTTGCACATTCAGGCTCATTAATATCGCTGGCAATCACGACAGCCCCTTCCCCTGCAAAGCGAAGTGCCACTGCCCTGCCTATCCCCCCCGCTGCTCCGGTGACAAGCACTATTTTCTCCAAAAGACGCATAGCCATTGACGTTTATCGGGTTAGCGGATAATTCCCATTTTCTTTAATTCCCAGAAGCATTTCGCCGTAGCCTGAATATCAACCGCGGCATTATGCATTTCTTCAAAGCCGGTCCCGAACAATTGGCAATACAATTCAGAAAGTTTTGGCCACTTGTTGCCATATGGGCCTTTGATAGCACAAAAATCCGTTGTGCTTTCCATAGTGCATATCTTTCTTTTCGAGGGCATGGGGTTGGGCATTCCCGCCCGTATCAGTTCACTGCCCACAATCTTTTCATCAAAACTGATATTGTGAGCCACAAGAATCTGGGCGTCGTCGATCAGTTCGTGAAACGATTGCAGCACCTGCGTAAGCGGTTTTCCTTCAAGAGTAGCTCGCTCTGTTGAGATGCCATGAATCTGAACGGCGCTTGAAGGTATCGCAAAGCCTTCCGGTTTAATAAGATAATCACCGGAAGAGAGCTGGTTGCCATCGCAATCGCAGTATAAAAAGGCCAACTGTACCAGCCTTGGCCAGTTATCGACATCGGTAACAGGTGCCCGCCAGTTACGCGGCAACCCTGTTGTTTCGGTATCAAAAAAAAGATACATGGATTGGTACCCTCGCAATGGTTAAATTCAGGGGGAAACTCTATGACTGAGGCCTAAAACGGACAATCGTCATTGGAAATAACACTCCCACCGTCATGGTCAAAAACTGGAGGGTCATAAGATGCCTGATCCTGGGAATATGAGCCTCCACCCGCATTTTCACCCTCAACCTTCCAGCCTTTTACATCGGTATACCACTTCCCGTTGAACTCCCTGCTCTCAATATCGAATGAAATTGTGAGCTTTGATCCCACCTTGAGGAGGTTTCTGTCATACTTCTCACCCCACAAGGAGATGCAAACTTTTTTTGGGTACTGCCCGTCAGTCTCAACAATGATATCCTGTTTTTTCCATGTACCATTTTTTCCCGCACCTGTCTGTTCAGGAAGAATTGCTGCGAGTTTAGCTGTCAATTGCATAAATAATTCACCTTGTTAATTCGTTGTCAAAAATTTCTTCTTCCGTCATAAGAGCATCCCGCTTCCTGACATTGTCCTTGCTCTCTTCAGAGTGCTTGCCGTTTATTTTGCCGGAGGTTGATGAGGCAAAAAGTTTGAAGCCCATAAGGCTGGTCATCGACTGTACGGCGCAATTGATTTTCCCGATAAACAGGTCAAGATCCGTCACACCATGGCTTTCATCGGCTGCGGCCTGTTCCATAAACTCCATAAACTGCTCATAACGGAGCTCACCTATCCTTGACGACCAGGAGAGGTCGGAAATACGGAAAGCACAAAGTGACTCGTCAATAACAAACAGATCGCCGTGCTTGAGCATCTGTATCCAGAAATCGAGATCAATGGTATAGGGCACAACGGCGCTATAGCCGCTGATTTTTGCAATCAGGTCAGCCGGGTAAAGGCCACAAACCGGTTCACCAATAATGTTGGTTCCCATACGGACCATTTTCCTGATCACATCAGCCGGTTCCTTGCGACCTCCATCAACAAAATTCACCTTTTTGATCAGTGTCTTGCCTGCAGGATCAATAATGGTCCTCTGACTGCTTACCAGACTAACTCCGGCATTGATTGGATCGTCAAAAACGGCCACCTGCTTTTCAAGACATTCAGGAAAAAGAATATCGTCACCGCAGACGAGCTTGACATACTTGCCCCTGACCTTGCTGATTGCCCTGTTCCAGTTCCCCTCCGGCCCAAGGTTTTCGGGGTTTCTGAAAAGCTTTATGCGTGAATCGGTCAGGGAAGCTGCAATGTCATAGGAGCCATCGGTCGAGTGATCGTCATAAATCAAGAGCTCAAAATCGGTAAAGGTCTGCGAAAGCACCGAGTTTATCGTCTCGCCGATAAAACGGGCATTATTGTACATCGGTATCGTCACCGTCACATACGGTCGATTCAAAAAACCCATAACATTATCCTCCGCTAAGAGATTATTTCATTTCCCGCCGAAGATTGACAGATAAATAAGAAACTGCGCATCCATAAACTATGCCGGCAAAACCAAGCAAAGGAGCGTTTTCCAGAAAAAATGCAAGCAGGATTGCCGTTGCCGAAAGCAGAAGTACAGTGAGTTGCCGGAATGCTTTTTTCATGGCAGACCCGCCAAGGAGAGCCGAAAGCGCAAGCTCACTGCGGAGCGTTTCAAGAGAGTTGGAACGGATTATCGCGGGTATGACGATATAGATCATCCCGATGAACGAAAAGGTTATCCAGCCGAGCAGCGCCGCATGGGTATGGGAGTGATAAATCCACATTCGGCCGACAGGCAGGGGGGGGATGGTACCGAAATGAATCCCCTTTAAAAAGTAGATATTCATGATGCCGTAAGCACTTGTCGCAAAAAGAAGGGCAAGTCCGCTCAACAGAAAAGCCAGTGCCGGATGAGGAAAATTTTTATGAAAAAAGTGATAGATATAGACAGCAAAACTGCCGAGCAGAGCCATGACACCGAAGAGCAAAAAATGGCTGATCAGCATCATTCCGAGATAGTATTCAGCAAGAATAACGATCAGAAAGAGCAGAACTCCGCCGACAAAAATATAAAACCAGAGACTGAACAGCCTCTTTACCAGCTCCCGCCTCGATGAGCGACTCCATGCGTAAGTATAGAGGAAGCCCATCACACTGATACTGAGAGGAAAAGAGGAACCAAGAAAATAAGACGACTGGGTCACAAAAAATGGAATGATCCCCTGATGCGGGAACGCCTCTTTAAGACCGAGTGCAAAAAGCCCGAGATTGGCATTAAGCAGAAAAAGAACATCAAAAATGTAGTAGCGTACCGAAACCTCTTTCCATATTTTCGGAACTGAAAGCGTGGTAAAAATTTCCTTGATCGGCCCTGCAACCACCATCATGAGCAGGAGTCCGGTCGCAGCCTTCAGTAATGGCCATTCCATGGCAACAGCAAGGGTAATCATGCCGAGAGCAAGCAAAACAAGATAGATATAACGCACTTGCCTGAACGGATTGATTTTCAGTTCAGGATAGATTGCTGCGGTCAGGTAACGGTTGAGAATGAGTATGGCAAGGTTGCCGAAACCGATAAAAAAGAGGTAGGGGTGAAGCCTCAAAAGGAAGAGATTGCCCGTAACGGCTCCTGCCGCACCAAAGAAAGAGGCAAGAGCAATAACGAAAACGGAAACAAAGAGAAAAAGCCGTGCAACACTGCCCAGCTCTCCATCAAAACGGAGCAGTTTCATTCAGATGATGGTTTTAATTTTTTCAGTTCAAGCAAGGCGATTACAGAAAGAGCTATCAGTGAAAAATTCAGTGTCAGGGGGTTGAATGGCAAGGCAAACATCGCAGGTTCAAAGAGGGCAACAAAAAAAAGGAGTCCAGCCAGCGCAGCCATATTAAGCCAGAAAGCCCATTGCCAGAGAGCGACAAGCAGGAAAAGTCCAAAAACAATTTCGGCCGCACCAATCCAGAAAACAGCCTCACACGCCCACCGGGCGACCGGAATAAGATGACGGAGCAGGTCGGTTTCACCTCTGCTCTGGCAGGCGATTTTTGGTACAGCGCCCTGATAAATCCATGAAAAAGCAAGGGCCGCGCGACAAGTCAAAAGGACCGGACTCTGGTTTAAAAAAAAACGCATGGCTTATCAGTTGTTCAGGTAATTGCAAAAAAAAGTTTCTGTACTCACCGCTTTCCTTTCAGTACGACGGACTTCATGATCACACTCTTGAACCACTCAATAAACGTCATTGTCTGCCGAATAAGCCAGCCAATAAATTTTCCCGGCTCACTGTCGAACCAGACATAGACCACAGGAATGACCAGAAGCGTCAAAAACATTGAGCTTGCAAGGCCGCCAACCAGCGCAACAGCAAGGCCTGATTTCCATTCGGAACCGGAGCTGCCCGAAAGAGCAATCGGCAGAAGGCCAAAAATCAGGGTCAGGGTGGTCATGAGAATAGGACGAAGCCGCTCTTTGGCCGCTTCAATAATCGCTGCAGAACGTTCCATACCCTCAAGACGGAATTTGTTGATAAAATCCACCAGAAGTATTGCGTTTTTGCCCACAAGCCCGACAAGCATGATGATACCGAGAATCGTGAAGATACTGAGCGATTTGCCGGTTATGGCAAGGGCAAAAAGAGCTCCGATAATGGCCAGGGGAATGGAAAACATCACCACCATCGGCCAGATATAGGAATCGTACAACGCTACCATGATAAGATAGACAAAGATAATGGCAACAAGAAAAGAGAGCATGAGGGTTGAATTCGATTCTTTCTGCCTTTTCAGATCAGAGTCATAGGCGTAAGAGACCGTTGCAGGCATGATGCCGCTTTTTTTCAGGTTTGCAATGACCCGCTCGATCTCCTTGCCGATGCTGCCAACAGGACGGCCGACAACCTGAGCCTTGACCCAGACGGCATTATTGCGATCCTTGCGCTGTAACTGCGTATAGCCGCGATCCTGTTCAAAGCTGACAAACTGGCCGAGGCGAACCAGATCGCCCTGCGGCGTGCGGAAGGTAATTTCGGCAAGCGTTGAAGTATTTTGTCGGTAGGACTTGTCGAGCATGACCCTGATATCGTATTCATCACTTCCGTCCCGGTACTTGCCAGCTTCATCTCCGGCATAGGCGGTACGCAGCGCAGCTCCTACATCGGCAATGGTGATGCCAAATGAGGCCATTTTATCACGGTCGACCACAATGCGCATCTCCGGACTGCCGATCTGTGACGTCAGCTTGACGTCGGCCGTTCCTTCAATGGTTTTGACACTGTCCCGGAGCGCTTCGGCAACCCGCGTTACCTGGCTTCTCAAAGGCCCGCTCATAATGACCGCAACCGGTGTCTCATTGGCCGTTCCAAAAATACCGATAGGGTTGATGTTGGCCTTCAGGCCCGCAATATCCTGTAAATTGATACGAATTGCCTGCATGATGGCATCAGTCGATCGCGTCCGATCCTCTTTTGGCGAAAGCTTGACGTTTATTTCCGAAATATTGTCCGCGCTCTGATTTAAAAATCCTTCGTTCGAAGAACCGACATTGACCATCACCTTTTTTACCTCCGCCATGGCGGTAAGGCGGCGTTCAACACTCCTCGTCAGCCGGTTGGTCTCAGCAAGCGGTGTTCCGGGTTCAAGCTCCAGCTTGACGGCAAACTCTCCACGGTCAGATACCGAAATAAACTCTCCGCCGATAAGGCCAAAAACAAGCAGACTGAAAGAGGCTGCAAGAAGAAGAATCGCGCTGAAAAAGACTTTGTAGGGATTGCGGAGACTCCATTGAAGAGCATCAAGATAACGCTGGCGAAAACGCTGGAAGTTGTTTTCAAAAGCAATGGCAAATTTTTCAGCCATGTTCTTGCCGGAAAAATTCTCAACTTTTGAAAAACGTGATGCAAGCAGCGGCGTCAGGGTAAAGGAGACAAAAAGGCTTACGAGGGTTGAAATAACCATAACAACGGAAAACTCGCGCAGGATATTGCCGACAATACCGCTGACCAGTGAAAGCGGCAGAAACACCACCACATCGACCAGGGTAATGGAGAGTGCGGTAAAACCAATCTCGTTTCGCCCGATAAGGGCCGCCTGGCGAGGCTCTTCTCCGCGTTCAAGGTGGCGATAAATATTTTCAAGCACCACAATCGAGTCATCCACCAGAACGCCCACCACCAGCGAAAGGGAGAGCAGGGTCATGAGATTGAGAGAAAATCCGAACAGATACATGCCGATAAAGGTGGTCACCAGCGACGTCGGGATCGAGACAAGCACAATCAGGGAGTTGCGCAGACTGTGCAGAAAGAGGATCATCACCAGGGCAACAAGCAGTACGGCGAGCATCAGGTCGTGCTGTACGGCCGTAACCGCCTCAATCGTAAAGGTCGATGCATCCTGTGCAATATCAAACGAAAGGTTTCTGTCATGGTAAAGCGCCGTAAGCCTCGAAAGTGCTGAGCGTGTAAGACGGCTCACGTCAACCGTGTTGGCATCACTTTGCTTCATCACCATAATGCCGACGGCGCTCCGGCCATTCACCCTTGTCAGGGTTGTGATCTCCTTGAAACCATCCTCAACTTCGGCAACATCCCGAAGCACGACCGTACCGGAGGAGGAGGAACGCAAAACAAGCGCTCTCAGCTCTTCAAGATTGGTGAACTTCCCGGCAAGCCGCACCACAAACTGCCGGTCACGGTCATCAATTTTTCCTGTCGGAAAATCCAGATTGGCCTTGCCGACCTCCTTGAGTACATCGGGAATGGTCAAGCTGTAACTCTGGAGCCGTTCCAGATCGATATTGACCCTGATTTCCCGCTCACGCCCTCCAAGCAGATAAACCTGCCCCACCCCGGCAACACTGGCAAGCTGCGGCTGGATGTTATCCTTGAGCATCTGGTAAAAATCGGTATCCGGCAACGATGAGGTTGCCCCGATACGAAGCACCGGAGCCTCATCAAGCGCAAATCGGGTAATAACAGGTGCTTTTGCTTCAGTGGGAAAGCGGTCACGCACCTCATTGATCTTGCGCTGTGCATCCTGCAGAGCCTTTTCAATATTGGCGGAATTGGAAAACTCAATGGCTACGACCGACATCCCTTCGGTCGAAGTCGAGGTAATTGAGGCTATTTTTTCAATAGCCGAAACAGCTTCTTCAACCGGTTTGGTCAGTGATGTCTCAACCTCGGCCGGCGAAGCTCCCGGATAGCGGATGGAAACCGTCACAACAGGCGGGGTCATTTTCGGCAACAGTTCATACTGCAACTGCTGGTAACTGAAAAGTCCCAAAATACCAAGTACGGTAAAAAGAACGACAATGAGCGTTGGCCGTTTTATGGAGAGCTCTGTCAGCGTCATGGTGTGGCAGGGTTCTTCTTCTGGTCGATGATAACCACATCAACGCCATCATGAAGCTCGTTCTGCCCGCTTGTTACCACTTGCTCGCCTTCCGAGAGTCCACTGAGAACCTCAAGCTGCTTCTGCAACTCCATACCGGCGACAAACGGCTTCAAAAAAGCCTTGCCGTTCCGCACAACAAACAGTTCAGGATTTCTGATACCTGAAACCAGCGCGACTCGAGGAACAAGAACTGCCTGACGCTGACCGTCGCCTGTCAGGATTACCCTGGCAAACATGCCGGACCTGAACACGCTTTTTGCAGGGTTCTGCAGCACCACTTCCACCCTGAAGGTATGGTCACGGCCCGCCTTGTCACTCACCGAACTGACCTTGCCACTGAATGCCTCACCCGGATAAAGATCGCTGGTAACCGTCAGAAAAACCCCTGGTACAAACTTGACGATCTCTCGCTCAGGCACAAAAATAATGACCTTTACTTTCATCATGTCGACCATCTGCGCAACCTTCTTGCCCTCTTGCACCAGCTCCCCCTGTTCCACAAACCGGGAGGTAACAATACCTGAAAAAGGAGCCTTCACTCTGGTGTCGCTGTATTTGCGGGTGGCGGCTATGAACTCAGCCTCAGCTTCCTCGAGCTGCAACTGCGCAGATTCATAGGCTGAGAGCGCTACGGCGCCTTCACGAAAGAGATTTTTGTAACGCTCCTCATCCCGTTTCGCCTGACGGTAGTGTGCATCTGCCTTCCGTTTCCGGGCAGTGGCAAGCTCATCATCAACAACAAACAAGGCCTCTCCGGCCTTCTTCGGGGATCCTGGTTCAGCCGAAACCTTGCGAACGAGACCAGTGGATTCAGAAAAGATGTCAGCCTCCCTGAAGGCTTCAACGGTACCGACCGTACTGAAACTGTCACGGACAGCCGCTTTCGATACCAGGGCAACCGAAACGGGAATACGCTCAACAGCCCTGTTGATCACCACTTTTTGCGACCCAGGATGCTGGAAGTACCAGACAAGTGCCAGTAAAAGAGAGACAAAGAGCAGCGCAACAACAATCTTGCGCTTTTTCGGCTTTCCGGCTATCGTTTCAGGGTTTTTCATTGAAAAAAAGTCATCGGATGATCAAAAGCAACATGCACGACAAAAAAAAGCGAACCGAAGCCCGCTTTTTCTGTCTAAAAAAAAGGAGAACTTCTCAACAGAAATGGCTTGCAATCGAACAGGAGATATCCGCCGATGTCTTGACGTGTTCAAGAATCGAAAGGATGCCGGTAAGATTGATAATATTCTGGTCGTTCACCGATGACTTTATTTTTGCAACTGCCTTGTCATAAAGATCCTGAATCTCCCTCATCATCACCAGAGTTTCGCTGGCATGTTTTGAATTGCTGCTGACATAGGCTTCAACCGACTTTTTGATCATTTCAGCCGTAATATCACCCATCGGTTTCAGACCATACTCATCCTTGTGCAGTTCCTGTACATTGGCAAACTCCACATACCCGGTTTTGTCGGCAATATTAAGGGCCAACTGCGCCAGTCTTTCAAGCTCCCGAAGAATCATCCGGGCATAGTTCACCGCCTGAAGATCGGCCTCGCCAAGATTCTGGAACGAAGCATAGCCAAGCGTAAGATATTCAACCTCGAACTTCCCCTTGCGAATATAGGCTTCATCAAACTTGAAAGCCGAAGCTGCAAGCGGAATATCACCCTTGGTTGATGCCCGGATACTGAGCATCAGGTTGTTTTCAACGTTTGACGAGAGTTTGGTCAGCTTCTGCTTCAGTGATTCAAGCTGCACATGAACCGTCCCCTGCGGTATCATGGATAGATTGAACTTCGCAGGATCAATCTGGATGGTAAAAGCTTTCGGGGTTTCTGTTGTTTTCGGTGACTCGCCAAAAAATTTTCCTAACAGGTTCGCCATAGGGTTCAAACACCATGCTTATGTTTAAAAAATACAAGGTGACCTTAATTTAGCAGACCTGCAAGATTAAATGCAAGAAAAAAAACAAAAACCCGATCACTCTTTAACTACGCACGCAGCTTTTTAATAGAAACCACCCCTGTGGCGGACAATTTCACCCGTCACCAGAAAAATTACCTCATTGGCAATACGGGAAGCGTGGTCAGCCATGCGCTCAATATACCGTGATATGCTTAACGCCGCGATGAGTTGCTCAATATTAGCACCCTGTTCCTTCATCAATGACGTCACTTTTTTAAAGACCAGGCGATGCATCACATCGACCTCTTCATCAAGCGCACAAACATGAATGGCAAGAATGCGATCCTTGGAAACAAATGCCTCAATAGACTTCTTAACCATCTCGCCGGCAAGCATGCCCATACTCTCGAATGCAAACAATTCAATTATCTCCGGACTGATATCCGGCATTCGCTCAATAATATGAACCGCCAGATCACCGATACGCTCAAGGTCGTCGTTGATCTTGATAATAGTGACAATGGTGCGCAAATCTCTTGCTACCGGCTGCTGGGTTGCCAGAAACGCCAGACAGCGCTCCTCAAGGTTCACCTCCGCCATATCAATTTCATCATCAACCATCCTGATCTTGCGTGCACCCTCTTCATCCTGATTTTTCACCGCGTAAAGGGCAGCAAGCAGATTTCCCTCAACTTTATCGGAGAGTATAACAAGAACCTGTGAGAGTTCCTTAATGAGCTCATGGACTGGCCGTTCTGACATAAGAATATTGTGGTTGTGTTAGCTGAATCTTCCGGTAATATAGTCTTCCGTCATCGGGTCTTTTGGATTGGTAAAGAGCTGTGCTGTCGAGGCGTGTTCAACCAGAACCCCTTCATAGAAAAACATCGTGGAGTCGGACACCCGTGAGGCCTGCTGCATGTTATGCGTCACAATCATGATGGTATAGCTGCCGCGAAGCTCCTGGATAAGATCCTCGATTTTCGCTGTGGCTTTGGGATCAAGTGCCGAGGTAGGCTCATCAAGCAGGAGAACTTCAGGTTCAACAGCAAGCGTACGGGCAACGCAAAGCCGCTGCTGCTGGCCGCCGCTCAGGCCAAGGGCATTTTTGTCCAGCCGGTCACAAACCTCATCCCAAATCGCTGCTTTTCTCAAGCTACGCTCGACAATTTCCATCAGTTTTTTCTTGTCATTCATACCATGCAGACGGGGGCCGTAAGCAATATTGTCAAAAATGGACTTTGGAAAGGGATTCGGTTTCTGGAACACCATGCCGACCTTCTTGCGAAGCAGTACCTCATCGGTAAATTTTCCATAAACGTCTTCGCCATCAAAAAGCAGTGCGCCGGTGGTGTGGCAGCTGGGTATAAGGTCGTTCATCCGGTTTATGGAACGCAAAAAAGTACTCTTGCCGCAACCGCTGGGACCGATAATGGCAGTAACATATTTCGAAAGAATATCAGCACTGACCCTCTTAACCGCTTCAAACTCGCCGTAATAAATAGAAAATTCCTTGGCCGAGATATGAGTTGTGTCCCCTCCGGATATTTTTTTTCGTTCTGGAGGCAGATAAATATCTCGTGTTGCCTTCTGAACTGGCGCACTTTCAGAAACGTCTTTGGCATCAACTGTCATGAGCATTGATTTTATATTTTAGCCTTTTAATTTTTTGGAAACGCGGGCCCGAACAACAATCGCTGACAAGTTCAGCAACAGCACAATACTGACCAGAGCGAGTACCATACCATACTGGACATGCCGGATTTGTGAAGCAGCCTCATGTTCGCTGGCAAGGTTATAAATGTTCCAGGAAAGTGCCGGAGTCGGGGAAGAAAAAACATCCGCCAAGCCTATGGCCGAGCCGACACTGACCGCAGCGGTAAAAATAATAGGTGCCGTTTCGCCCGCCGCCCGGCCAAGGCTGATAACTCCTCCGGTTAGGATACCCGGCAGCGCTGCGGGCAGAATAACGGTCATAATGGTATTCCATTTGGTGGAACCAAGACTGAGTGATGCCTCCCTGTAGGTCTTGGGGACGGCAAGAATGGCCTCTTCGGCTGAACGGATAATAGTCGGCAAAATCATGATGGCCAGCGTCAAGGCACCTGCAATCACGCTTTTTGATTCAGAAACCTTCAGGGTATTGATGAAAAAAGCAAGGCCAAACATACCAAAAACAATACTTGGAACGCCAGCCAAAGTGCTGTTTGCACTTCGCAGCATGCTGTTCAAAAAACCCGGTTTTGCATATTCGGTAAAGTAAACCGCAGCGACCACACCAAGAGGAAAGGCAAAAAGCATGGCGCCTATGGCAAGAAAAAAGGTGCCCTGAATTTCCGGCCAGATGCCCCCGAAAAAGTGCGAATCAACCGAACTGTCGGTGATAAACCCCCAATAAACGGTGAATTCCGGGAGAAGCATCTTTTCAAGGTTATCCTTGACGTAGGGAAAAAGCTTGACCAGAGAGGTGCCCTCAAAGCCTATGGCACGATTCACAAAGTACTCCTTCGACATAACATCGGGGTTGGAGTTATCCCATTTTGATTCATAGAGGAGATCATGCAGCTTTTCCTCCGCCTTCTCCCATCGGGTCTGACCGTATTTGGACCTTGTCAGCATCGGCGCAGAATCACCCGGCAAAGGACCAAGCAGAGCTTGGAGAGCCGATCTGACCTGAGAATATTTTCCCTTGTATTCGGCTTTTTTTTCCGGCGCCATTGTTTCAAGTTCCGCCTCAAACCCGGTGAGCATGTTGTACACATTCGCCCTGTATCGCTCTGACGAGGCTACCTCACTTGAAAGATTTTCGCTGTCGCCCCTCCTGAATTCATTCAGCAGCATTTTGCGATGCTCTATAGTACCGGTAAAGAATACCGCACCGATACCGTTGGTGACAATCGGGACAACAACAATCATCAAGGCAATCGCCATAACGATGATTGAGCCGATACCAACAGCGGTGAAAGAACGATCCAGTATTTTTCTGGTTCCGATATTCATGACAACGGGGTTAAATGAACAAATAGAGAACAATCCATTTTCGGCAAAAAAAGCTACTGGCCGGAAAGAATTTTCCGCTGGCGGACCACAATTCTCTCACTGATCAGATTGCTGATAAAGCTGATGACAAGCAAAAGAAGCCCCATGGCGAACAACACATGAAAACGGGCTGATCCGGTCACCTGGTCGGCTTCCCCCATATCGCCGGCAATCGTTGCTGTCAGCGTTCTGATTGCCTGCAGATAGTTGAACCACGGTTCAGGAATCTGGGAGGAGTTGCCAGATGCCATCCATACCACCATCGTCTCACCAAGTGCGCGCATGATACCGAGAATAACCGCTGCAAGAATGCCGCTGCTTGCCGCTGGAAGGATTGTTTTAAGGATTGTTTCGGCTCTTGTGGCACCAAGCGCATAACTGCCTTCCCGAATATCGCGTCCGACAGCCTGAAGGGCATCTTCCGAGACGCTGACAATCGTCGGCAGAGCCATAAAGCTCAGAATAATGGAGACATTCAGTGCGTTGGTGCCAGTCAGAATCTGAATCCCGTAAAGGATGGTACCTACCTTGTATAAGAGAAAAACCGAAAGCATGCCAAAAAGAATCAGGTAGAGTATATGCAGTTGCTCACGACGCTTCTGCTCCCTGATATTGGATGTCAAAAGATCGGACAGGACAATAACGGCAAGAAGCATAAAGGGTGAAACAAGTATCCACCACGCCCACATCAACAGGGGCCCCCCGTTATCCTGCAAAAGCGGAGCCAAAACAACAAGGGCAAAAAAACCAAACGCAACCGAAGGAATTGCTGCAAGCATTTCAATGATCGGCTTGGCATACTGGCGGATCGAAAACGGAAGGATATCACTCAGGCATATTGCTGCGGCCACACCCATCGGCACAGCAATGATGGCAGAACCGAGTGTCACCATCAAACTGCCGTAAATAATGGCAAGAGCGCCGAAGCGAGCGGGGTCATCGGCTGGATACCAGTTCGTACTGGAAAAAAACTCACTGAATCCACGGATCTGGAAAAAAGGAACAGCATCTCGTGCAACGAAATAGAAAATAAACAGGACGATAACGGCCACAAAAGCAGCAACAGCAAAGAGCATGCCCTCCCCGGCTGTTTTTGCCACCTTCTGGATGGTGCGTTTACGGGCACTTACAACAAATGCATTGGTGCGGTTGCGCTCCCCTCCACTCTCTTCAGCCATAGTCTTGAATAGTTTCTGTGACAATTACCTGTTTTTTACCTTGCCTCTCGTGTTTTCTGTGACATGAATTTGATGTGACCAATCTATGAGCTTTCACCATACGATGCAATGGCACTTCTGTTACAAGTATGAAACATCTCAGTGATTGACAAAACCAAGCTCACTGATCATCCTTTTTCCCTCAGCAGTTTTTGGCAGCTCAATAAACTGCTTGACCGACCCCGAAGGCTGTCCGTTCGTATAAAAATAGAGAGGTCTTGTTACCGGATAGGTGCCATTTTTCACCGTTATCACATTAGGAAGAACGCCATTGACCGCAATGATTTTTACCGATTGATCCACAAAGCCAAGACCGAGAAAACCTATGGCTGAAAGGGTTGTGCTCACCCTGCTTTTTACCGAACCGTTACTGGACTGGGTTTCGGCACTTCCTGTTATCTGTACACCTTTGCCTGCAACCAACTCCTTGAACGATTCCTCTGTCCCGCTGTTGGATTCACGCTGAATAACAACAATGCGGGCGTTTGGTCCTCCGACCTCTCTCCAGTTGGTAATGATACCGCGATAGATACTGCTGATCTGCGCTTTCGAAAGTCCACGCACCGGATTTGCCGGATGAACAACCATGGCAAGACCGTCATAGGCAACAATATTTGCTACAGGATTGACCCCTTTTGTACGGGCCGCACCTATCTCCCCCGCTTTCATGGCACGCGACATTGCTGCAATGCTGCATGAGCCGTTGATCAGACTTTTAGCGCCATTGCCGCTCCCCGACTCACTCACCGTAACACGAACCCCGTATTTTTTAGTGAAATATGCGGCGAAAGTCTTTGCGACAGGGCCGACCGTCGTAGAGCCATCGATCACAATAGTGCCAACAGCGGCATTTGCTGCTGCTGTTACGGTAAAAGCAAGCAGGATAAGAAGCTGCAACAGTTTTTTTATCATGAGTTCAATCATTGTTTATGAAAAATAATGGGCAAGATACGCACCAGAAGGATAACTTTGAAATCTCATCTGCTGACAGCACTCTGACGTATTAACGGCACTGCTTTCTGTTGGTATCTGTTGTTTATATTTATTAAATTGATATCATAATATAAATATTGAAAATGTTGTTAAAACGGCAAAGGCCTGAATCAAGTTTGAACCGACTTATCTTCTTGATAACCACATAACAATAATAGCCATGGCAAACGAAACAACCAATGATCTTTCTTCTGCATTCAGCAACCTGCTCACTACTGCTGGTCAAATTGCTCAGCAGCAGGTTGACCTGTTAAGCACTGGAATCAAAGCTGTTGTAGACGTTGTTGAACCCCTCGGAAAAACAGCAATTGATTTTGTCGGCAGCACAGCAAACACGGTGGGCCAGGTTTTGCAGAACGTATCAGCAACTATTCTCCCTAAAAAGTAAGGGGAATGTTTTTTCATTCAAGGAGCGCCTTATGCCTCTGGTGTAAGGCGCTTTTTTTGCACATATAGTAAATCCCCCTCATGACCTGCAAAGCAGTTATCTTCGACCTTGACGGAACCTTGCTCGACACCCTCCAGGATATTGTCAACACACTCAACACCGTGCTTACCCTGCACCATTTTCCAGTACATACCATTGATGAATGCCGCTATCTTGTCGGGCACGGCATGAGAGAGCTGATCAAAAAAGCACTGCCCGAAGAGGCCGGAACCCCCGATACGATCGACCTCCTGCTCAAGGATCTGTTGACGCACTATGCCGACAACTGGAACCAGAATTCACGACCCTATCCCGGCATCAGCACCATGCTCGACACCCTTTCAGAGCGTGGCATCAAAAAGGCAATTCTTTCAAACAAAGCCGATCACTTCACTCGCCTCTGCGCAGAGTTTTTGCTGAAGGAGTGGGATTTCGATGTCGTCATGGGCCATCACAGCGCCATAGCTCACAAGCCTGACCCTGAAGGAGCCCTTCTTGTTGCCCGGATGCTCGGTGAAGAACCTTCCTCAATCCTCTATGTCGGAGACAGCGGTATTGACATGCTGACCGCTTCACGGGCTGGCATGTACCCTCTCGGAGTCCTCTGGGGATTCCGGCCCGAAAGCGAGCTCCTTGAGTTCGGCGCCAAATCGCTGGTTCGGCATCCTGAAGAGATTATCAACGTGCTGGGGCATATCCTGTAAGAGAGGGTTTACCAGACACTCCTGATACGGTTTTTTCTACGGTTTATTTCAATCGATTACAATAACAGCACCGTGAAACCGTTTGTCAGGAAAGACAATCCTCCCTTTTGAATTGATAACGACATGGGGATACACTGAATTTTCCAGCATGCGAAGAAGTTTTGCCATATCTTTTTTTCCGGCAGGCTTGATAACGATATCCGCCAGCACTTCGACTTTTTTGACATCATGATTTTTCAGCTCCTCCTGCAAAAAAAACTCACCATTTATTTCTGCCCTCAATTCATCAAGTCGCAACATGAAGCACTCCTTTTATTTTTATGACGCATTGATGCGTTCAATCCTGAGACCAGAAATATGGACAACGCTCTTTTTAGCCTCTTGTCATCTGTGCCAGTGCTGCCTTGCGTTCAAATATTCCCCTCAGACCATCGGTAAGTTCATGATAAATTCTGCTTCTGCTGTCTTTGATACGACCGTAAAGCTTGAGAATGTCAAGCGTCAGGATGATGCGTGTCGAGCTGCAATTCAACTCACCAAACAAATGCTTTCCAACAACTTCAAAGCCAAGCACTCTGGTATGAAAGTTCAGGGGGGAATTCGCTTCACCTTCAAACACATCAGTAATAAAATGTGAGTAATCACGCTCTATAACCTCCTCGGTGGCCGCCCGCATAAGCCGGAGGGCAACCCTCGGTTTTCGGCGAAACTCTTCAAGAATCATGAACCTGCCGATTTCCACATATCGCCCGAAGCTTTTCAACTTTTCTATGCTGATACCCGGCATGAACTGCACATCGTACTCTTCGGGCAGGTCAAAAGAGGGGTCATAAAGCAGACGAAGTACACCGGCTGGCCTCCCGTTTACTTTTGCCAGAAACCATGAAAAACCAGTATTCCCTGCAAGCTCATCAGGAATCTGGTTCTGAACCGTGCTGATCCAGTTTTTTTCTTCACAAAAAACCTGCCTGATGACTTCGAGAGCGCTGGCACGATCACCGGCACTTTCAATCCGAAGGACGGTTACGCTGGACATAAAGGCTCCTGTTATTTATTCATTATCTAAGAAAAGCTCATCTGTTCCGGGGAAAGGGCTCACAGTATCGTTTGCCGGAAAGTTCGGCAAGACAAAGCATAATCTCATGAGTAACTTCCGCAGCAATCTGGTTCCGTACTGAGTTCTGCCTGGTCCACCCTGAAACAGAAGGCATAAGTGAACGGTATGCCTCAGACTGCTGCCGAAAAATAATTGGACGACCGATCCTGACGATTGTTCGGCCAAGCGTTGGAATTTTTCCCCTGTTTATTCTGCTGATGAAATCAATTCCAACGGGAATAACAGGCGCTCCGCTCTGTAAGGCAATATGACCTACGCCCGATCTCCCCCTGATCAGGGCCTCAGGATCCCTGTTGCGCGTTCCCTCAGGAAAAATCCCGATGCTGCGTCCAGCCCGGAGCTTCTCTGCGCAACGCTCTATGGTATCAGCGGAAGGTGCCGGAGGCCTGATTGCTTCTATCCAGGAAAGAGCGGAACGTTTGTGATAGACATAAACAGGATCAATCATATTCATCAAAGAGCCAAGAATCGGCACTTTGCCGTACATCCAGTCAATAACAAAGCTGATAGTGTTGCCGCCGAGATGATACATGAGAAGCGCCGGCACCATCAAGGCTTCAAGAGAATTATTATGGTTAAAAACATAAATGCTCGCGCTCGCGCCTCCAGAAAGATTCTCCAGACCATACGCCCTGGTTAACAGAATATTTGGAAGCATGAAAATCCTCAGCAGAAGAGCCCTGCTTCGAGACAGAAATGGAAGCGGCTTAAAAAAAAGTTTACGTTTCACGAAACTCTTTCAATTACCAGTGCAATGAACCAGAAGAACCTTTAACTACACAGTTTTAAGAAAACAAAATAGTGTTGGGGAAAAGTTACGCTCATGCTACAATTCTGTAAACTTTGCTTGATTCGAAAAGCGATGAAGCAAACTCCCCGCCTCAAAGGGTTTTGTATCTATTTTTAGAAGAATTTTGCAAGTTTTCTCCGCAAGCGGTGAAATATTAAACCCTGAAAGAGTAATGCGATCTGTTAATTATTTGAAAACAAAGATAACCGCAAAATATATTCACAAGTCGTATTCATATATTGTTAAAAAATATACTGAAAAGTCATACAGAAAAATGATATACGACAATAAAAACTGTCACAACCCTATTCTTATGATTCGGTATAATAATGCGGAAACTCAAGACCGCAGACTATTTCGATAAAGCCGTAGCAGAGGTACGCCGAATATGCAAGCGACTGGGTCATAACAAAAAATAATACCCGTTACAGGATCAAATTGTTCTTTTGAATGAAATTAATCCTAACCACCTGGAAGCATGACGTCACTATGGCCAAAAACGATCGGTGATGCCGTAGACCGGATCATCGATACAATGAGTGAGGAAGAAAAAAGCTCAGTCCGGAATACACGATTTAATGAGTTGATCAAGTTTCATTTTTGTCTTGGGAACATCATCCGCAATAAATTCGGGTTGAATAAAGGTAACGATGCATTAATGAAAGCATGCGCCCGTACAAGACATAATGATTTCGAAAGACTGTTCTTCCTTAATGATCCGGATGAAGCATCCGGATTTATCGTAGAAGAGGTATGGAAACGGCTTAAAATCAAGTAAAAAATAAACTTAATACATTTATGCCTCTATCAAGGCATAAACCCTTACTGCCGTTAAGCATTAGTATTTTTGTTGGGGTGGTTGGAGCCGTCGGATTCAAGCGAACTCCTTGAGTTTGGCGCTAAAACCATGGTGCGTCACCCTGAAGAGATTATCAATTTACTGGGAAATATCCTCTAAATGTCATGGAGCCGGGCGAGATAATGAGAAAATTTATCAGGCACTCCTGATGCGGATTTTCTACTTTTTATTTAAATCGGTTACAATAACAGCTCCGTGAAACCGTTTGTCAGGAAAAACCACCCGCCCTTTTGAATTGATGACGATATGCGGATATCCGGAATTTTCAAGCAAGCGAAGAAGTTTTACCAGATCTTTTTTTCCGGCAGGCTTGATAATGATATCCGCCAGCACTTCGACTTTTTTGACATCATGATTTTTCAGCTCCTCCTGCAAAAAAAACTCACCGTTTATTTCTGCCCTCAATTCATCAAGTCGCAACATGAAGCACTCCGTTTATTTTTATGACGCTGGCTCCACTTAATTACTCAGAAAGTGTGCCCATCAGCGAAGGAATAAGCTCTGCAAAGCTCCTCTATCCTGTCGTTCAGTAAGTTCGCCTTTGAATGAGCTTCCGCATCATGCCAATCCTGCATATCTGATCCATGATTTTCGCCTTTGGCTATATATCGGTGAAAAGCTGCAAGCCTGATTTTTTCTTCAGAATGCAGGGCAACATTATGCTGTAATATGTGAATAGTTTCGTTTGACATACCTGTTAAAGGTTTAATCATTCTAAAAAAAATGCAGTCTCTTATGTCCAGTTTAGAGTCTACAGATTTCTCATTTGGTTGACAAGAGGCTTAAGGTTACATCACTGCAAACTTTTTTTCGTCAAACACGAGTATTGCCTAAGCCAGGGATTGTGCTTCCCTTTTTGCACTCCATAACAATATTATCTGATCCAATTACAACAGCTTAAATCTCTTTATCGAAGACCATCATATCTTGTTAATTCACGTTTTCGCAATAAAAAATCCAGTGTCTTTGTTTAAATTGATGCGAATGTTATCAAAAAAAAGGCCTGTTTTTTTTGAGAAAAAACAATCTTTACTTGCTTTTTTTCAAACAATTTTCCGACATTTTACAAACGCAATCCATAACAAGTGCCAAAAAAAATAGTTGACCGCTACGAACGTACCGCTGACGGTCTTGTTATCGTTGATGTCGCCGCAAGGCGCGTAGAGGATCTTTATGAGGATTTCGACAAAACTGCTCCATACCATAAAAAGGATCTTGATGAAGATCTCGTCTATTACCTCACAGAGTGTGCGCGTGAAATAGGCCGGGTTGATTTTGTGATCCGCTTCATGTTTGAGTGCTATCCATCCGAAGAGTTCATGCTGCGGGTGCGCACCAGTGTCCATAAATTTTTTATCTACCAGCGGGATCTCGAACTTGGCGCGATGAACAAGATGCTGAGAACCGCCGCAACGCTTCTCGTTATTGGTATCATCATTCTCGGTCTCTCTTTATGGATTAATCACCTCTTTACTGTTGACGGCACTCCCACATTTCTCAACACTGTTTTTGCTGAAGGGCTTACCATTGTTGCATGGGTTTCGGTGTGGGAGGCGCTTGCAACATTTTTGCTGAACTGGCCTCAACATCTCTTCCTTATCAGGCTTTTCCGGAAAATAGCTGAAGCTCCAGTACAGTTTCAACCGTCTTCGGAGCCTCTTTCCGGAGGAACTGATTCTGCGGCATTAAGTTAAACGGTTCTCACTATAAACTCTCCAGGGATATCATGTCCTTAAAGAGCAGAAAACGGTAAGCCGTGGCGCAATTCTATCGGGGAGGCACTTCAGGCCAAAAGATGCAGGCGGGAAAAAACATAATCAAGAGAGTCCTCATTCAGAACAATTCTCGAAAAACCTGTCAAACCCAGCTCCATTGGCCGATTGTCTCGCTCACTGATATACTTGCGGTTTTGCTTGCCGTTATACCAGTAAACCAGCCGGATGATGCTTCCCTCGATTTCAAGGGCGGTAATACCACGTTTTCCAATAGTACATCCGGAGTTAAAAACGCTTGGTATGGTAATGTTATTGTAAATACCGCTTCGGAGCCCGATTACTTTCCCCTTATTGTAACAGGCATCAAGCTCAGCTTTCAACTCGACGATTTTCAGTTTGATAGCTGATCGCTTTTCACCGTTAGCAGCCGAATACGCCCTGCAGAGCTCCTCAATCCTGTAATTCAGAAAATCCGCTTTTGAAAGTGATTCAAACAGTGGGCGGTGGGTATGGCCAATAATGGAAACAATCTTGGACTGGTTTGAAAACTCATAAATCGATTGCTCAATAGCGAACCGTTGGCGACTGTTATAGGCAACGGAAAAGTTTCTTATTCCGAGAGGCTTGGCTAAATAGCGAAGAAAAAATATAACCGCTCGACTCAGCATAGAACAGGTTTGCCACAAAAAAAGTGCTGCCTGGTGGCCGTGAAACAGCAAGAGCGTTTCATCTCCGTAATGAAACGTGACTGATTCGACAAGCGATGAAGCAAGCCGATACTCCTTCTTTTCAAGAAGCGCAGCATCATGGTTCCCCCAGGTTTTCCAGAAAAAACCATTCTGCTCAAATTCCAGAAAAAGATCATAAAAGTCACTCCACTGGAGAGCAATGCTTTCAAGAGGGAACTTGAACAGCTCTTCAATATCACCATTAAGCACAAGACTGTATTGTTCCGGCAGATAATATTTTTCGAGCATGGTTTTAACCAGTTCGGAATTTTCCCGAAACTCATCCTGCCGTCCGCCATTGCCCATGTGCAGGTCACTGAGAACAACCACCTTCGACGAATGATCAAGAGTAACAGACTTCGCTCTATGGAGCAGGCGATCAAGATGAGGATGCTTTTTTGTATGAGGGCTCATGGCATCGCACTGTTGCCAAAGAAGTCCCCTAGAGTAGGCAATAATCCAAACATTAACTCATATTATTATTGTTTTATTGCAGTGCAGAGTCAATTACTTATTGCCCTGGCATTTCCATTTAATCTTTATTTTCAGCCAGTAGTGTCCGGTTAAAATAAAGCCAGTTGAAGGACCGGATCCCTCACCTTTTTGAGCGATTGTTCTTTGAGAGATAAAATATCGATCAACAGGCGCTGCTCCATGACGACTGCGGCGATCATTCGTGTCAATTCCTGT
>CAJAOR010000075.1 GCA_903942355.1 uncultured Chlorobiaceae bacterium | reverse complement strand
GTTGATATTTTACAATTAGTTACGAATTCTGCTGGCATGGCTGAAGATACCTATATCTCTAACCAGTTGAATTTATTCGACTTATAACCGGACACTAGTGAATGAGGGTGTTGAATTGATAGGACGCAATTTTTTTGTGTTGAGTACAGGGGCCAGTATGGTTGCAAATGGTCCGGTTCAGGGAATGAAATGGGATCACACTGATTCTTACTACAACTATTGTAAAGAAGCAAAAGCTCGCGCTTAAAAATTCATTTGACCTGTCGGCGCGGCAATCAACAGTTTCGTTTCATGAGTGAATATCGTTTGCATTGAAAGCGTTTTTACTTATGCGGAGGTTGCCCCTTAAAACTGTACCACCTGCAATTTGGAAAAAATCCGTTACTCCTACTCCTTTTCAAACCCCTGGCTGGTAAACTTCAGCGTTCTGCTGTTCTCGGTTACGGTTCGAACGACGTTATCCGGGGCTCCATCGGGTAATTCAGCTTCGATTTCTATGGTGACGTTCACCCGTGCTCCAACAATACCTGCAAGATGGGCGATGACCTCCTCGGCAATTTTACTGGCGTCACGGCCAACGCGGGTGGCATCGAGGGTGGCTGTACCGTGAAAACGTTTTGGCTTCGATGAAACGGCCGGAGGTGTCTCCACGGTCTGGCCATTGCCCTGTTGCACCGTCCCGCCCTTGCCGTCGCCGCTCTCTCCATCCTTTTGTAATGGAGCAGGCACAGGTACTTCAGCACGCTCTGCTTCAATCTGACTGCTGGCAACATCGGGTTTCACCACAAGCTCAGGTGAGTGGGGATCGGTCAGGTATGCTACAGTGCCGTTGCGCAAGCCCCTGTAGCGGCCTGCTGTTTCGTCAAAGCTGTCCGCAAAGCCAAAGCTCTCTTTCGACCAGGTGAGCAAGCTCAAGCCTGCACTGATTGCGCTCAACAGTACTGTCGGATTCTTAAGTCGCGGCAAATAGAGGTAACGTGCAAAATCTTCCACAAGCTGTTTTACCGCCACATGGTCACCACGCCAGAGCGGAATCCGGTCGAGCTCCATCCGCAACCGCGTTGGGGCAAAACTGGTGAGAAAAAGTTCATCGGTTCGAAGCTTCTTGCTGGCACGCACGGCCAGTGGGTCGCTGCCGGTGAGGCGCAACGCTTCCCAGGTTATGGTTACTTGCGGAGAGCTTTGTACCGGCACCAGCAGCCACTGCCAAGTTTCAGGCAAGCGGGCGATAACGGCGCTCTCTGCGCTGCTTTTCTGGTTTTCTGCTTGTGTTACCTGATAGGGGGAGAGATTGAGGTTTTTCTGCTCATCAAGAATTGAGTGCCAGGCAAGGTATTTCCGGGCGGCTTCGTCAAGATCCTGTAATCGGGTTTTGTCGGCGGCAAGAAAGACCAGTGTGTTGCGATAAAGACGCGGTGCATTGCCCCGGTTCTCCAGAATTGCCTTTGCGGCCAAATCGGCAGCATTCCCGGTTTCTCGGCTGTAAGGATGTGCAATACCCAACACGACCAAACGCGCATCCAGATCGTCCGGCACGTCGGCACCGCTTTGCGGCATCGGGTGAATGCGGTTGAAATCGCCGGTAGTGGCGAGCTCCTTGCGCAACCTTTTTTCCAGTTCAGTGGCCACCTTGTCGGGCTCGCGCTTCAACTGTTCGGCACGATCTTCGGCCAGTTTGGTCACGGTGGGCTGGGTCGAATACCAGTAATGCGAGCCGTCCTGATAGAGATAGGTGGCAGAACTCGCCATACGACGCAGGGCATCGCCAAAAATTGCCGGTGACTCGCCGGGCATAACGCAGCCAAGCTTCACCTGTCGGTCTTCGATTCCCTTGTGCGCTGCAGCCGTTGTCGGTGCCGAGCCCATGTAGATGGCACGGGCAACCCGGCGACAGGCAGAATACTTGCCAAGATTTGGCTGTTCACTGTCAATTTTTAGCGGGAGCGAGTTTGGCCCATCAACATCCTTTTCGATAACCGGCACCCAGTTATCCGAAAGGTATCGGGTCAATTCGGACTGCACACGAGGATCGTCTATGGCAACATTTGCTGGCAGAATAAGCGGGTTGCGGTCGCCCTTTTCCCAGAGGCTGTGAATCACCGCTGCCATCAGACGCAGCACGCCACGCGTGCGCTGGAACTTCACCAGCGTTGACCAATCGGTGTAGAGCCGGTCGAAAATTTCAGGATGAATCGGATAAGCGGCCTTAATACGCTGCTCATATCCGGCATCACGCGTCTCAGGTGGAAACTCGGCCTGCTGGCTGCGGTAAAAATCGGCAAAAGCACGCGCCACAACATCACGCTGCTTGAACTGCTCAGGGTCAGCAAGTGGCTGAAAAAGACGACGACGCACAATCTCAAATCCCTCTTCAGCACTCGCGGGCCGCCAGGAGGATTCCACCCGCCCAACAACATTGCGCAACCGGTCGAGCGCCTCACGGCCACGGGTACCGCCCACCTCCACATCATTGGCCTGCGTATGCGGTGAGCCAGTCGTGTCTGAAGCTGGCAAGCTGATAACCAGCAGACAATTTTTGGCTAACTTGGCCGATTCGGTCAGCACTTGGGCAAAAGAGAACTGCGTCTCAAAACCACCCGCAGGAAGATCGCTCTGATCGTGGAGCTGGCGGGCATAAGCTACCCACTCATCAATCAGAATCATGCAGGGGCTGTACTCATTAAAGAGTTCACGCAACAGGTCACCGGGGCTGGTAGCCATCTCGTCATCAGCAGCCACCCGGGCATAAGCCTTTTTCCCGCCCAACTGCCACGCAAGTTCACCCCAAAGGGTGCGCACCACCGTCCCGTCACCCTTCACCACAGGATTGCCGGGAGAGATCTTGTTACCCACCAGAACAACACGGTTCACCTTCGGCACGCTGCTCACACCGGTGGCGGAGAGAATAGTATCAACCCCGGCAAGCTCGGTCGGTGGAACTCCGGAAAAAAGGTGGTAGAGCGCCAGCATCGAATGGGTTTTGCCGCCACCAAAGTTGGTCTGCAACTGCACCACCGGATCGCCGCCCCCCTGGGTCATGCGTCGCACGGCACCAATCAGCATCTCCTTCAAACTTTCGGTCAGATAGGTACGGCGGAAAAACTCCACCGGGTCACGATACTCGTCGGTACCTTCACCAAGATGCACCTGCCAGAGATCGGCGGCAAACTCAGCCTGCTGGTAGCGCCCACTGGCCACATCGTCATGCGGCACCACCACCTCACGCCACGGCTTGAGCATTCCGGTTACGCCGGTTTCAAGCGCAATACCGGAGGATTTTCTTCGCTCACCACGCGCCTGTTCTTCAAAACGGAGACGCAGCAACTCCATCTTCGCCTTTTCCACCTCATCACCCTCCGGAGCGGAGATGGCGGCAAGCAGTCGGCCAATGGAATCCAAGGCGCGATAGGCATCATCACTGGAAAAAAGTTCCTGATGAGCCCATTTGTTGCGGCAGTCACGAATTTCCGAAACAAGGCTGCGTTCAGAAAAACCCAGTGTATTGCGGAACACGTCGTTCCATAAATCCCACATCAGTTTCAAGAGAGCAGCAACATCCCAACTTCCAATCCCCTTATTTGCAAGAATTGGATCATCAGCATAAGCTTTAATCTGCTGCATGGAAAGTAACCTTGAATCAATAGCCGCATTAACCTCGCGCTCAACAAAGGGCGAAAGACCTGCTTTCAGTTGTCCCAGTGCCTTGCCGACACGTTCGTGATTGGTGAGGGCCATGGTTTACTTTTGATCAAACAAGTTATAGGTATCGGACGCAACGGCAGAGGGTTTTTCCTGAGCCAACTGGGTGATCTCCGGCCAACTCTGTACCAGACCGTTATAGCTCATCGCTTCATTGGTCCGCTTTTTGCGCTCGCAGAGAGTGTAGAGGCGATAACAGAGTTCGCGGGCAATCTCGGCCTGGCTTCCAAGCTTGGCCACCAGATCAGCCGCCGCGCTTTCACCGCTCGCTTCAAGAACACGAATCAGTTGATGCACCATCTCCCATACGGTAAGACGCGCATCGGTTACCGGATTCCAATCAGCAGGCAGTTCAGGGGGTTTCAGCAGACGCACTTTGCCTGCTTTGGAGAGAATGATGCCCGCGTCAACCAACCCTTGAACAGCAGTGTTTTTTGACTTGGATAGCTGCTCGGCAATACCGTAATCGCCATCATTGAAACCCATCTGCTCGAACCATGTGAGTGCCCAACGGGTATCGGCATCGAAATCGCCCTCCTGCTCAGCCAGCGATTCGTCGAGCACCTGATTAATCAGAGCCAGTGCGGCACGTACCGGAACAGGTTTGCCGTCGGCATCAAGCACTTTTGCATAACGGGTATAGACCGCCATGCCGGGGCCGATGGCTGCCTGGGCAAGATCCACTGGGGCGATATTGCCGCTTTGCAGCTTTACCAAAGCCGCTGGAAGGTTATCCTCAAGCCGCACACGAATTTCCTCACGTCGGGCTGACGACAGCTCTTTCCGTTTTTTCTCCTGTTCAAGTTGTTCACGCTCTTCGCGGGAAGGCCCTTTGAGCGCGGCGACGAAGTCGCGACGGGTGGCGGTGGGTGCGTTGGCTGGGCGTTGACGGCAGACGAGAACGATGCTTGATGCGAGGGCATTGGTCCCGTTCCCGATCATGCGGCCATCACGTTCCGTGCGCATCGGCCATGTACCGCTGATTGCAAAACCAGCTTCTATCACAGCAGCAAGGAAGGTGTCCCATCCCGTATTTGTCATTCCGTCGCCGCCATCACTCTCTGCTTGTTTAAATGCGTAGTATATGGTGACCGGAAATGCTGGATGAGCCTGTTCAGCAAGGCGATGCATAGCCTGTGTCATACCATCGAGAAAGAAACGCTCAGCTTTTTCCTTACTACCATGTCGGTAAGGCGTCGCAACCAGCTCCTCAGCCTTTGGCACAGCGAGAGTTGCAAAAAGCTGGGGCAAAATCGGTTTTAGCGAACGACGAAGCCACACATAAAAATAGTCAGATAAATCTGCATAACCGATGTTGTCATAGTACGGAGGATCGGTACTAATGCACCGATTACGACTAAGCTCTTGATTCTGCGCATCACAATTAATCGATCTGCCTTGTGTCGCAATACCAAGCTCAGCAATTGTTCGCGTAACACCCCTAAGAGAAACGTTCAAATCCCCTGCCGCACCAGCAAAGGGATTGATTTCAGCGAAGTCCCAAACCATCGGAAGTGCTTGACGACCAAAAACATGTACCGCCTGATCTCGCCCATTGCTCCAAGCGACTAGCGTTGCACTGTAATCGGTGAGTTTGCTAACCCCAATACCAAGGTAAACACCTACAGCATCGGCATAAGCTAATCCACCAATGCCGCCTTTTTCAAGAGATTCTCCATATTCGGGCAACCCAGCCTGAATCGCATCAAGCTTCACTCGCTCACGAGCTTCCTGCACCAGATCGGAGAAGGTTGTCAAGGCTACGAGTTGGCGAGAAGTGAAAAGATCGGCGAAGGTGTTCAAACCATAGTTCGGAGTCTTAAAATCACGAGGATTCACTGGTAGCATGGTTTCCGGCTTCCATTCCGGTTGGGCAGTTAGTGCAATCGCTTCCATCTCTAGGGTAGGAGCGAGATAGACCCTACCGCGATCACCTTCGGCAACAATGGCCATCAACTTCACACCCATACGACCAGCCTTGCCCTCTTCACGAATATGATCGTAGGCGACCGGAACGCCCGACATCAGACAGCGAAACGCCGCACGCTTCCCAGCGGCAGTGCCGAGTTTTGCCCCTTCCGCATCTTTCGGCTTGCCTACCTTCACCGTAAAACGATAGCCGCCATCCTCAATCACCGGATCAACATAAGCCTCCTTGCCTACCTTGGTGGAGAGCATGAAGGTTGATGCTAGCAGCCTGTCGGATTATCCCGCAAGATAAAATCACGAGAATTGCTGCATAAACCTTTTATTATAAATAAGATAAGTCGTATATTGACTGCATAATAACCAGTCATTTATTCACTGAAAAGCAATGCGTTCAGACT
>CAJAOR010000074.1 GCA_903942355.1 uncultured Chlorobiaceae bacterium | reverse complement strand
CACAGCGGGCACGATTGCCGCAAATCTGTTTGCGGAACATGCATTCCGACACCTGCACCTTGCCCTGAAAAATTTCAATCAATTGTGTTACGCTGATCGTATCCGGATCCTTCTCCATCATGAAGCCACCCTGAACACCCTCTTTTGAAACAATCAGGTCGTGGCGAATCATCTCCTGCAATAGGCGGCGCAAAAACTGGTAAGGGATATCGTGCTCAGTCGCAATACTCTTTGCAGACAGATAACTACCCTTCTTTGCAGCAAGCGCCAACAGGGCTCGTATAGCGTAATCCGTATTCTTGGTAAGTACTTTCATAGCTGTTCATTTAATTGATACAAATATAGTATCAGTTTTACTTAAAACAAAACTTTTTTCCAGAGACACACAAAACACAACAATACCGGCCATAATAAGCCTCACTCGATGCCGGGAGAATTCCCCTCTTTTTAGTATGGAATATGGTAGGATCAAAAAAACTGCTTTCCCGCTTTCTTTATTTATATTAACTTTAAAGGGTCTTACTGTTAAGATATACGGGTTTCTTTTTGTCTTTAAAGTCACGGTAACGCTCAAATCCTGTAAGGTTTTTGTAAAACCGACACGTTTTCAGCTTACAATATCAACTATAAAGCATTACTGAATAATATTTCAAAGGTCTTCTTGCAAAAGCGTTATTCATAAGTTCTTATATTCAGGAAATTATTTTTTATTACCCTTAATCCACCCATAATTATGGCAACAGAAGAGATCAAAAAAGCACCGGACACGATTATACCGGCCGCACAGCAAAGCGAGGAATCATCTGCCGGTAATGGCGATATTGCCCATTTAATCGGGACCGTGGGGACTCTAATTGATTCAACGATTGAGACTGTTCAAGGAATGATCAGTTCGGTAAGCTCCACTACCGGGCAACTCATCGACGGCGTTACCTCTACCATCAATTCCGAGTCAGTGCAGGGAATGATCAACTCGGTAAGCACCGCCACCGGGCAGCTCATTGACGGCGTTACCTCTACCATCAATTCCGAGCCGGTTCAGGGTATCCTGAGTAACGTCAACTCTTTATCAGGACAACTCATAGAGGGCGTCACCAACACCCTGAAGTCTGACCAGATCCAGAATTCCTTTCAGGGACTTGGCAACTTATGGAACGGGCTGATCGAAACCCTGAATGCCACTGTCAATGGGAACCAGGTACAAAACCTCTTCGACAATGTGAGCTCAGGACTCGGACAACTGATGAATAATGCCTTTAGTGCGCCAGGTATGCCTGCTGGCCGTGAAAATCGACCTAAGAAAGATATCACACAGATTCACTATACTTCCGCTACAGAAGTAAAAGCTTCAGCTCCGGAGCAGGCTTCATCTCCAACTCCTCCCCCGGCTCCAGCTCCGCCTCCAAGCGGTCAGGCAAGAAAAATCTGAAAACAGAACTGCTTTATACTGTAGTTCTGAGGGTCAGCAAAAAATCCATGTCAATAATGGATTTTTTGCTGACCCTTTTCACATCCATCTTATCATTGTGTTAGGTACGCCCGGTGCCTGTATGACCAAATCCCCCTTCACCCCGCACCGTTGAGCCAAGCTCGTCAACCTCTTCAAAGCGAACCTGCTCAACCCTGGCAATCACCATCTGCGCAATGCGATCACCATGACGGATAATAAAGGGCTCCTTGCCGTAATTGATAAGAATCACCTTGACCTCTCCGCGATAATCAGCATCAATCGTAGCCGGCGTATTGGGCAATGAAATCATGGAACGCAACGCAAGCCCGCTTCTTGGACGAAGCTGAGCTTCATACCCTTCGGGCAACTCAATGGCAAATCCGGAAGGAATCAGCGCAGTTGTAAAGGGTTGGAGGGTAACTGGATCCTCAATACAGGCAGAGATATCCATACCGGCGGCATGAGCAGTTGCATAAACAGGAAGTGAGGCTTGCTTGTTAAGGCGAACAATCTTTACTTTGAGCATCAGTCAGCAATGGCTTGTTTTGAAAAATTAATACAATAGGCCAATATAACGACATTAACCACAAGCCAATTGAAGCAATCACCCGAACACATTTATGCCCTGGCCTTCGGAGCCCATCCCGATGACGTTGAACTTGCCTGTGGAGCAACACTGCTCAAAATCATCGCTGAAGGCCGGTCAGTCGCCGTCTGCGACCTGACAAGAGGAGAAATGGGGACACTCGGAACTCCTGAAACACGCAGAGCCGAAGCGGAAAAAGCTACTCAGCTCATGGGGTACCAATGCCGTACCTCGCTAGACCTCGGAGACTCGAAACTTTTCCATACGGAAGAGAACATTGCTGAAATCATCAAGGTCATCAGGCACTTCAAGCCAAGCGTCGTTTTCGCCAACTCCCCCGACGAACGCCATCCGGATCACGTCAAAGCCTCAAAGCTTGTTACCGACGCCTGCTACTATTCGGGGCTGCAGCAACTCGCAACAACCATGAACGGCCAAGTTCAGTTACCCCACCGCCCCAAACACCTCCTCTACTACATCCAGTTCAAGCACCTTGAACCCGACCTCATCGTCGATATATCCCAAACCTTCGAAGCCTCGAGAAAAGGAGTGCTTGCTTTTGGATCACAATTCTATCAGGAAGGCCGAACCGAAGAAGCAAAAACCTTGATCCAGCGTCGTGAATTTCTCACCGGTCTCGAAGCCCGGGCAAGGTATTTCGGCGAACAGATCGGCACGCTCTACGGCGAAGGGTACAAGCTCCCCGCCCCCTTAGCCATCCGCTCATTTACCTCCGTTTTTTAAAAGGGAATAATGCTTTGTGTAACCTCCATCTTGTTCACAATCTTGTAGCATTCCCTTAACAATTCCTCAACAGAACGAATGGTACTTTGTGTGGCGCAGAAAGATATGCGCAAAGAGTTCAGCGAATTTTAATGAACACATCACACAAACCAACCATATTTTTCTTATGAGAAAAGTTGCATTGATAGTCGGCCTGGCCGCAGCCCTCGGGTACAATAACGCGCAGGCTGTTGATCTGACCTGGAAAGGAGACGTCCGCGAACGTTGGGAAAACCAACGGACGTTGGTGAATAATAAAACTGCGGACAGCTCAAGCCGTTCACGTACCCGTGTCCGTCTTGGT
>CAJAOR010000073.1 GCA_903942355.1 uncultured Chlorobiaceae bacterium | reverse complement strand
GGGTCGAAAATCCCGGTATGACGGCTTATAATTTGAAAGATGGGAATGTTTTACAAGCAATCGTGATCTCATGGCTTCAAATAGCTGATTGAGGGTAGTTCTTCCCCCAACCGCAATGTTATAAACTTGATTTGTGGAAGTAGGATTCTGAATTGTTGCTGACAACAAATTTGCTTGTATAACGTTTTTAACATAACAGAAGTCGCGACTGGTTTCTCCATCACCATTGATAAATACCGTTTCTCCCTTGATCATACTGGCAACCCACTTGGGTATAACTGCTGCGTATGCTCCATCAGGGTCTTGACGTTGACCAAATACATTAAAATATCGCAAACCAATACTCTCCATACCATACGTACGGGCAAAGACATCTGAATACAATTCATTTACATACTTTGTTACGGCATAAGGTGACAACGGCTTTCCTATATGATCCTCTACCTTAGGTAGCCCCGGATGGTCACCATAGGTAGAACTAGAGGCAGCATAGACAAACCGTTTAACATTGGCATCGCGTGAAGCTACCAACATGTTGAGAAATCCGGTAATGTTAGCTGCATTGGTGGTAATAGGGTCTGCAATCGAGCGTGGTACACTGCCAAGAGCAGCTTGGTGCAACACATAATCAACCCCGGAAACAGCACTGTAGCAGATGTCTATATTTCTAATATCACCTTCAATAAATTTGAAGTTTGACCATTTAGTTGGCTTAACGAGTGATTGCACTTCGTCTAGATTGTGTTGATATCCCGTAGCAAAATTATCAAGACCAATAACTTTTTGATCAAGCGTAAGAAGAGTTTCGAGCAGATTACTACCGATGAAACCTGCGCAACCAGTAATAAGCCACGTTTTGGGATTATCTTGAAGTTCAGTTTTGAGCTGTTCAAATGCTACGGGCATAGGCTATAGCCTCCAGTGTCGAATATTGCTATTTTCAATATACTGCCTATTGTAGATTCCTTTGACATCAATTATTAGTGGAGCATCATTCATCATTGCAAGAAGTTCCTCGATTGACATCGCGCGAAATTCCCGATGTGCAACAGCGACTATGATTGCGTCGCTAGGTGTTAGCTTATCAAGCGAAAGCAGGGTTACTCCATATTCATGCAATGCTTCTGCTGGGTCAGCCATTGGATCGCTTACTTGTACCGTGATTCCGTAATCTTCAAGTTCACGAATTATGTCGATTACCTTCGAGTTGCGAAGATCTGGACAATCTTCTTTGAAGGTTAGGCCTAGCATTGTTACTGTAGAACCGAGAACGGTGTGCCCGGCATGGATCATCTCTTTGATTGTGCGCTGTGCGATGAAACTTGCCATGCCGTCGTTGATACGGCGACCTGCCAGAATAACCTGAGGGATATAGCCTATTTTTTCTGCTTTATGCGTCAGATAGTAAGGATCAACGCCAATACAATGGCCCCCGACGAGACCGGGCCTAAAGTTAAGGAAATTCCATTTGGTGCCGGCCGCTTCGAGAACATCGTTTGTATCTATACCCAGTTTGTCAAAAATAAGTGCCAGTTCATTCATCAAGGCGATATTCAGATCTCTTTGGGTATTTTCAATGACCTTTGCTGCCTCAGCTACCTTGATTGATGGGGCCCGATGTACTCCTGCCATGACAACAGATTCATATACCAGTGCAATAATTTCTAACGTGTTCTCGTCTTGACCTGAGACTACCTTCTTGATCTTTGTAAATGTATGTTCCTTGTCACCGGGATTGATTCGCTCGGGGCTGTAGCCAACGGTAAAATCCGCGCCGCACTTCAACCCTGAAACTTGTTCTAGGATGGGCACGCATTCGTCTTCGGTTACTCCGGGGTAAACAGTAGATTCATAGACGACAATATCTCCTTTTTTCAGTGCAGCACCGACAGTTTCAGATGCCCTAAGCATTGGTGTCAAATCAGGCTGCTTTGCGTCGTCAACCGGTGTTGGTACCGCTACAATATGGAAATCAGCTTGCTTAAGTTCCTCAATGGAATCTGTGAAAAGAATGTCTGCGGCTATTAGGTCCTCAACGCTAACTTCTTCAGTTCGATCATGTCTCATTTTCAACTCTGTTATTCGCTGACTATTGATGTCAAATCCGATTGTGCGGCGTTTTAGGCCAAAAGCAACCGCAACCGGCAGACCAACATAGCCGAGACCTATAACAGAAACTGTACGCTGCTTCATAGATAGTTTCACCTTTCACTAGTTTTGGGAGGCGAAAATGCTATTCGCACCACTTAATAACATTTGTCAATTACTTAAATAGTTCAGCCGTTGTTATCCGTAAGCCATCAAAATCCTTCTTTGCTATTATTGGCTCATATGCTATTGGCCATTCAATTCCTATATCTGGATCGCTCCACAGAATACTACGTTCATGCTCCGAATACCAGTAGTCCGTCGTCTTGTAGAGAAATTCTGCAACGTCTGACAACACCAAAAATCCATGGGCAAACCCCTCTGGTACCCATAGCTGGTGTTTATTTTCAGCGGTTAGTATTTCGCCCACCCATTGTCCACATGTGGGCGAACTTTTACGTATATCAACAGCAACATCAAAAACGGCACCCGTTGTGACTCTTACGTAAAGAATATGGGGTCAAACCTACACTCTTGACATAACCCACACTTTGCCGGATCACCAATCAATTCCGCAACGCTTCAACATCTACTCCAGCAACCTCTGCCGCTTCTTCAATAGCCATTCCCTTAGCAATCAAGCGCCAGGCAACCTCTGTCTTTCCTTTCTCTATGCCTTTCTCTATGCCTTTCTCTATGCCTTTCTCTATGCCTTTCTCCATGCCTTTCTTCTCTGCCAGTTCAATTGACCCTTTCTGAAGCATGATGAAATCTTTTCGCTTCCATTGCGCTTCTTGCTCTTCAAGCGTAAGACCTGCTTCGTTGGCTATGGTAAAGGCGTGGGACAGCTCAGGTAGAACTGAGAGGGTTTCGGGTATATAGGCAAGACTGCCAGCATTTTTGATAAAGTATATCCACTTGTCGGTAATGTCGTTTAAGCAATCTTCGCTTTTGTTGAATTTGGGAAGTTCTATAAATATCAGCTCTATATCACCGTTGTATTCAACAAGATAGTTTTTCTCGGTAAGACGAAAGGTACTTTTAAACTCTGTCATTTCCGGAAACATGACAAAGTCGGTAATGGTAAGAGCTATGACAGGGTTAAGCAGATGATAACTTTCCCCCTGAACCAGTTGGGTGGAGTAGGCTTTGGCGGCGTTGTAGAGTATGCGCTGCTCCATACCCTGAACATTTAATATCTGCATTTCAATGATTACGGTTGTACCGCTGGAAAGCTTCGCCTTGACATCAACGTAGGTATCTTTCATCCCTTTAATCAGCGGTATCTGGTAGGGATCTACAATGATAAGATCTTCTATGACCTCGCCTTCCGAAAAAAGCACCAGAGAGTTGAGAAAGCTCCTAAGGATGTCTTTAGAGCCTTCGCTACCGAATACTTTTTTGAATGCAAAATCTGTTTTTACATCAAGAAATTTCATGGCAATTTACCTTAAATACCTTGGGTTCAAAAAGGATCACATCCGGAATGCTTAATTTTGTTGCCTGCATGCTACGTTCCTTTTTCAATGCTGTTTTTAACCGCCGGACACGCCGATAAAGGCGGTAAAAGCAGTTAAGCTATGTCTAATCTACTTATCATCACCAAAGGTGATTAGCAATTAATTTTCGTAACCAAGTTAATCAAATCTCCCCAGCTTCTTTCAGAAGTTTTTCCTTGAGTTTTGTATGAAGCCTAAAGTCACCTGATTCCAGTTGATCGAGTGTCTCACCAAGTGAACTTCACGATATGCCCGTAAAGAAGCCCAGCTGTTCCGGCAATAGGTAGATGGTATAGGGGTAGAATTACTTATGACCGTTTGCATAAGCAATATCTTCTTTCAATTCGGTTTCGTTATAGTGCCGCTCAATACCCCGTTCCACCAGAATCCCAGATAGCTTCAACAACTTTTAGTGGAGGAATACATCAAGGCTGAAGCCCAACGAGAATTCAGTTTTTCAGTTAATTGATCATCACTGCAATCAGTAGCAAAAATAGCGGCTTTATAAATTGATCTCAACTCGCTCTGAAGTGATTCCGGATTTATCTGTTCCATCTCTTGTAATGTTTTAATAGTGTATGCACAGTTTATAATTTCAGCTTCAGGAAAATCAACTTTTACGTTGAAACGACTATGAACAAAACTCCACTCTTTCGGTAACAACAATCGTCCATTATCATAAATAGCTTCTACAAGCA
The DNA here is from genome assembly GCA_903942355.1 of uncultured Chlorobiaceae bacterium. GTDB lineage: Bacteria > Bacteroidota > Chlorobiia > Chlorobiales > Chlorobiaceae > Chlorobium. Next base: position 160 of record CAJAOR010000073.1, on the reverse strand, counting down.
TAAATCCTCCCTTGTCTGGGAGCCCTGGGGGGAGTCCTGGGACACCATACTTAATTCCAATTGTATCCGTATAAATCACATTCGAAACAAAACCGTGTCAGGTCTAATCTTTCTTTAGCCACGGATGTACACAGATGATCACGGATGAAATCAAGAACTG
>CAJAOR010000072.1 GCA_903942355.1 uncultured Chlorobiaceae bacterium | reverse complement strand
TTAGCTTTTTTAACTGTGTCCTCATAGCTCTGGGGTTTGATTTGGTTTGCACCTTCAAACTACGAGCTATGGGTGTTTTTTACGCTAACCCTGGGTGATTCTTATTTTCCGTTTTTGGCTTATTCTTGTTTTCCGATCACAGGAGCAGCCGGACAATGCTGAGGCCTGGTATAACAGGGGCAACGCATGGAGTATTTGCGGAGAATATGATGGTGCTGTGAGGGATTACACCATGGCAATCAACATGGGACTTCGCTTTCGTGAGGCCATAAGCGCCTATGGCAACCGCGGGATGGCAAGAATTGAATCGGGTGATCTTGATGGAGCAATCGAGGATTTCAGCGAGATTATTGCCCGAAAACCAAAAAACAGGTCGATTTTGCGAAACGCATATGCAAAAAGAGCTCTGGTAAAAGAAAAAAAAGGTGACAAGGAGTGTGCCGCAGTTGATCGGTCAATGGCTGACCTGTTAATTGGCGAACAGTAACAATAACGGTGCAAAAATCACTTCCCGCTTGCTCAATAGTTTTTAAATAACTATATAACCATGTATGATAAGTTATACTGAGCTTTAATTGGAAAAATTGACACTCTATGGCTAAAGTTGTTGTTCTCGGAGCTGGGGTTTCTGGCCATACCGCAGCATCGTTTCTCAAAAAAAAACTCGGTAAGCATCATGAGGTGGTTGTTGTTACTCCAAACGCTTACTATCAGTGGATTCCATCCAACATCTGGGTAGGTGTTGGCCAGATGACGATTGATGATGTACGATTCGAACTGAAAAAAGTCTATAACCGCTGGGGTATTATCCTTAAGCAGGCAAAGGCGGTTGAAATTCATCCCGAGGGTGATCAGGAGATCGCCAAAGGGTATGTGACGATTGAATATACCGATGGAGTTCGCAGCGGTCAGACTGAAAAGGTCGACTACGATTATCTTGTCAATGCGACAGGTCCAAAGCTGAATTTTGATGCGACAGAAGGGCTTGGTCCAGATAAAAACACTTTTTCGGTTTGTACCTATGGCCATGCTGCACATGCCTGGGAGAATCTTCAGAAGAATATCAAAAAGATGCAAGCCGGTCAAAAACAGCGGATTTTGATTGGCACCGGTCACGCCATGGCGACGTGCCAGGGAGCGGCATTCGAATATATTCTTAATGTTGCCTATGAAATTTCAAAACTCGGTCTCAGCCATATGGCGCAGATTACCTGGCTGTCGAATGAGTACGAACTGGGTGACTTCGGCATGGGTGGGGCATTCATCAACAGGGGAGGCTACTACACTCCGACGAAAGTTTTCACCGAATCCATTATGGCCGAGTACGGCATCAACTGGATAAGACGCGCCGGAGTCTATAAGGTTGAGCCCGGCAAGGCCTATTACGAAACGCTTGATGGCGAAGAGAAGACACAGGAATTTGATTTTGCCATGCTTATTCCCTCTTTTTCGGGTGTTGGCCTTACCGCTTACGATAAATCAGGAACTGATATTACTGAAAAGATGTTTGCGCCGAACAAATTCATGAAGGTTGATGCGGATTATACTGCAAAGCCCTTTGATGAGTGGAATGCTGATGACTGGCCATCCATTTACCAGAATCCTACGTTCAAAAACATTTATGCTCCCGGGATTGCCTTTGCTCCGCCGCATCCGATTTCAAAACCCATGTCGAGTCCAAGTGGCCGGCAGATTTTTCCGACAGCGCCTCGTACCGGCATGCCGGCAGGGGTTATGGGAAAAATTGTAGCACTGAATATTGCTGAAAAAATTCAGGGTTCAGAGGTGCATCACCACAAAGCATCAATGAGCAGAATGGGCGCTGCATGTGTTGTATCAGCAGGATTCGGTTCATTTGACGGTCTTGGCGCATCAATGACCCTTTTTCCGGTTGTTCCTGACTGGAACAAGTATCCGGAGTGGGGTCGTGACATGAACTACTCTCTTGGCGAGGCTGGCCTGGCAGGGCACTGGCTGAAAGTTATTCTGCACTATCTCTTTTTCCATAAGGCAAAAGGCTATCCTTTCTGGTGGCTTATTCCGGAATAACCTTTATTTATCAGAACAACACTCAACTATCCGAAATCCTATGGGCACGAATAAAGTCAAGGCATATTATGACGAGGCTTATCCGCCGGTACCGTCAAAAACAACCCTGTACTGGAGGAAAAATCTGGTGTGGCAACTTTTCAGGTTTGTTGTTTTAAATGTCAAGATCATGCGGATCGTTGTTGGCGGACACTCCTGATTTTTTTTGAAAACCATACTGGTATTGATCACATGGAGAGTCATCAATAGTGCACGGCGGCGTAGAAAAGATTCTTTTTGATTTCGCTGATGACAAACTGGTAACTTTCCTTGTTTTTCCACCACCATATCCTATCCCACCATTTAGGGCTTGTCGGTACCAGAATGAATTTTTTTGATGACCCTTCAAATGCCCGGCTCCATGTTTGATGAAGCCGGAGCATATGCGGTGGATCGCTGACAACCAGAGCATTTCTCCATCCATTTTTCTCCATCGTCATCGATGTGTTTTTGGCTTCCTCCCAGGTAGTTCTGGATTTTGTATCGACCTTCATCGCTTTTTTCGGCACTCCAAGCGCAATCATTCTTCGTTCGCGCCAGTTGGGGTGACCGGGATGGTAAAATCGTTTATCAATACCCGTCAGGATAATGTGGGAGGCATACCCGGCATGGTAAAGTTCAGCCCCTTTGCGTACCCTGAGTCCGCTATCGCCTCCCAGCACAATAATGACATCACTTTTTTCAGGAGGGGCGGCATGTTGCGAAACCAGAACTCCAAGGCTTAAAAAAAAGATAGCTGCAGCGGAGCTTACCGAGAACAGAATAATCAGGGTAAGCTTTAACCAGAGTTTCATTGAGACGGTTTGAGGAGAGAATCCCATAATGCAGTGTGTCATAGCTGGGCAAGGGAGGCTGCAATGCAACAAAAAAGGCTTCCAATACCGTTTGTAATCTTTCAAGATCCATCAGTACTTTGTGAGAAGAGTGCTGATGGGTTTGATTGCTTGTTTTTTTTGATAATAACCAATTTCTGAAAGCTTGCCGCAGGTTTGCTGAGAAGGTTAGTAATGTTTCCTGAGTCGGGTGTTTAAACAAAATTTCACGGTCAACAACAATGAAGAATGTAGTATATTACTTTATTGTTAAGTTTATTTCTGTTGCTACGTTATATGTACGCTGATTTGGCTTTTTTTTAAAACGAATAGCATTTGTTTGGAGTGAAAGCTTAAAAAATGACTGAAAAAAAGATTGACATAAAAAATACTTCCCTCTCTGCTTTTGAAGAGGCACTCAGGAAACGGGAGTGGATTTTTACGAAAGCTATGGCTGAGAGTCTTCCCGGCTCTTTTTCTGTTAATGACGAAAACGGTCTGCTCGTTTGGTGGAATGCTTATTATCGTGATGTGATTGTCGGAAAAACTGACATCGAGATGGCTTCTACCAATGCGGTAGAGGCTTTTCATCCGGATGACCGATCCATGGTTATCGAGAAAATGACGAATGTTTTGACCCTTGGTACTGAGGAAGTTGGTGAAGGGAGAATTATGGTTCAAGGCGGGCCGAAATTCCAGTGGCGTATGATCACGGGAAAAAGAATAGTAATTGATGGCCATCCGTTTGTTGTTGCTGTTGGTATCGATATCACGGCGCGCAAGCGGCGCGAAGCCATCACGGCACTCCGGCTCCGTCTTCTTGATCTGGTAGAAACGCATTCAGTGGAGGAGTTATTGAAAGCTGCGCTCGATGAAGCTTTACGCTTGACCCAGAGTGCAACTGGTTTTTTCAATATGATCTCTGATGATCAAAAGACATTTTCAATGCGGGTTCTGTCAACCGGCACGCAAGCACCGGATGAAAAACGGCCGGAACTGTTGCTGAATGAAGCAGGGATCCTTGCCGATGCTACAAGTGAGCGACGCCTGGTTTTTAACAATTTTTATGGAGCATCAACTAATCCCGCTGGCAAACTCAGCTCTCCCGACACCCGTCAACGAATACTCTTTAATCCTCTGATTCAGGGAGAAACCCTAACGCAACTGCTTTGTGTTGGCGGCAAGTCTTACGATTATGATGAGGATGATGCTGTTATGGTGGAGGCTCTGGCCAATCTTGCTTCGGATATTGTAGCCCGGAAACATGCCGACTTGAGTGAACAGAAACTGCTAAAAATTCTGTTTCAGGCTCAAAAAATGGAGATGGTCGGTCAGCTCGCCGGAGGTATAGCTCACGATTTCAATAACATGTTTGGGGTAATTCTCGGCAATGTCGAAATGGCCATGAACTGGAATATTCTTGAAGAGCCAATTCTGGGCAACATGAAGGCTATTCTCAAAGCCACTGAACATTCAGCGGATCTGACCAGGCAACTTATTGCATTTTCGCGCAAGCAGACGGTGATGCCCATTGTTCTCGATCTGAACATCATCGTTGAAAAAATGCTTTCGGTACTGCGGAGGCTGATTGGCGAAAACATCACCGTAGTATGGATACCCGAGCCTCAAAGGACATCGGTAAAGACGGATCCTTCGCAAATTGACCTGATGCTTGCCAACCTTTGCGTCAACTCCCGAGACGCCATAAAGGATGTAGGCAAAATTACCATTGAAACGCGCAGGGTTAATGTCAGTAAAACTGAATGCACAGCTGGCCACGCCTGCAAGAATCCAGGCGAGTATGTTCTGTTTGCCGTAACCGATAACGGCTGCGGTATTGACCAACACGATCTTCCTCATATTTTCGAACCCTTCTTCACGACAAAGGAGAACAGAAACGGTACCGGCATGGGCCTCGCGACGATCTATGGAATTGTCAAACAGAACAATGCCTTTATCGAATGTTTGAGCGAGCTGGGCAGGGGAACCACCTTTAACATCTATATGCCATTGCACCTTGATTACGGTGCTGAGGATAGGATTGCAAAACAGGCGCCCTCAATCAGCCACAGAAATGAGCTCATCCTGCTTGTTGAGGATGAACCTGATATTCTCAATATTTACAAGCTTATGCTTGAAAGTAAAGGCTATGGGGTGCTTGATGCGGTTACACCGAGTGATGCGCTCAGGATTGCCCATGAATATGGGAGTAAAATTCACTTGCTTATAACCGATGTTGTGCTGCCCGAAATGAATGGTTGTGAACTTTCGAAACAACTTAAGTTACTGGCCCCTGATCTTAAAGTGCTTTTCATTTCCGGTTATACCCCGGATGATATCAATATTCAAGGAGAGCTTGATTTGGGGGTGAACTTTATCCGGAAGCCCTTTTCTCTCAAAGCGCTGATTATTGCCATTCAAAAGCTTTTCTCCAGCCCCGAGTGAGGGTTGCCTGTGTTGCCAAAAAAAAGCATTCCTGGTGGAACCGCTCAATGATGAAAAAGGATGAGAAGCTGCACTCTCTCGGTGTTGTCATTACCGGGGGAAGCTCAGGGTTAGGATATGCCCTTTCGGCGGTTTTTCTTGCGGCCGGTGACCGCGTGGTCATTTGCGGAAGGGACCAGCAACGCCTTGATAAGGCGTTATCTTCTCTCAATGAGAGTTGTGGTGTTGGGAGGAAGGTTTATGGGATGGTGTGTGATGTCGGCAATCCTTCTGGCGCGGAGGCGCTTGCTGTTTTTGCCTCTGTCAAACTTGGACGCGTTGACCGATGGATCAACAATGCAGGCACTGCCGGCCAATTTAAGCGACCGTTATGGGAACTTCATGCTGATGACATTCTGGAAACCTGTACGACCAACCTTTCCGGCTCCGTCATGCTGTGCGCCGAAGCAGTCAGACTTATGGACAGCCAGCCCTCTTCATCAAAACCGGTCTATCATATTTTCAACATGGGCTTTTCATCGGCCGGAGCAAGATTATCGGGTTCAGCGGTGCCGCACAAGGCATCAAAGAGGGGAGTGGCGGAGCTGACGCGTTGTCTGGCCAGAGAGCTGAAAACTGCGCGTAAAACCAGCATTGGCGTTCATGAGCTGAGCCCAGGTCTAGTGCTGACCCGGTTGCTGTTGCAAGACGCTTCGGCAAGCTCCATAAAGCTGCTGAATATCATTGCCGACAGACCGGAAAAGGTTGCTGCTGTTCTGGTGCCTAAAATACGATCGATAAGCGGACGCAACCGTCGCATAAGGTACCAGCCCCTTGCTATGATATTTTTAAGGTTACTCATTGGAATTAAACAGGTTATAAAATCATCTGAGCGTTGACCGAGTAAGCGCTTTGAGAGCTCGCATGCAATTATAATCAACTTGGGTTTACTGATTTTCTGGTTCAATAGCTCTGCGGGGTAAATGCGGCGGTGGATTTTTTTTTCATTATTGGTTACAGCTTTTAATTACTGCGAGTTTTTCATAAATTGAAAGACGTCAGAAAAAGACAGTCATTGGCATAAAAATTTTTCAACAAATCAATGAAGCACTCGCTCTCTTTGTTTCTGTTTTTTTTCTTTGTTCTTGCCGGCTGTTCCGGTCAAAAGAAAGAAGAAATTGCTCGTGAGCACTCTTCAGGAAGCAAACGTCAGATTGGTCTGGTCTTTGATGTCGGCGGCAGGGGCGATAAATCGTTTAATGATTCGGCATATAATGGCCTTGAAATGGCCAAGGCAAAGCATGGCGTCAACTTTATCTACATTGAACCGCACGGAGAGGGCGCGGATCGTGAGGCTGCATTGCGAACTATGGCAGTAGACCCTGATATTGGGCTTATTGTCGGTGTTGGTATGCTTTTCAGTGAAGATATGACGGCTATCGCATCGGAATTTCCTGACAAAAAATTTGTCTGTATCGACTATATTCCTCAACCGAAAGTTGCGGTCCCCGCAAATCTTCAAGGGATTGTTTTTGAGGAGAAAAAAGGCTCTTTTCTGGCAGGAGCCCTTGCGGCAATGGTTACCAAAACAAAAACCGTTGGCTTCATTGGCGGGATGGAATCAAGCGTCATCAAAAAATTTGAGACAGGCTTCATTGATGGAGTTCGCTCAATCAATCCTGCTGTAAGGGTTATTTCCGGTTATATCGGTATGACAGGAAGCGCTTTTGCCGATCCCGCCAAGGGCAGGGAACTTGCACTTGGGCAATATGGCAGGGGTGCCGATATTATATACCAGGCAGCAGGCGCCAGCGGGCTCGGTGTCATTGAAGCTGCAAGAGAGAGTAAAGCGCTGGTTATCTGTACGGACAGGGACCAGGAAGCAGAAGCGCCGGGATTTGTGCTGAGCAGCATGACCAAGGCTGTAGACAGGGCGGTTCTCAAAACGGTGGAAACGGTGTTGGATGGAAGTTTCAAGGGCGGGCACGTTTCGGTATTTGGTTTGGCAGATCGTTATACAGATTATGTTTACAATGACAAAAACGCTTCATTGATCGGCAGGAAAAATCATCAACAGCTGGAGGAGATCAGAAATAAAATAGTAGCCGGGAAAATTGTTGTCGATGAGACCGCCGTTGTACAATAATGGTTGCAGGAGCTGCCAGTAAACACTGGCGGTCTTTTTGGTGAGCGGAAAAATAAAGGATTGTTAATTGATTGAAGTACAATACTGGTGAATAAAAAAATCCTTGTAACCGGGGCAACTGGTTTTATTGGTTCGAGTCTTGTGAAAAAACTGGCTTCCACTGATAATGAAGTTTCAATTCTTGTCCGAAAAAATTCGGATTTAACCT
>CAJAOR010000071.1 GCA_903942355.1 uncultured Chlorobiaceae bacterium | reverse complement strand
TAACGGTTACGTCGCGCGGAAAAGGCAATGTGGTGCGACGAATGTTTGCCGATGTTAACGCTGATATTTTTGTCATGGTTGATGGAGATGGTACCTATGATGCCCCGTCCGTGGTTAGGATGGTCGACAAATTGATTGATGAGGGTCTCGATATGGTTGTTGGCTGTCGGGTAACCCCCCAGGATGTTGCCGGTTCTGCATATCGGCGCGGCCACCAATTGGGAAACCGCATGTTGACGCAAAGTGTCCTGAAGATATTTGGTGGTGGTTTTACCGATATGCTCTCCGGGTACCGTGTGTTTTCAAAACGCTATGCCAAATCCTTTCCCGCTCTCTCCAAGGGTTTTGAAATTGAGACTGAGCTGACCGTGCATGCGTTGGAACTTCGGATGCCTTACGGTGAAGTGATGACCCCTTATGGTGCCAGACCTGAAGGATCAGAAAGCAAATTATCCACCTATCGTGACGGGTTGCGCATCCTCAAAACCATTTTTCGCCTCTACGTTTCTGAACGCCCGTTTTCATTCTATAGCATCTGTGCTGCCTTGATGGCCCTGTTTTCAGTGCTGATCACCATACCGGTTATTATTGAGTTTTTTGGAACCGGTCTTGTTCCCCGTTTTCCTACGGTTATCCTTTCGACGGCTGTCATGATCTGCGCCCTGCTTTCATTGTTTTGCGGCCTTATTCTGGATAACGTTACCAGGGGCCGTCATGAAATGAAGTGTCTTGCATATCTGGCGATTCCTCTTCACAAGAGATATCCCACGAGAGATTAACCCGTCAACGGCTGTAGAGGGATGGTTATCGGATTTTTTTTGTCTTGAGCATTTTTAACGATACGATAACGGCGCAGTGGTGAAATTTCCAGCTCAATTCTTTTGGTATGCGCTTTCCGGTGTCGCTGGTTTCATTGTCGATTCCACGGTGCTGTATCTATTGAAAGATATCATGGGTCTCTATGCAGCCCGCCTTGTTTCATTCCTGTGTGCTGTTTTTTCGACATGGCTGTTTAACCGCGCCATAACATTCCGCAACCGAAACTCAGGCCATTCGAAAGGTAAAGAGTTCGGTTTCTACCTTGCCCTGATGATGATAGGCGGAAGCATTAATTACGGAGTTTACGCATTCATGATTGCCAGATATGCGGTGATTGCCCTCTACCCGGTTTTTGGTGTGGCAGCGGGGAGCCTGGCCGGCATGACTGTCAACCTCGTTACCTCCCGCTTTTTGCTGTTTCGCTTCCGCCAGGAATAACAATCTGTCCATGATCAGGAGCAAAGTTCCGGATCACTCTCCCCGCTCCGATCGAGCAAAAGATCGTCAATGAAATGATCGATCATGTGCATTCCCTCATGGCGCATGACAATGTCGTGCGCCAGCTTTCCGCCAAGGCGCTCATCCTCGTAAGGCGCCAGACTCCACTTTTTCATCACCCAATCACCGGGCCGCTGAAAATAGACTGTATTTGAAATATCGTTCTTCCATGCCGGATAGGCGATCTCATCGAGCTGCTCTTTCAGATAGAGCGCATTCTTCAAAATCAGCTCAGCCTGGCGCCTGTAGCCTTCCACTCCGGTCTTGTGGATTTGCCACCAGAACTTCAGTGGAGCCAGCGCTGAACGCGAGCAGGTGATAGTAGGAACCGAAGCGTTCAGGTAGGAGACGCGAAACGGGTTTTGCATGGCGAGAACTTCGTTTGTCGTGAGAAAGAGGCCCAATGGTTCGTCAAAACCGAAGAATTTGTGTCCACTGACTGCGATGGAGTCATACTTTCGCACAAAGTGACTGACCAGATCAGCATGTTCTGTAAAAGGCAGGTATCCTCCAAAAAGCGCTGCATCGACATGACGGTATACGGCGACAGGCCGTTTTCTTGCCAGCACCTCATCAATTGCATCCTGATTGTCGATGCCTCCCTTGAAGGTCGTGCCGACAGCAATAACGATCAGGGCCGGACGGCTTGGGTCGAGTGCCTGCTCAAACGCTTGCACCTCCATTTCACCCCTGATGTTAGCCGGTATCTGGCGCATCTCCAGGCCCTGAAGGTCGCAAAGCCTCATGATAGAGTAATGAGCCTCTTCCGAAACGTACAGAATCGGCTTGATTTGGCTGCGAGCGCTCAGGCCGTGGACGCCGAAGTAAATGCCGTGGTTGTTGCCATCGGTGCCGCCATTCGTGACCATACCCCAAGCTTCAGAAGGTGAAAATCCGTACAGCGGCGAGAAGAAATCAATAACTTCGTTTTCGAATTCGTGGGTGTTAAGAGCAAACAGGCTTGGCTTGCGCGGATCACCCACGTTGTTCATGGCTACATCTGCCAAGCCTGAAACAGCGTACCAGTGATAGAAATCTGCCAGCTTGATGTTTTGGTTGCAAGGAAAACCGACAGCAGTCTTTTTCTCATGCACCATTTTTTCGGCGAATGCGTTAAGACGATTGATATCAACGCTATGGTTATTGGTCATAATGCTGTCGTTGCTGGTTGAATGGTTATCGTTATCAATAGTTACTAAACCAACCAACCAGATCAAAGTATGGACGAGTAAAAAAAGTTCTTTTTGTAAGCACAGGTTTTCATGTTGGCCGCGACGCCAGATGGTTACTGAGCTATGGAGAGTGACTTATTGACAGCGGCGAGCAAATCGTTAATAGTGAAGGGTTTCGAAATGAAGTTGAGTTTTTGGTTATTCTCCGGGATATTGTCGTTGATCCAGTCGGTATATCCCGACATAAACAGTGTATTCATGTTTGGATATTCAGCAAGCAAGCGCCGGCTCAGTTCAACGCCGTTCATGTTTGGCAACCGGACATCAGTCAGCAAGAGATTGATCTGGTAAGGGTTTCTGGCAGCGATCTCAAGGGCTTTTTCGGCATCACTGGCCGCAAAAACCTTGAAATCCTTTTTTTCAAGGAGACTTTTGACGAGATTGAGTACATCTATCTCATCTTCGACGAGCAGTATTGTTTTCTTTTCAGTTTTTTTGAGTAGTTCAGGATTTGGAATCAACCTCGTATTGCGATCTCCCTCATACTGAGGCAGCAATATAGTAAAGGTTGTCCCTTTACCTGTTTCGGATTTGCAATCGATATAACCCTTATTCTGTTTTACAATGCCGTAGACTGTAGAAAGGCCCAAACCAGTCCCTTTTCCAAGTTCTTTGGTTGTAAAGAAGGGCTCAAAAATATGCGGAAGCGTTTTTATGTCGATCCCGCTTCCCGTATCAGTGACTGACAGTCTAACGTAGTGGCCAGGGATTTGACTGATGCGCTCTGCGGTGCATTCACTTTTTTTAATCTGCACCATATTGGTTTCAATGGTGATCTTCCCTGGTCCAGTGATCGCATCCCGCGCATTGACGCAAAGGTTGGTCAGGATTTGATCAATCTGACACGGGTCGATAGAAATGAGTGCCATGTCATTTTTTGGGCACCATTCGATTTCAATGCCCCGGTGAATCAGTTGGCCAAGTATGGGAAGCAGTTCTTCAATCTCCATATTCAGATTGAGCACCTTTGGGTGTATGTGCTGTTTCCGGGCAAACGCGAGAAGTTTATTGGTCAGTTCTGCTGACCGAAGGGCAGATCGCTGGATATTTTTTATGTATTTGGCAAGAGGATTTGTTTCGTCAATCTCATTGCTGGCAAGTTCGATATACCCGAGAATCGCGGTAAGATGATTGTTGAAGTCATGTGCGATGCCGCCCGCCAGTTGGCCTATGACCTCCAGTTTTTGTGCATGCAGAAGTTGTGCCTGAAGTTTTTCCCGCTCCTCTTCAGACCGCTTGCGATCTGTTATGTCCTGTACGATGCCTAAGACATGGCTCTCATTGCTGCTCTTGTCAATATAGAAAGCCCCTGTTGCCATAACCCATCGCATCTCTCCGCGAGAGGTATGAATTCGGCATTCAAATTCATAGTCCTGATGATTATTTATGGAGTGCCTTATGAGCGCTGCTATTGCATCACGATCATCCGGAACGATATGATCAAGAAACATATCCAGTGTCCATCCCTGTACATTGTTTTCATAACCAAAAATTCGGGCGTGTTCCATGGTGCGTTTTACGGTAGGATCTTTCAGGTTTAGATCCCAGACGCCTACATGACTTTTTTCAAGGGCAAAATCCATATGCGTCTGAAATTTGGCCAGTTCGGTCTCGGCATGCTTACGTTCCGTGATGTCGACAACAATTCCCGCATAACGCTCAACCCTTGCGCTCTTGTCACGCATCGGAATGCCCCGCACCATCAGCCAGTGAATCGAACCGTCCGGATGACATACCCGGTATTCGATATTGATATTGGCTTCTTGCTGGACTGCCGATTCAGTCATACGGATTGCCGCCTCCCGGTCTTCAGGGAAAACGGTTCTGGACCATAGTTCTGTTGAGGCCTTATCACCATCTCGACTCAATCCGTACAGACTCCAGATGCTGTCCGACCAGATGTTTTCGCCAGTGTTCAGGTCTGCTTCCCATATGCCGGTGCGAGCGAGTTCCAATGCCAGACCAGTTTGTATTTTTTCTTTGTCTGCCGCCTCCAGGATATGCTGCTTTTCCGTAATATCCTGAATCATTATAAGCAGATGCGTGACCTCGCCCTTTGGTGATTTGACAGGATTGAGGATTATTTTAAAGAGCTGATCGCCTCGACGCTCTTCAAAAACGAAGCGCTTTCCGGTGCAAAGTACCTCAGTGCACCGTTCTTTTCTGAAGTACACTCCCTCGGGCAAAACAAAGTTTGCAATCGCATCAAAGATACTGATACCGATGCACTCTGAGGGTTTCTTGCCTAAACGTGCTGCAAATAAGCTGTTAATATTGACGACTCTGCCAGTCGGATCTATCAGGCTGGCCGCATCAGAAAGCGAATCGAGCAGGGAAAACAATGAAACATTTTCCGCTGAATCAGCAAAAAGTGTATTAGACATGGAATTCCTTGTGCTATTAATTATTATTAATCAATAACTTGAGTTAAAATCCTTGTTTTTCCTTGAGCTGTTATGCTCTTGTTGCCTTTTCTGAAAACCCACTGTAACAAGATAGTTTTTAATATCATAAACACTGCAATTGCCGTAATCGGCTGGCCCTCTCCCTGATTTTATTCACAGAAGCAGACCCATTTTGGATTGGAAGAAATTTGCGAATACCTTGATGTTAGATATTGTCGAGTTCAGGGCCCTACTTACGCGCACAGCGGTTTTCAGTTACGGGGCTTCTTTTTGATGCCACAAGAAAAATGTGTAACATATTTTTCAGTTGAAACATCGTTTGTATTGCTTGCACCCATGAACAAACCATTCTCTGCTAAAAGTAACGTCATCGTCATTGGTGGCGGTATTCTCGGCCTGTCAGCAGCCCTCCATATTCTTCAGTCCCGACCGTCCACCCGCCTGACTCTCATCGAAAAAGAGAGCACTCTTGCCTCGCACCAGACAGGCCATAACAGCGGAGTCATACACTCGGGTCTCTATTACAAACCGGGTTCTCTTAAAGCAATCAACTGCCGTGAAGGGTACCGGGAACTGCTCAATTTCTGCCAGGAGGAATCCATTCCTCACGAGATATGCGGTAAAATTGTTGTTGCAACGGGCAAAAACGAACTCCCCGGGTTGTTGGAATTGCATCGCAGGGGAGTCGCAAACGGATTGCAGGATCTTCGATTTTTAAATCCCGATGAAATCCTTGAAAGGGAACCTCACTGCAGAGGTATTCAAGGTCTCTTGGTACCACAAGCCGGAATTGTGGACTACACGGCGGTAGCAAAAAAATATGCCGAAAAGCTCCTTGCCCTGGGTGGAGAAATTGTACTTGATGAACAAGTCATCAATCTTCAGCAAAAAGGCAATCAGGTAGAGGTCATTGGCCGCTCACGCACTTGGCATGCCGACGCCGTCATTACCTGCGCGGGTCTCCAGTCCGATCGCCTGGCCCGCAAGACTGAACCAGCACTCCCGATCCGCATTCTCCCGTTTCGCGGCGAATACTATCAGCTCAAACCCTCAGCCCCCAGGCTGGTCAATCACCTGATTTATCCGGTACCCGATCCGGCCTTTCCCTTTCTCGGAGTCCACTTCACCCGGATGATTGGCGGTGGTGTTGAATGCGGCCCTAATGCGGTTTTTGCCTTTGGACGCGAAGCCTATAAAAAAACAGACTTCAATATTCAGGATACTTGGGAATCCCTTAATTGGCCCGGTTTTCGTAAAGTTGCCGCCAAGCACTGGCGTACAGCAATAGGGGAGTACCATCGTTCATTCAGTAAGTCCGTTTTTGTTTTAGCACTGCAAAAACTTGTTCCGGACATCAAAGCGGAGTATCTTGAACCCGGCGGTGCTGGCATTCGCGCACAGGCATGTGACCGCGAAGGTAAACTTCTCGACGACTTTGACTTCAGAGTCGACAAAAATATCATCCATGTCTGCAACGCCCCATCACCCGCAGCCACCGCGTCCCTCTCTATCGGCCGCATCATAGCAGCCAAAGTACTCCCGATCCTGCCAAAATAATTCCGGCTTCTTCTTTCAGGGCGTGAACCCCAAACAAGGAAGCCCGCATGGCTCAATGAAACCACTATGATTTCAAAACTCCCCGGAATACTCATGCTTATAGTGTTACAGCATCAGCAGTCCTCCCGAAACCGGGATATAGCAACCGGTCACGAATCGGCTGTGGTCGGAAGCAATTGCAAGCACCACACCTGCAATGTCTTCCGGGAGGGCAACACGCTTTAGGGGGGTCATATCTGCCATCATCGCTTTCTGTTCCTCGGGCAACCACGACGTAGCATCGGTCAACGTAAGGCCGGGGGCAACCACGTTGACTCGTATGCCGAAGGGTCCAACCTCTTCCGCAAGAGAGCGGACGAAGGCATCAAGGCCAGATTTCGCAGTGGAGTGAGCAATGAAACCCGGCGATGAGTGACGCGAAAGGGTGCTTGAAATAGCGATGATGCTTCCTGACTTCCTTTCGATCATGCCTGGCAGCACAGCCTGACAGCTGAAAAATATCGACTTGAGCTCTCCGCAAAGCTTCGCTTCAAATTCATTCCAGGCGAATTGCGTGAAAGGTTTTACCGGAAAACCGATCGAAGCATTGCTTACCAGGATGTCTACCGGACCGAGGCTTTTTTCCACCTCCGCGACCATCAAACGCACCTGCTCCGCGTCGCGGACATCCGCCCGGACTGCATGTGCCCTGCCGCCTGCTTTTATGATTTCCTCAACAACAGCGATTGCAGCGCTTTCACTCTTGAAATAGTTTACCGCGACAGCCGCGCCTTCAGCAGCGAGAAGTTTGGCCGTAGCTCTACCTATGCCGCGGCTTGCGCCCGTGACCAATGCAACTTTACCTGTCATATCCTGTAACCCCCCATTTGTTTAGGATCATCGTTTCCCCCCCATCCATAAATCTTATTGTCGATTACTGAAGGCCATTGATCGGTTGATACCGATCAGCGCTCAACAAGAATTGATAAAAACTTGTCGTTGAGCGCTTTCAGTTTTGGGGCGGGGTAAAAAATATCTTGACGTAAGACACATATTCTCGTAACTTCAAATTATGAATATTTTCCGCTGGGACAACGATAAAAATGAACTACTGAAGCAAAGTCGTGGCGTCTGCTTTGAGCAAGTGGTACCTCTCATGGAAAAGGGATGAACTTGATCGAAAGCAACTACACGCAGGACGAAGAGCGCCAGGTGTCGCAGCAAGAACCGATTGACAACTCCTTGCTCCCAGTCGCGGTTGCACTGGTGTTGATGGTCGTGTGGGGCGGCACCCCCTTGTTCTCGAAGGTCGCAGCCCAACAGATCGACCCGTTGCTCGTTGGCATCCTGCGCACGGTCATAGCCGGCTGTCTCGCGCTTCCGCTGGCCCTCCTGATGCGTCAGTCGCTGCCGACTAGCTCGAGGGACAGACTACTGCTCGCCGTCTCCGGGTTCTCGGCCTTCATTGCGTTTCCGCTCATATACACCGTCGGTCAACACACCACTTCCGCGCTGCACGGCGCGCTCATCTTGGCCACGCTGCCGGTGTTCACGAGCCTGTTCGGCACTCTGGTCGAGCGGCGCCGGGTGTCTTGGACGTGGGTCGTCGGATGCGTGATCGCACTGGCAAGTGAGGCAACCGTGATCGTGTGGCGGACCGCCGGCGCATCCGGTGGCTCAAGCGTCATCGGTGATCTCGTCGTACTCACCTCATCCGCTCTGTGCGCGATGGGATACGTCGCGGGGGCTCGGCTGACTCAGCGCGGTTACTCGGCCATTTCCACAACGCTCTGGGGTGTATCCTTCTCTGCCGTCTTGCTGCTGCCGCTCATGGTATGGTCGCTCGCTCGCACCGGAATGCCGCACGCCGGGCCGGCAGCCTGGGCGTCACTGCTCGTGCTAGCGCTGCTGACATCCGTATTGGGCTACATCGCCTGGTATTGGGCGCTCGCAAGAGGCGGGATCAGCCGGATTGCGTCGATCCAGTTCACGCAGCCGCTATTCGGCATCGCGCTGGCCGCAGTCGTACTCGGTGAGAGACCTGCGCCGGCAACAGCTGTCGCCGCGACTGGCATCCTGCTCGGTGCTTGGCTCGTCTTGAGAGCCGGAGCGCCACAACCTGCAATCTCGTCGGAGTTCGGCGGATAGCAAGCGCATCGAGCGGACGCAGACTCTTTGCTATAATACGCTGCAAATACTTCCAGCACTCAAAACACTTGCGTACATTATTCTCAAATCTATTCTGTAATAGACGCAGAAATATAGATTATGAAATGAGATAATTATTTTTAAAGTATGAGATTAGCGGTATTTTGACTCGTGAGTCAGTGGTGTTTTATGTGTGTTGCAATTAAAAAATCCGCAGATTAGGCGGATCAATCTAATTATTGTTATGCGTTATCATGGAGATTAATAGAAATGCGATACCTTTTTCTTTTTTTTAGCCTTGTTTTATTGGCTCATACGGTACTTGCCGATGATGTTTACCATACTTACCACAATCCAAGATTCGGTTATTCAATAGCATACCCCAAAGATATTTTGTACCCGCAAGGCGATTCGGATAATGGAGATGGGCAGAAATTTGTGTCAAAAAATGCAGATGCAAGTCTTATCGTGTATGGTTCAAATAATGCTCTGAACCAATCATTGCAAGACCTATACCTTGAAGAATCAAGAGGGGGGACGTATGAAAACCCTGCAAAGGTCGTAACCTATCGGATATTAAAAAATAACTGGTTTGTCGTTTCCGGATATAATTCCAGAAAGGTCTTTTACCAAAAAACGATCCTCAATAAAAATCAATTCAAGTCTTTTTATTTTGAATATCCTGAAAGCAAGAAAAATATTTACGATCTGATTATTCGGCATATTGCAAATTCATTTAAAGGCTAACTGCTCACTCTAGAGTGTGTAGTGCGCCCATGCTGGGCGCACTAAAACAAAAAAAGCCCTGATTTTACAGGGCTTTTTGGACATTATCGGATGATGTTGGACTGTCACTTGGCGGCGCTGGTAGTCCTCCGATCACATTTCTATTTCCCCCCAAATTCACTGTGAACAGGGAAATTATCATGGGAAAAACGCAAAATTCTCCGTCATAGACAACTGCCGAGCCCTGTATTTTCTCACTTTCTGTGTGATGTATAAAAAATGGTTGATTTATAAATTTCCCCTTGATGTCCTAATGCGCCAAGGCCCTTGTGACAGCCTCCGGTTCATAGGCAATGACAGTTAAAAGAATCCGGGCCGCCCGATCAGGCTGACGGCGTTTTTGTTCCCAATCCTGCACCGCCCTGACGTCAAACCCAAAACGTTGCGGATAGACTTAACGTCGATCTCCTCAGGAACATTGACGGTAAAGCCGTCAGAAATTTCACCGCGAGCATAGGCCAGTGCCTGGTTCGCGGACTTGATAAG
>CAJAOR010000070.1 GCA_903942355.1 uncultured Chlorobiaceae bacterium | reverse complement strand
GAAGGAGGGGCCAACCGTAGAAAAAAACAACTACCGCGTCAAAAAGTAGTTGCAAATCATTTTGAAATGACGTAATCTCATGCCTCTCCCTGGGTGATTGCTAATTTCCGAAATTGGCTCATTTTTAATTTCCGACTACAAATAGCTTTTTGACAGTAATTGCGTCGCTCTTCTTGTGCACTTCGGCGACGCCTAAGTTCCTTATTGATAGCATCCAATCTATATTTGTTTTGTTGCACTTCTTTTTCTAACTGGATAACTTCATCTTTTATTGATTCAAGCCGAGTTAGGTCTTCAATTGAGCGTGTGAGGTAACCATATTCCTTTAACAAATTAATCACCATTGCGTCCACGTGGTTGGTAGGAGTAACCAAGGCTCTATGTTCACTGAGAACAGCGTTACGATCAATTATCTCTAATTTTAGCTGATCTTGGTGATCCCTTAATAATCCCTGTTTCTGATTAAAGATTTGTTTGCTTTCTTTGATTTGGTACTTGAGTTCTTGTTCATAACGTAGCCGCCCGCCAGTAATCGCATCTCCTATAAAGCCTTCTTTGCACAGGGGACAATGACCTTCTTCAATCTCGGGGAGTAATGCAAGACAAATTGGGCAATATAACAGCTTAACATCACCAATAAGTTTCTGAGATTTATTTGCCGACATTAGGCCGTCAAGATCAGATTCAAGCGATGCAATAAACACCTCTGAATCTGCTAAGCCCATGGTAAGGCTTTGGATAGATTCGTTTTTTTTAGCTATTGCATGATTGTGAACATTGATTAGCCTATCTAGTTCGTTTATTCTCTCATTGTCATTTTTTCCGACTATGTTTTTTGTATTTACTTTTACAGAAAGTTTCTCGATAGTAAGTTCAATTGACTTTTGTTTTTTCTGTGCAGCTCCAATCAGTTCTGCGTATTGAGCAAGGCTGAAATCTGGATCCGTTTTGATTGCTGCTTCCACTAAACTGTCCAGCCTAGACTGTTTTTGAACAAGGATTTTTTCGGCTTTGATATATTGTTGTCGTAAATCATGTCCGCGTAAATCGTCAATTCCGAGTAGCATCTCACCAACACTACGCCGGATATCTTGTCTATCAGCAAATGTTTGCTTTTCTCTTCGAAAAATGGAAGAACAATCAGTATTTTGATCAGCGTATATTAACCGAAGAATCTGATGCATCGTCACGTTGAGTTGTGCATCATCGGACTGGGTCTGTGGAAGACCAAGTTGATTGAACATGAACTGCGAGAACGATTCTTTATCCTCGCTCCTCTTTCTTCCATAGACACTCCATCCGAAATTAGAGTTGAACGTATCGGAAAGCTTTCCTTCGCAGACAGCAATTGATGGCGCATCTGAACGTATCTCTCTACGCAGACTGAGTGTTAAACCTGAAACAATAAATTCAGCATATACATAATCACAAGAAGACGCTTCAGTTGTCCATTCGACATTCTCTCCACCGAGAACGTAAAAGATCATGTCTGTTATCGTTGACTTACCGCTGCTGTTCTTTCCGCGAATTATGTTCACGCCCGCATGGAATGTTTCATCATAGACGTTACAGTTATATTTGCTAATTATTAGTCGATTCAGCAACAAAAAAGGGTTATGCATCATATCTAAACTCCATCAATCTAGAGCGATCTTTAAGACCCATCTTACCATTTAAAGGAATTGATAGCAGAGCTTTAATAGTCATATTATGAAAGTCTTCATCTCTCACTTTCCAGTTCTCAGCAACTGATTCAAGCAATTTAGATACATCTTCTGACTCTGTTCTTGGAATAAGTACGCCTTCTCGATAAGCATCACGCAGGACAATCCCTTTAGCTACCATATCCATAGCAACCTGGCTTTGTACCTTTTTCATTTGGGCAAATCCCTGTCTAATGGAGTATGGTTCCTCATATGTTTTTGGTAATTGCTTAACCTGTTGGTGAAGTATTTTACTATAACCTTTAGGGAGATTACAGTTATTAAGTTCGTGCGGGAAACACAAAAGAAAATCAATAATTCGAACACGATCAAACTCGATTCCGTTGTCTCCGCATTTGCAGAGCATGAATGCGAATCGCATCCAACAGTGGAAAAAATCAGTCGCTGGATGATACAGAATCATTGTAGTCCCATTCTATGTAGCAGTTGCCTGTCAGGTAGTACAGCATTCCGATGACTTCAGTTATCTCTAGCCCTATTTCTGCTGGCGCAACAGCAATCTGTTGTGTAATGCAATCCGCAAGATCAAATATCTGATTCTGAACCCACCCGGGCTCGTTGGATGTAGCAATCTTTGGTTTGATTTTATAAGTAAATCTGCTATAGATCTCACCGAGAATACATGCATAGATTTGTTGAAGTGCTGGCTGGAAAGCTGTTCGCCGTAACTGCTTTGCAAATTTTTCTTTAGCTTCTAATGCATCAGATAAGAGGTAAGCCTTGCCGCATGCGTTGAGTTTAGCTTCGAGATCACGCTTTAGTTTAGTTTCTTTTGGATTCATCCAGTCAAGCAGTTTTTCAGCAAATTCCGCCGCATCAGGGTCGTTGCAAATCTGATCGCGTAGTTGTTCGATTAAACCTACCAATATGGGCTTGGGTTGGTCATAAATGTTGTAGGTAAGCTGAGGCTTGTGAATATCACCACCAGCTACGTCGCCCCCAGCACGGATATTTTCTTGTGATATCATTTACACTGCTTGTAAATATTACCACCGGATACATCCCCACCAGTAACAATATTTTTTTGATTGCTGGTGCTAACTTCCTTGGAAGAAATTCTCTCAATATTCTCTTTTTCTATACCTTTGTGTATATCGCCACCAGCTACGTCTCCACCAGCCTTAATATTCAACTGTCGAGTTTTGCGTCGAGTAACTTGCCATAGTACTATTCCGCTACCAAAAAGCAACGTAATGACGAATGGAATCCAACCCGAGAGGCCTATTTCCAAGAGCTTTTGCACTAACATCTCCTTAATTTAAAATATCGGCGGATACAACTACTCCTAAATCAAAGACTTATCAATCTATCACCAATAATCAACTTTAAATAATACAAGAGTATAACCCGTTGATTCGATCGCAAACGGAAATGTGCTGATGAATAGCTAAGCAAAGTATTTTAACGTAACTGAATGGCGCCATTATTACGCTATAGTCCAAAATACCAGTCAAAAAAGACAATATCCCTCCTTCTCTGCAACTGTTCAGAAATATGCATCAAGTCCAACCGCGAGCTATCGAGCCGTTCATGTCACCAGATGATCAGGATATAACCTTGTTGCAGCCTACCTGTTTGAGCAAATCAATCTCCGGGTTCAGTTGTGACCGGAAGTTGATCCCCAAGCATAGTACTCTATACTTTGTAATTTATCTTTTATTCACATCAAATAAAAGAAATAACGTAGCTTACAGCCAATACAATTGCAGGTTAAATGTCAAAATAAGTAGATAGTAGGAGAAAAACTGTCCGAGGGGGAGTGCCTCGTTTTCCCCCTACTCCCTCACTCAGTAGCACGATTTTGCCTTATCAAAAAATCTTCGTTTGATGAGACTCTTGAAAACGGCAAGGATTCTGGGGAGATGCTTGGCGACGAGGTTCTTGCAACAGCGTTGCTGGATCGGCTGCTCTACAAGTGCGAAGTCATCAAACTTACCGGCAAGAGCTACCGGCTCGAACACCGTAAAAGCATCTTTGATCAACAAGAAACGACGGAATGAGGGGCCAAGCTTAAAACAACACAATTACCGCTTCAATAAGTGGTAGTAAATCATTTTAAAATGACGTAGTTTAAACCCGCTGCCTGGGTGATTACTACTTTACGAAATTGGTCGACTTTTTAATTTCCGACTACATTGGGATTATAAAACCCGTTTTAAGGTGCGATTAGCTTACATCAGGATCTAAAGTATTTGCCTTAGACTTATATTAATAAATACGTTGTGGTATAAGATAAACGTTTGTATAAAAGAATCTATTCCGATATAAAACGCTTATCGGGTTTTAAAACCCGTTTCCTGAAGCGCCCCCTTTATGACGGAAGGAAAAGCAGGCCGGAGGAAAGTCCGACGTGCAGAGTGAAATATTAAATGAGCAGATATCCTGTCCTCATGCTTTTGAGCCGGATGGCTTGTTATCTATACATGCATCAATAAGAATTATGTTCTTATCTTGACCCATATCAAGTTCGCTTAGAATACTTTGCACTCGAATGAGTTCTTGTTCGGAGAAATAAATAATAACTTTAAATCCCCATTCTGCATCACTAGCCTTTTTGTAAATATTGAGTTGCTTCAAAAGATTTCTTTTCAACTGTGAATTGCTTGCTAGTTTAAACTCAACAAGTGTTTTATCTTTTGCTCCTCTGGATATTTTATAGTCAGCAGGCCCCCTCCCGTCATCTACCTCTCGACTGACATCAGATGGAGTGCCGTACCAAACGAGACGGAAAAGAATATGAACGTCCTTTTCTCGCCTTATCGGTTTATCATCAGATCCATAAAATATCTTGTGCCCACCTTTATTCTCAATAACATCTTTAAAATAAAGGATCTTCTGATACGTTTCGTCTTTTGAATTTTCATCTATGTTATAAAAAGATGATTGATATTGAAGAAGATTTACTAAACCACCATATTGCTTTATATAAAGTAAATCCGATTCCTGAACTTTTTGAATACTACTCACCAAAGCCTCTTCTCCAGTATCCTCCTTCATTTTAATGTAGTAATCAATAATAATCGGATACTTTTCAATTGTTGCGGATACTGCTTTTTCATAATCTTCTTTTGTGGGTTCCTCTGCTTCTGGGATTTTGGAATTAAAATAGTTATTAATTTCTGCCCTTAGCTGATCGTTTTCTACTGCATCAGGGATATCTTCAAATCTATGGATCATATCGCCATGATTAATCCATGTATCATCTTTAGTAAGAATATCCTTTGGTGTAATAATAACAAAGTCGTCAGCATATATAGGAAGGACGTAGTCTTTAGGCATCCAGCGTTCAGTTTCATAACTAAAGAATGCTCGATTGACGTAAACTTTACGGATCATGCTACTATTGATATAACGCAGTGCAAATACGGAAGTATATTCAAGTAGATAAGCTTTGATTAGATTTGTTGTAAAATCGCTGATCATATCTTTTCCAACACCGGAACGAATTAAACACAATTTTCAAGGTGACTGCCGTTGGTAATTCTTTCGTTACCAAAATTCTGAAATATATGAACAAGATTTGAATTCAGGGCATTAGCAAATCCTTGCCCAAGTCCACGTCCCGAATTGCCAGTTTCACAGAACCCCAGCCAATTTTGTTTAACTTCACTAAAATTGTACCATGCTTTAATATGCCCCTTTGAAATTCCTCCTCGTTCTGATTTTGCGCGTAGAAATCTTAAATAGCGGATTATATCATCATGTAAAGCTTGATATTCTGGTTTTTCAGCATTAAAGAGAAGAAAAGGGTCAATAAAAAGAGGGAGATCGGTAATAAGTGAAATATTGAAAGCCCCATATTCTTCCAAATATTCTTCGGGTATACCAAAATAATCAGAAAAATAGCTTTTCATTTTGCAATAAGGTAGTTTCACTGAAATTGGAAGGAAGTCCGTTAACTTATAATTATAATAACATATATGCCTTATACATCTATTGTGTATTTAATTTGTATTTTGATTGCGCTGCATTATTTGAAATATCATTTTTAATTAATGTCATTAGAGTTGTTATTTCATCATAAAGGTCGTAAAAATCCTTTGCATTTATTTCTGGATCTTGGCCATGCGCAATAGAATTTCTTATACATAACAGTTGATTATCGATATATTTCTCTTTTAGTTCATATTGGACATGATCGACACCTATAATCGATAGTATTTCTTTTAAAATATTCCAATTAAGATTAGATTGGGTTTTAATAATATTATTTGTTGGTATTGATGCCCTTATATTTAGATCGCCAAGCAAATAGTTTATTAATTGAGTATGGGTAGTATTTTTATTTGTACCCTCAAATTCATTTAACTTATCCCTAAGTGAAACGGCAACAAGATTATAGCTTAATTCGTTGATTTTAAGCCTTTTGCTTGCCACATATATTAAATAATATTCAGCAGCATTTTTAATAAATCCCTCCCAGTGAGCATACAACATTACTACTCCAATGCGGATATTGGTATTTATCTGGATATTTTTGGAAGACTTAACATTTGTTAAAATAACTGCCAGTTCTTTTCTTCTCCAAGCAAAGTCTTGATCAAGCTCTGTTTGTAAAGCTTCATAAGTTCTTATTTTCATTGGAAAATATTTGTTCACCTAAAGGGAGAAAATGAGGCAGCCTCGTGGAAGCCCTTTTCCCACTCCCTGAATTCTCGGTAAAAGTTTTATGAATACTAACAGATTTAATTTTATTTTTTAGTTGTTCAATACTTTCATTCTCATCACAATAAGAACCAAGATGTTTTGCCAAGCCACTTGCAATTACTTCAAAAGCAGCTATTGAAAATGGGCCACTAAACTTATTTTTAAGTGGCTCCCATTTCCTGAATACATCCTCACCAAATGAATTATTTAACAGTAAGAAAGCGGTTTTAAAATTACTTTCTTCAGTATCTAAGTTAAACTCGTCACTTTCAGCAAATTCAATCATTTTGTCAGTTAATAGCTTGCCGATATCTTTTGTGGTATTTACATCTGTCGCAGAAATTGATTTATAGACAAAAAACCGTAAAGCAAGTTCAACATCATATTGTTCTTCAAGTGCTTTGTCAGTTAACGGTATCGTTGCCTTAAAATTCTCATCTTGACTTAGGCGAGATAGCCATTTATAAAAATCTTTATTTATCATTACAAGAATACAATTGCGGACTTCTTGCTCTGTTAACGCAGTGCCACCTGTATTAAGTCTTTGAAATAATTCATATTTTGTATCTTTATCACTTTCTTTCTTTATTATTTGAATACCTAACTTTGAACGTTTTACAATAAGTCGTTGAACCTGATCAAAAGATAATTCTGGATTATCATCATTCTGCCAGTACTTTCCTTCAAGAGACGGTAAATACTTTGTTCCGTTAAGGCTACTTGCAGGCTTTAATTCATTATTAGTATCTCTTAATAATCCTGCAAATTCTAATATTGTCGATAATCTTTGAAGGCCATCAATTACATCCCAAACTCCATCTTCCCTTTGTGAAACAAAGATTGGAGGGATAGGAATACCTAGAAGAATTGATTCTATTAACTTTGTTTTCTGATCTGGCGACCATCTAAAAAACCTTTGAAACTCTGGCTGAATATCAATTTCTTTATCTTTATACAACGACATTAACTCACCGATTGATAAAGCATACCCATCTGTGTGAATTCTCTTCGCCCCAAGATCTATTTCGTTTTGTAGTGACATAGCTATGTTATATATGTTGTCGATATAGTATAAGACAAATATAAGTTACTTCCCTCCCCCCACAATCTCCATCAGCTTCCCAAAATCAGTCACAAATTCATACTTGACCTTATCACGCTCAACCCGCTGATTGATCTCTTCAAAGAACTTCCGTGCACACTTGATTTTTGTAGTCTCAATGGCTCGCAGCTCCATGCTCGACATTGAACCCTTGGTCTCAGCCACAAAGTAGATATGCTTGACAGCGCCCTCTTTGAAAGATATTGCCCAGTCCGGATTGTAATCGCCTACCGGTGTAGGGATGAAAAAACCGTGAGGCAGTTTGGCATAAACAACAACCTCTGTGCTGGTATCAAGCTCGTGCACAAAAGCTTTTTCAATTTTAGAGTCCGTGACCACATAATCGTAGATGTGGTTCTTCAGCTTTTCACTTGCCTTTGAGAAGTCTTGCTTGCTTTGACCCGTGGTAAAAATGTCAATATCGTGCCGGTCAGCAATTTCATCATAGCTCAACCGCTCAATAATAATCGTCGCCTTTTGCTCTTTGATCAGGCGGGTAGCTTCCGCAATAAAATGTTCCGGGTTCTCACTGAACTTCTTGAACACAACGGGGTGGATACCCCCGAGAATTTCAGCAATGCTCTTGCGGGTGAGATCGGTGTTACCGGCAAGCTTGCCCAAAAGGTCGTACTTGACCATCGAGTGAATGAAAACCTTATTGCTCTCAACTGTAGTCTCCTCAAGCTTGAAACTCTCTCCACTCTGGAGCTGGATATCGGTAATCTGCTCTATTTGAGTGCCAGCGTGGATTGTGTACTGGAGCGGGCTGACCCGCAGCTCCTTGTCCAGTGTACGAATACAATTGCGAACCAGTTCCGAGGAGTCAAACTCCACCCGGTAGATAGCCTTATGGTTGATCCGGTTCCAGAGCTCCTTGAACTCTTTTTTGTTGAAGTTGTCGTTCAGCGGATTCGCCTTTGGCTTCCGGTCGTCTCCCACCTGGGGTAATTGAGACTCACTGAAAACACTGTCGATCAGTTTGTAAATCTGCTCGGCCTGTGCTGCAAGCTCTGGAGGAAGCGGAACCAAAGTGCCATCAGCCTTCGCTGTGTGATAAGCCGGAGCTATTTTGTCCGCATCGTCGGTATAATCGTTTTTGAGCAGATATTTATAGATTTGCTTCGCCATCACCGGATTTATTTCCACCGGGCCTGATTCGGTCTGGATGATTTTTCCTGTAAAATAGGCCTCATCGGCTTTTCTCGGACGGGCAGAGAGTGAATTACTGATCTCCCGCTGCAAGTTGGTTACAAACTCCGTATAGCTTTCGCTGGTAACCACCGTTAAGACATTAATATCATGCACGGTTGCCGGATGATCCATTCTGTCACCACTCTGGTTAACGGAGAGCCGCAAGCCACGACCCACCTCCTGCCGCCTCGAAATGGTGTTATCACTGTGCTTCAACATGCAGATAACAAAGACATTCGGGTTGTCCCACCCTTCACGCAGTGCTGAATGCGAGAAGATAAACCTGACCGGTTCTTCAAAAGAGAGCAGCCGTTCCTTGTTTTTCAGGATCAGGTCATAGGCATCCACATCATCAGAGATCGCTGTTTTAGTGCCGCTCTCCTCATCTTTCACCAGCTTGCTCTCCGGATTAACCAGCCGCTTGTTCTTGTCGATCGAAAAATATCCCTCATGCACCTTATCCGGCATATCTCGTTCCAGATATTTCCGGTAGGGCACATTATCCAAAGCCAGTTCGCCAAGATACTCAGCCCTGAGCTGTTCGTACTCCTCCTCAAAAATGCGTGCATACTCACCCTTTTCGTCGGCCTGGCTGTAGTCACGGTACTTCGCCACCTCATCAATAAAAAAGAGCGACAGCACTTTGATGCCTTGAGCAAAAAGCAGCTTCTCTTTATCAAGATGGGCCTTGATAGTCTCCCTGATCTGAATGCGACGGATGGTCGATTCGTTAACGTCCCCGGTTGCTTCACCAGCGCTCAAAATATGACCATTACTGAATTCAACGGTATCAGTACGGGCATTGATTTCTGAAATGACAAAGCCTCGATACTGATCCAGCTCGCCAGATTCCACAAACAGGTCACGGCCCTTTTCAAGTCGTTTCACGACCCGCTTGATCCCGCTGCCTTGCCTCACCTCCATCTCAATGCGAGCCAACGGTGCACTTTTAGATATTTCGATAGACTCCAGATAGAGATAGCCATTCGTGCCTGCAAGCCCCTTTACCGTTATGCCACGAACCGTTATCTTTTTGACCAGCTTCTGGTTATAGGCATCCAGTGCATCGAGCCGGTGAACCTTGTTATGCTCGGTACGATGGGTAGCCGAGTAACGCAGAATCATCAACGGCTTGAACTTGGCCACGGCATCCAGCGTTTTAACACCTCCCATTTTCTGCGGTTCATCAAGAATGAGAATCGGCCTGTTGCTGCTGATAACATCAATCGGCCTGCGCGACTGAAAATCGTCAAGTTCATCATAGATGCGCCGGTTATCCTTGCCGGTTGCATTGAACGCCTGGATATTGATGATCATGACATTGATGCTCGCGTCAGACGAAAAGCTTTCAATCTGATGTAACTGCTTTGAGTTGTAGATGAAGAATCGAACTTTCTTGCCAAAGCTTTCGGTAAAATGGTCGGCCGTGATCTCCAGTGATTTATAGACTCCTTCACGAATGGCAATACTCGGTACCACAACAATAAACTTGCTCCACCCATAGAGCTTGTTCAACTCAAAGATAGTCTTGATATAACAGTAGGTTTTACCCGTACCGGTCTCCATTTCGATATCAAGGTTTACCCTGCACTTTGCGCTGGAAATCAATACCTCCGATAAAGGAAGGTTCTGGCGCTGCTGAACCTCGCGAATGTTCTCCTTCAGTTGCGACTCGGTCAAAAGGAGATCAGCATTTTTAAACCCCGTGAATTCCAAGGGCATAGGCGCCTTGCCAGGGTCGATGGTATAGGTGTTGTGTTGCGTGCTGACCTGCCCGGCAAAACAGTCTACAACAGAGTCAACCGCATTGGTCTGATAGGGCTGAACTTTAAACTTGAATTTCATAGACCTTTATCCTTGGAGTTCTTTCTGCATTTATTCTGCATTCGGCATACTGTTTTCATCGAATGATAAGAGTCCTTTCCGGTCAGCCAGACTTGCTTCAATCAGCCTCCGTTCTTTTTCAATTTCCAGCCTGAGCTCATCTTCCGTCGGGAGGTATTTGAGATATTTCGAGGCAAATATCTGTTTGCTTTCATTCAAAACCGAATATTTCGCAACCGCCTCACTCTTATCGGAGCAAAGAATCAGACCGATGGTTGGATTGTCGCCCGGCACTTTAAACTGATCTTCAAACAAGCGAACATAGCCATCCATCTGCCCGACATCCTGATGGGTAAGTTTGCCAAGTTTCAGGTCAATCAATAAAAAGCACTTCAAAATGAAGTTGTAGAAAACCAGATCTACATAAAAATCATCGTCGTCAAAGCGGATATGTTTTTGGCGGGCAACAAAAGAAAATCCTTTACCCAGTTCCAGCAGGAAGAATTGAAGATTTTGAATAATGGCCTGCTCCAGTTCGCTTTCATGCAGATCCGGAGAGTCAGGCAAATCGAGAAACTCAAGCACCATGGGCGATTTTAGCACGTCAACCGAACGGAGTTTTTCATCAGCCAACCGTTCGCGATCAGGCGCCAGCAGCCCTTGTTCTCCATGATGAGCAATAATCCGCTCATAATAGGAGGTTTGTATCTGCCGCTCCAGTTGTGTTTTACTCCAGCCACACTCAATGGCCTCCCGCTCATAAAATTCCCGAGCCGCAGGTTTCGATACTCGCATCAGAGCACGATAATGCGACCATGAAAGTCGCGAGGAAAAACCTGAAGGGAATTGGCCACCCGACGGGTGGCTTTTTGGTTGCTCTGCCAATTCAACAACAAACGGGTGCTGAATGAAGAGTCGATCCGGCCAAGCCTGATAGAGCTGCCTGAAATATTTGACATTGGTCAAAGAAAAACCAGAGCCATATTGAGCACTCAGTTGCTGGGAAAGCACCTCAATGACCTGTTTTCCATACACAGCCCGCTCTTTGCCGCACTGTACCTCTATAACTATTTCCCGGCCAATCAGCCAATAAGCCGTGACCATATTGGTATTGACTGACTGCACCACATTGGAGCGAGCCTGTTCAAGAATCTGGACAACTCGATCAAAAAGGTTTCCACCAATTGTCATTTCATGCTCCATCATTTCCTCCTCAGATTGATTTCACTTCAGTTCCGGGAGACAACTGCTTGAAGATCTGTTCTACATTGATTTTGACGGCATAGCAGTTTTGTAGGCCGATTTGCTCTCTTTCAAAACAACCAACAACCAATGTAACCACCAAACGCTGAAATATCTGGACTTTAAACCTTAATTTCATAAGTGGTTATCCTCTGAGTTCTTTCTGCATTCTTTCTGCAAATGAGGTATTTCTTTCTGCACTCTTTCTGCAAGAATCCATTGAGGAGCTGTGCGTGAACTGATATTTTTAATCAATCCAGACCTGCGCATATTTGTCAGCAAG
>CAJAOR010000069.1 GCA_903942355.1 uncultured Chlorobiaceae bacterium | reverse complement strand
CTCGCTCAGTTTCGATGTCGAAAAGAATCGGTTTCTGGAACCCTTCCGAAAGCCGGAAGATATGGATGCAGAGCTTGAAAAGGACAACATAGAAAACCGGCAGCAGATACTCTGCAAATATGACCGGCATCTCCTGGTAATGCTGCATGAGCTCTTGCCAGTTTCCGCTAAAGAGCAAATCCCATTTCAGAAAGAAATAGAGGTAGACAACAGGATGAAAAACGAGAAAAAAGCGCATGAGTTTTGACTGCCGACGGTTGGCTTCTTCACTTTCGTACTTTGAAAGAAGCCAGGGAAAGTGACCGACAAGCATGGCCGACCGGCGATCGTTGAGATAGCGCGCCCCTTGCAATGCTGAGTCGATAAAGGAGGCAACCTGGCTCAAGAGGACCGTAGAAAGAATCATGGCCAGAAAGGCGTAGCTGATATCATCAAACTTGAACGATCCGGCAAGATAGGGCAGCGTAATGGTTTTTGGCTTGATGACAATAAACAGCAGAGCAATTCCTGCAAGCAGAAGAGAGAAGGTGTGAAGCTTGCGGGCATGACGGAGGCTTTCGATGACAGCATCGGCGTTGGCTCCCTGCATGGAGTTTCCGGGCGGATCAATCCTGAGCAATGCTGCTGAGTCGGTAAGGGGCGAATAGAGGCCGTTGACACCGACATCACACCCCTTAACATCGCGGCAGATGGTAAAGATGTCGATGGTGCTTTTGCTGAAATTGACTCCGGTCAGGTTGGCTCTGATGAGGTCGGCTCCGCGAAGGTCGGTGCCACGGAGGTCTGCTTCGGTCAGATTTGCTCCGGCAAGATTGGCTTTTGAGAGATTTGCACCGCTAAGATCGACTGCCGCAAGGTTTGCATTGCGCAGGTCGAGCGACATGAGGGAGGCTTCATGCAGATCCGGACAAATCTCCGGATGTTCCTGGCGCCAGATGTTCCATGTTGCGACCCCCTCTTTGAGGATTTTCAGATGTTCAGTGTCAGCCATTTCATTATATAAAATATGAGGTAAAGATCAGGCTGTTTTTTTGCCTACATACTTCAGCACGGCTTTAAAGAGTGATGCGCTCCGTGTGACCTGGATATAGGCCTCATTTTTGGTCATATCCCTCTTCTCTTGCCGTATTTTGATGCCAAGACGTCGGGATGTATTGGCCACTATTGCAATTTCACGAGCCAGATCAGCTTCATTGCCGATGGCAATATCCTCCATATTTCGCTGGATAAAACCGATGTTGTTTCTGGCATTGCTTTCGATGATACCGTCATTGACACTGTGACGGCTTTTGTTGAAGTCGTCATAAGGGGTATTGTGCAGTGGCATGGAAAGGTCGCCAATATAGTGCGAACAGAAGACCAGCGGATATTCAGCATATTTGCCGCTGGCGCTCACAGCCTGATAGGCCCTTACCGCCCCGATAATGGCGCCATAGAGGTGTCCGTCCTCGTCATCCGGCTTGTTGTAGCGGGCAACCTGCTCCATAACCATGGCTGCATCGACCTCTTTGCCGGCGTTATTGCTGAAGTAGTGGTTTTTCTCCTCTGCCAACCTGAATTCGCTTTTCGACTTGGCAACGTCGGGTGCAGCAGAACTGTACCAGAGTTCAAAGCCTGCGGCCTCGGCAACCGATAGATGGGTTTTATCGTGCCAGGCATAAGCTGGCAATGAGGAACACATCAGAGAAAGCACGGCAGAGAGAGAGGCAATGCTTCGTGAGATCATTCGCATGAAAGTCTCCTTGTATCTGCGTTATCAATAAGCCCGCCCCATGACGGTTACATTTCAGGGAAAATATACATCAATTTCACACAAGAGCCGTACGACGTTCCAAGTGCCCGGAACCTATGCGGGCGACATTTCAAGCATTCTTTGTATGGAGCCGAGGGAGGCGAGACGGAGTGGTTCGTCAATCGCAATCTCCGGCTTGCGGGTGAGCATGCACTGGTAGAGCTTTTCAAGGGTATTCTGCTTCATCTGTGTGCAGACACTATGGGGATTATCGGGATCCTTGGGTGCCGGAATAAAGGTTTTCAGTGGCGAAAGCCTCTTCATTTCATAAAGGATGCCTGGTTCGGTCGCAACAATAAACTGCTGGGCTGAACTTGAAACGGTATGCTGCAGCAGCGCCTTTGTTGAACCGATAAAGAGAGCATGACGCAGCACCTCTTCACGGCATTCCGGATGGGCTATAAGCTCAGCACCGGGATGTTCCCGGCATATCTTGAGAATGTAGCGTTCACTGAATGCATCGTGTACGTAGCAGCAGCCCTGCCAGAGAATCATCTCCCGCTTGAGCTTTTTTGCTATATAACCGCCAAGGTTTTTGTCGGGAGCGAAAATGATCTGCCGGTTTTCGGGAATCTGCCGGATGATCTGTTCGGCATTGGAAGAGGTGCAGGTTATATCAGAAAGCGCCTTGATTTCAGCCGTAGAGTTGATGTAGGTAATGACGAGGGCGCCAGGGTGCTGCTCCTTGAATTTTTTGAACTGGTCCGGAGGGCAACTGTCGGCAAGAGGGCATCCGGCATGGGCATCCGGCATCAGCACCAGTTTTCCGGGATTGAGGATTTTGGCGGTTTCCGCCATAAAATAGACCCCGGCAAAAACAATAGCATCAGCATCGTTTTTTTCGGCTGCCCGGGCAAGGGCAAGACTGTCGCCAACAATATCGGCGACCTGCTGTATTTCAGGCTCCGTGTAGTAATGGGCAAGAACAATGGCATTCATCTCTTTTTTTAGTGCTCTAATCCGTTCGGAAAGCTCTTCATGCGAAAGAGAGGCACTACGGGCACTGGTTGAAGCAATATTTCTGGACATGGTCTGATTTCCCGTGTGGTTGCAAGCAAGGATTGAAGTGATGAATTTATTTGAGATAATAGGCAAGATCGTCATCTTCCCTGATGAGCAGCAGAATAGCTGAGTTGGGAACAATAATATACCGTTCCTCTTCGTACTCGATCTCATAGGAGCTGTTCTGGATAAAAATAGCCATATCACCTACTTTTGCCTGAAGCGGTATGTACTGTGCGGCTGAAACGCGTTCTTTCCAAGGCTCGTCCGACTCAGGTGGCGGACCTATGGGATAGCCGGGGCCGGTTTTTATAATGTATCCGGTCTGAATTTTCTCTTTTTCCTGAACACCGGGAGGGAGGTAAATACCTGATTTTGTTCTGTCACCAAGAGATTTAGGTTTAATTAATACTCTATCACCGACAACAATAAATTTATCTGTTATATTCACGTTCTGAGCCATATGTTTTCTCTTGACCTATTGACCTTGGGTATCCCCTGCGTTTGAATGAGGAAAATGTAATAAAAAAACCGGAATATGAACCGTGAGGAAGTTTTCTACTCTTTTTTTAAAGTATAATACCTGGCTGCTTTTTTTGCTCTACTGCGCCGTAGCTTTTCTCTTCATGCGACTGCAACAGGATGATGTACAGGCTGAACTCCATTCAGGCGGCATGGAGTTCAGCGCATTCATCAACGAACACCTGATGAGCTTCAATTCCTTGTTTACCATGAAACGGGAAAACGAGCGCATGATGCGGGTCAACACGGATCTGCTCTCAAAGGTACTCTCTCTGGAAACTGCGGCTGTTGATGAACGGAACCGCCGGAAAATACTGGCTGATACCACATTCAACGCTTCAGGGTTTATCATGGCAAGGGTTGTTGACCGCAAATTCAGCGATCGGGATAACATGCTGGTAATCGATGCCGGATGGAGAAAAGGAATCAATAAAGATATGACCGTTCTGGTACCGGAGGGGCTTGTCGGGAGGGTAATCTCCGTCTCTGAGCACTATGCGAAAGTTATGCCCGTTATTCACCCGGACTTCAAGGTTGTCGTAGTAGCCGACTCATGCAACAGTATGGGTATCCTCTCCTGGAGCGGGGGCAGGGAGTTTCTTGCCCAGGTTGAACACATCCCCATAAGCAGCCACCTTAAACTGGGCGAACGGTTTGTCACCTCTGACTTCAGTACCTTTTCGGTACGAGGCATTCCTGTTGGTAGGGTGGCGCGCATAAAGCCCGACAACCTTTTCTATGACGTTGATATCTGGCTTTCCGTTGATTTTTCAACCCTGACCCAGGTACTGATTGCTCCGCTGAAAACCAAACAGGAACAAACCGGGCTCACTGGCTATACGACCGAAAAGAAAACGCGTCTTTAATATTCAGATACTGACCTTGTGACAAAAAAATTTTTAGTCTCTCTTGTTTTGCTCTGCATCGTCTCGCTGGTGCAGGAATTCGGTTTATCCCATGTGACGTTTTTCAACGCATCCCCTGATGCCGTCACTATTTTTCTTGCCTTTATTGCCGTAACATCCGACAGGAACACCAGCACGAGTTTCGGGTTTGTTGCGGGCATGATTTCGGGACTTTTATCTGGAAACATGGGGTTGCATATGCTGGCAAGAACTATTGGGAGTTTTACGGCCAGTTATTTTCAGACACCAAATGAGAGCCACGCAACGGTAAATCAGAGAAGCAGGCGATTCTACAGCGCAGTCATCCTGGCAGGGCTTTGTGCCAATCTGGTTTTGGCTGCTGGCGAAAATCCTCTCGGTGTTTCGCCGCTCTACCGGATATTTGTTTTTGGCATTCTTGAATCTCTCTTCAACCTCATCCTTGCCATGGTACTGAACCGACTGTTTTTGAGACAATCACTTGGATACGAATGATGGATAAACTTCTGCGAAGCACGGTCATCATATCGGGCTTTGTGATCGTAGCTTTTTCCTTGCTGTTTAGCCGACTTTTTTATCTGCAGGTAGTCAATTATCAGCAACTCGGATCAATTTCGACAACGAACAGCATCCGCAGGATCTGGGTTCAGCCACCAAGAGGCCGCATGATTGACCGGAGTGGCATTGCCATTGTCGACAATCAGCCTCTTTATACGCTAAAAATCATTCCTTCCGAATTCAAGAACGATCGAACCGGATTGCTTGCATGGCTTATGAACAAGCCAAAAGAGGAGTTGGCAGAAATCATCAGGAAAAGCTCTGCGTTCAACAAATTTTCAGCATCAATCGTTAGCCGCAACCTTGATGCTGTTGCGATAGCAAGAGTGAGCGAAAATCTCTGGCAGCTTCCCGGCATACTTATAGAGACCGACAACAAGCGGCTCTATCCTGATTCCCTCTTCGGGTCTCATCTTTTCGGCTATTTACGCTCCATCCCCAAACAAAAACTTGAGGAACTGGCCGATCAGGGTTACACGCAGGACGACAAAATCGGGCACAGCGGACTGGAAAAGTTTTATGAAGAGGAGCTGAAAGGACAAAAAGGGACCCGGTTTGAAATGGTTACCCCTCTAGGCAAAGATGCAGGAAAATATGATGGCGGGAAAAGTGATATCCCCCCCGTCAAAGGGGACGATCTCTACCTTTCTATTGACGCAGGACTGCAGCAACGTGCAGAACAGCTTTTAAGAAAAACCGGTCACTCCGGAGCGGTCGTCGCCATTGATCCCTCGACCGGCGGTATCCTTGCCCTTGCCAGCGCTCCCGACTACGATCTTGATATCTTCAACGGTTCTACAGACCGTAAAGGCTGGAACGAGATTCTTACCTCACCCCAAAAGCCACTTATTAACCGTGCGGTTCAGGCGGTCTATCCCCCCGGATCCATCTACAAGATGATTCTTGCTATGGCTGCACTTGAGGGAAAAAAAATGGATCCGGCGAAAAAAATACTTGATAACGGTGCCTTCGTTTTCGGGAACAGACGATTTCTCAGTAACGAAGGAAGGGGTCACGGTTGGGTGGATATGAGGGAGGCCATTACGGTCTCATCAAATGTCTATTTTTATAACCTGATCTTTAATGTCGGGTTTGAAGACTGGACAAAGTACGGCGCAATGTTCGGTTTTGGAGAAAAAACCGGTATTGATATACCGGCTGAACGATCCGGACTTCTGCCATCAACCGAATATTACGACAAACGGTATGGCAAGAACAAGTGGACAAAAGGATATCTGGTCAGCCTTGCCATTGGCCAGGGTGAGCTCGGCACTACTCCTGTGCAGCTTGCGACCTATGCTGCGGCTATTGCGAACAAAGGCACCCTCTTTCAGCCTCATATCGTCAATGGCTACCGCGATACGGCTACCGGCGAATATTTCCAGTATGAATATGACAAGCAGCAGCTTCCGGTTTCAGCATCAACATTCAACCTTATCCATGACGGCATGATAGGCGTGGTGGAACGGGGTACAGGAACGCTGGCAAAAGTGCCTGGCGTAACCATCGCAGGAAAAACCGGAACGGCACAAAATCCTCATGGCAGAGATCATGCGTGGTTTATTGCTTTTGCCCCGGTAGAGAATCCAAAAATTGCTATGGCGGTGCTGGTCGAAAATGCAGGTTTCGGAGGAGCGATTTCGGCTCCGATTGCCCGTGAACTTATCCGGTACTATGTAAAAGGAGAGACGCTACCGGTTGTTATAGACAAAAAAGGGGGGAAACCTTCAGGAGCAGCTTTGCAGCAACCCGACAGTACAAAAAAAATGGCGCCTGCAACAAAACCTGAAAAAGCCATCAATACCCCGAAGCCAGGTCCTAGGATTAAAACCGATACTAACAGCGTAAAAGCAGCAGAATGATTTATAAGCATGACCCCGCATCCATCCAGGGTTTTCTTGAGGATACAAGCAATCTCAAGGGCGGTCATACTCCAGGGGTTTTTTTCCCTGCAACTGAGGACGAACTTGCCGAACTCCTCAAAAGTGCAGTCAAAGAACACAGACGCTTTGCCATTGCCGGAAATGGAACAGGAACGACGGGCGGCAGAATTCCTCTGGGCGAGTATGTCATTTCGATGCAAAAGCTTGACCAAATCGGCGAACCGGTAATGCTCTCCAGCAAAAGTGCCAGCATAACGGTGCAGGCTGGAGTGCTGCTCGATACGCTCCAGAAAACAGTTGAACGTTCCGGCTGGTTTTATCCGCCTGATCCAACTGAAAAGCTCTGCTTTATCGGCAGCACGATAGCCAACAACTCATCAGGAGCAAGAAGCTTCAAATATGGCCCTACACGAAGCCATATCTCTAGAATCCTTGTCATCACTGCCCAGGGAGAGAGGCTTGATCTTTGGCGCGGTGCATGTCGGGCTGATCAAGAAGGCCTTTTCCGGCTCGCTCTTCCTTCTGGCGGCCAACTGGCCTTCAAAAGGCCCGGATACGCTATGCCTGATACCTCAAAGCATAACGCAGGATACTTTTCAGAAGAGGGAATGGATCTGATCGACCTCTTTATCGGATCAGAAGGGACCCTCGGCATTATTGCCGAAGCCGATCTCATGCTCATTCCCCTTCCGTCGGCTATCATCTCCTGCCTGGTCTATTTTTTGGATATTGATGAGTTATTCCGCTTTGTCGGCCTACTTAAAGATCAAAAAAGCGGCATCTCTCCACGGGCAATAGAGTTTTTTGATTGCCATTCGCTTGAGTTTCTAGCCGAAAAATACCCCGAAGTGCCTCGGAACAGTGATGGAGCTATTTTTTTGGAGCTGGAAACAACTCGAGATCGGGAAGAAAGCGACCTTGACACCCTATACCGGCAAATGGAGTCGTGCAATGCCATGACCGACCAGTCATGGATAGCGCTTGACCGTGATGAACAGGAACGGCTGCGAGAATTTCGCCACACCTTGCCGCTGCTTGTTAACGAGTGGCTCAGCCGGCAGCATGAAAGCAAAATCAGCACCGACATGGCTGTGCCGGATGGCCGATTCCGCGAACTTTTCGATTTTTATCGCACTTCTTGCGAACAACAGGGCTTTGTCTATATTATTTTCGGTCATATAGGAGATGCTCATGTGCATTTGAACATCCTGCCACGCAACCGCGAAGAGTTTTTGCAGGCAAAGGCACTTTACCGAATCTTTGTCGACAAGGCGCTTGAACTGGGAGGAACGCTCTCTGCAGAGCATGGCATCGGTAAGCTCAAGGCGGAATATCTTGTCGGGATGTATCATGAAGGCGGCATACAGGAGATGGTTCGGGTAAAAAAATACCTGGATCCGTTTCTGATACTCAACAGGGGAAATCTTATTCCTGCCGAATTTCTGGAAACTGAAAATCATTGAAAGGTCACAGTGGCGAAAACGCAACAGACTCAGCAATACGTCCAGGCCATTCAGAACAGAAAGGCCCGATACGAATTTGAAATCCTCGATACCATTGTTGCCGGCATCCAGCTTTTCGGCAGTGAAGTCAAATCGATACGCCTAGGGCAAGCCAGCTTGAGCGACAGCTTTGCGATCATCCTTCGCAACGAGATCTGGCTTGAAGGCATGCAGATCACCCCATATGCACACAACCGGATGGAGTTGATTGAAGCGAAACGGAGCAGGAAACTGCTGCTGCACAAAAAGG
>CAJAOR010000068.1 GCA_903942355.1 uncultured Chlorobiaceae bacterium | reverse complement strand
TTCCTTTTTTCCCTTTATCAACTCGGTGTTTGCTTTTTTTCTGCTTTACATGCTTGTTCCGAACCGCCGGGTAAGGTTTGTTCATGCCTTTTCCGGTGCACTGCTTGCTGCGGTTCTGTTTGAACTTTCGAAGCGATGGTTTGCCTTCTATATCGCCCATGTTGCTACCTTTGAACATATTTATGGAGCATTATCGGTTATCCCGATGCTTTTTTTCTGGGTCTATCTCGGCTGGATTGTTGTGCTGACCGGTGCGGAATTTGTGTTCTGTCTCGGTGCTCTCAAGCCTGCAGGACTGGTTGCTGAAGTATTCAATCCCTTGCGTGGCGTGCCCGAAATTCTCTCGGTTCTTGGCCTTATCTGGAAGGGCCAGAAAAGCGGTCAAGCCGTCAACATGAAGAGGATTCTGAAGGTTGTTCACGGTCTCACTCCGACCGGTTTGCGGAAAATTGTCGATATCCTGCTGCAGAATGATCTGATTCATCTGACGGTAAACGGTGACTTTTCTGTCAGCCGCGACCTCTATGTTCTGACCCTTTTTGATCTTTACGCTATAATTCCCGCAGGGTTCTTGGCTGATGAAAACGGTTCGCTGATTTCAGGATCTAATAGCGTACATTTGGACTCAATCGGCAGGGGTGTTACGGAGTGCTTGAAAAACAGTATGGATTTGCCCCTTGCCCCATTGTTGCAGGATATTAACGAACAGCACTTATGAGTTATCAGGTTATAGCCCGAAAGTATCGGCCGGCTAAATTTGCCGATATTACGGCACAGGAACATGTTACCCGTACCATACAGAATTCGCTCCGCATGGGCAGGGTTGGCCATGGCTATATTTTTTCAGGGTTGCGCGGTGTAGGCAAGACAACAGCCGCAAGGGTGTTTGCCAAAGCGCTGAACTGCCAGAAAATGATGGATGATGCTGACTATCTGCAACAGGTTACCGAGCCTTGCGGAGAGTGCGAGAGCTGCAGGGACTTTGATGCAGGCACCAGTCTCAATATAGCGGAGTTTGATGCCGCATCCAATAACAGTGTCGATGATATCCGCACCTTGCGGGAGAATGTCCGGTACGGTCCGCAGAAAGGAATCTACCGCGTCTATATTATCGACGAGGTGCACATGCTCTCCATTGCCGCATTCAACGCATTTCTGAAAACTCTCGAGGAGCCTCCGCCTCATGCCATTTTCATTTTTGCCACCACGGAACTGCACAAGATTCCGGCAACCATCGCTTCCCGCTGCCAGCGTTTCAACTTCAAACGAATTCCGCTAGAGGAGATCGAGAAACAACTGCAGCTTATCTGTGATGCCGAGCGGATAAAGGTTGAGGGTGATGCCCTGCAGCTTATCGGGCGCAAGGCCCAGGGCTCCATGCGTGATGCGCAGAGTATTCTTGACCAGGTTATTGCATTTTCAGCCGAGAACGATCAAGCCGGAAGCATCACTTACCTTGGTGTTGCTGAACTGCTGAACTACATAGATGATGATCACCTGTTTGAGGTAACCGATGCCGTTGTCGGGCGGAGTGCACCCAAGATGCTTGATGTTGCGCAGTTTGTTATCAGGAATGGCTATGACGAACAGGATTTTCTCGAAAAGCTGGTTGAGCATTTGAGAAATTTCCTTGTGGTACAGAATCTCGGTTCTACCCGTCTGGTAGAGCGTCCCGATGCAATCCGAGAGCGCTACCAGCGCGATGCCGCAAATTTTTCCCCTTTTGCGGTCATGCAGATGGTTGATTTTCTTCTTTTGACCCAGAAAGAGCTGAAGTTCCAGTTTGAATACCAGTTTCGTTTTGAGCTTGCGCTGCTCAAGCTGATCGACATTGTGCACGCTGTTCCTGCGGCAGCCTTGCCTGCGGAACCACAACCTCAATGGCAGGCTCAAAAAAAAAAGCACCTGACAAGCCACTGAAAGAGCTGCCGGCTCCCGTTGCACCACTTTCTGCACCATTACCATCATCCTCGCCGGAACCTGTTGCCGCAAAGCCATCCGAAAGCGGCAATCTTGATCTTGGGTCATGGCAAAAAAAGCTCTCAAGCTTTGCCGCAAACCCTGCATCGAAGCAGCATCTGCTCAATACTCAATCCGACTCTGTGCATCCTGATGGCAGCGGCTCTTTTGCACCTGTAGCCGATCTCGCAGCGCTTAAGGTTGAATGGCAACAGTTTCTTGAGCATGTGGCCCGAAAAACCAAAAGTTTAATGGCAACGCACCTGCAATCTTGCGAACTTGTTGCTTGCAGCCCCGGCGGAGTGCTCGACTTGGCCTGTTGCCGAAAGTTTTCCTATGAGGAGCTTCAGCAGGAGAGAGCGGTGTTGCAGCAGGAAATTTCAGAGTTTTATGCTTTGCCGCTCCAGCTTCGTGTTTTTTACGATGCGGAAAAAGATGCCTGTACCAGAGAAAAGACCGTCTTTACCCTTTTTCAGGAACTTTCACAAAAAAATGAGGTCATCCGATTTCTTATCACCGAATTCGGCGGGGAGCTGGTCTATTGATGAGGCCGGGTTCATTGGTTTTATAAATGAGAAAAAATTCTTCATATTCATGGTTTTAAGTTTTTTCAACTTCTCTATACAAAGGACGATAGGCATATTATGAGTAAAGCTGCAGGGAGCACGCAGGCTCTGAAAAACCGGTTCCGCTCTGATTATTGCGGATTACTCTGTCCGGAGCGTGAGCATGACTCCGTCAGGCTTGCGGGTTGGGTTCACAGAAAGCGGGATCACGGCGGGTTGATATTTATAGATCTGAGAGATCATACCGGCCTCAGCCAGCTTGTTATCCAGCCTGAACAGCAGGAGCTCTTCGCAAAAGCTGAACAACTGCATTTGGAATCGGTTATCTGCATCGAGGGTACCGTTGTCAGGCGCGCTCTGGGCGCCATCAATCCCCGGCTGGCCTCAGGCGAGATTGAAGTTGTGGTCAGTCAGATCACGGTTGAGAGCAATGCGCAAACATTACCCTTTCCGGTGGCTGACGAAGTGCAGACCTCGGAAGAGCTGCGGCTGAAATACCGCTTTATCGACCTGCGTCGTGAAAAAATTCATGAAAATATCATTTTCCGCAGCCGTCTGACCGCCGCAGTACGCCGCTATCTCGAAGAGCAGGATTTTATTGAAATACAGACTCCGATTCTTACCTCCAGCTCGCCTGAGGGTGCACGTGACTTTCTGGTTCCAAGCCGCCTTCATCCGGGTAAATTCTATGCGCTGCCCCAGGCGCCCCAGCAGTTCAAGCAGCTCCTCATGGTATCAGGTTTTCCCCGCTACTTCCAGATAGCCCCCTGTTTCCGCGATGAAGATGCCCGAGCCGACCGCAGCCCTGGCGAGTTTTATCAGCTCGATATGGAGATGGCCTTTATTGAGCAGGATGACCTTTTTGCTATCCTTGAGGGGATGATCGAGCATCTTACCAGTACCATGTCGCACAAGCGAATAGCACAGTTTCCCTTCCCGAGGATCAGCTATAAAGAGGTGATGAACCGTTTTGGCACCGATAAACCTGACCTGCGCATTCCGCTTGAAATCAGCGATGTTACCTCGCTCTTTGTGGGTTCAGCTTTCAAGGTTTTTGCAAACAGTACGGTTGCAGGTTCCTGTGTCAAAGCGCTTGTTGTTAAAGGGCGGGGCCATGAATCAAGGCTTTTTTACGACAAGGCAGAAAAACGCGCCAAAGAGCTCGGCTCAGGCGGTCTCGCCTATATCCAGTTCAGGGAGGAAGGGCCAAAAGGGCCGGTTGTCAAGTTTCTTTCCGAAGCTGATCTCTCCACCCTCAAAGAGCACCTTGGCCTTGCGACCGGTGACGTGGTATTTTTCGGGGCAGGGAAGTGGGAAGCGACCTGCAAGATCATGGGCGGTATGAGAACCTACTTCGGCGAACTCTTTGAGCTCGACAAGGATGAACTCTCCTTTTGCTGGATCGTTGATTTTCCGATGTACGAGTACAACGAGGAGGCCAAAAAAATTGACTTTTCACACAACCCATTCTCCATGCCGCAGGGAGAGATGGAGGCGCTCGAAACCATGGCGCCTCTCGACATTTTAGCCTATCAGTACGACATTGTCTGTAACGGGATTGAACTTTCAAGCGGTGCCATCCGTAACCACAAGCCGGAGATCATGTACAAGGCCTTCGGTATTGCCGGATACGAAAAAGAAGAGGTTGATGCTCGCTTTGGCCACATGATCGAAGCCTTCAAGCTTGGCGCGCCACCGCACGGAGGTATTGCTCCCGGCCTTGACCGCCTGGTCATGATTCTCTGCGACGAGCAGAACATCCGTGAGGTCATTGCCTTTCCGATGAACCAGCAGGCGCAGGATCTCATGATGGGCTCTCCTTCGGAAGTAACACCCGTACAATTAGGGGAGCTGCACCTGAAGATTGATCTGCCGAAAAAGGAGGAGCCGAAGAAGTAGCTGATAAACAAAGGAGTCTGGCATTGTCAGACTCCTTTTGCAAAAACGATCTTATTTTTTCTTGGAATTAAATTTTGAGATTTTTATCATTTCTGTGCGAAATGCGTTTTTGGCTTTTCTACAGTCTGCGCTCTCCCATCTTCTCTCCCATCTTCTCTTGCTCTTCGAGGCAATAACCTTCAGTAATAGTACTCCGGGGACAGTTTGCTGGTGAAGCGGTTCATGGCGTAGTTGGCCAGCCAGACCCAGTTCAGCGGCTTGCCTGCCATGCGCTGCATGATGGCTCGTCCCTTGTAGACCTCTTTCTGAAGCTTGACAAAGTTTGAGAGCAGTTTTTCGCCGGTCATGTTGGTCGGCTCAAACATGTAGTGGTAGGTGTCGTACTTGTCCCAGTCGAAGTGGCGGATGCGGGGTTTCATCTCGTCGAAATAGGGTGTTCCGGGGAATGGGGTGACAAGCGAGAAGACCGGGAACTCAATCTTGTTTTTCATGATGAAGTCGTAGGTGAGCTGGAAGCTCTCTTCGGTGTCGTTGTC
Source organism: uncultured Chlorobiaceae bacterium (assembly GCA_903942355.1). Lineage (GTDB taxonomy): Bacteria > Bacteroidota > Chlorobiia > Chlorobiales > Chlorobiaceae > Chlorobium. The sequence continues at coordinate 1,754 of CAJAOR010000068.1, read as the reverse complement.
GAAGCCGAACATGAAGTATCCCTGGATGGCAATACCGTTTTTGTGCAGGTTGCCCACAACGGTTTCATAGTTGCCCAGACGGTTCGATCCTTTATGGAGGGTTTTGAGGGTTTCCGGGTTGAGCGATTCAAACCCTATACTCAAGAGGTCGCAGCCGGAACGGCCCGCGAGTTCGGCAACTTCGGGCTTGTCAAGAAAGTTCATGGAGATATTGGCGTTCCAGTGCACGCCGAGCTTGGCCATCTCTTCGAGCAAGGTCATGAAATACTGTGGCCGGAAGCTGATATTGTCGTCCATGAAGGAAAAATTGACATTTTCCTTTCCTACCCGCTGCTGGTGGTAGCGCATCTCCTCAAGCACCAGATCAAGCTCGCGATAACGGTAGTTTTTGCCGTAAATAGTTGGAGTCGTGCAGAAGTTGCACCCTACCGGGCATCCCTTTGTTGCCAGAATAGGAATGCGGGAGCTGTATTTTTTTGAGTTTTTTGTGGAAAGCGCATAGCTGAAATCGGGCCGGTGCATGTCACTCATTGGTTTGAGTTCTTTTGCCCGGTAGACGCCTTGCATCTGGCCTTTCAGGACATCCGTGGCCAGTTCAGTCCAGATGGACTCGATTTCACCATAGACCACACTGGTACAGTGCTGTGAGGCCTCGTCGTGCAGCATGGTGGGATGAACGCCGCCGAGGATAACGATTTTTCCCTGGCGAAGGGCTGCGTCACCTATACGGTATGCTTTCGATGCGTTGAGTGTGCGTGAGGTAATGGCAATAACGTCAAATCCTGAAAAATCTTCGGGTACCTTGTCACCGAGGCGCTCGTCAATAAAGGTTACATCAAAAAGCTTTCCTACGAGGGTTGCAACCATAATCAGGTTTAACGGCATACTGACTGTGCCGGAGTCCACCATCATGCTGGTATTGCTTACCGGCTGGATAAGCAACCATTTCTTGCGTGATTTTTGCTGTGCAGCAAGCTGACGAAGGAGTTCCTCAGAAAAATCCGAGGTGGGGCCAAGCGGTGAGACGAGAGTTTCTGATTGTAAGATTTGCATACCCTGAAATCTGCAATAAATGTGAAAAATTTCTGCGACGGTAAAAAATTTCTACTGAGAATCAATGAAGGTATGAAAAAAAACAACAAGCGACCGGCTTTATCGGGGGAGCTGAGCTTTTTTCAGGACAGCCACGGTAAAGCGGCTGACACAGGTAAGTTTACCCTCTTCATTTCTCACCTTGATATCCCATACCTGCGAACTTTTTCCAAGATGCAGGGGAGTTGCCGTTGCATAAACAAAGCCGTTTCTGACCGGCCGGATATGGTTGGCATTGATTTCTTGGCCAACAATGTAATAGGAGTCACGGTCAACGCAGTATGACGCGGCAATACTTCCGACGGTTTCAGCAAGAGCCAGGGAAGCGCCCCCATGAAGAATACCGATACGCTGGATGGTGCGATGGTCGACGGGCATTTTGGCGGTCATGAAATCAAGACCGATTTCGGTCATTTCAATTCCAAGATGACGGGCCATCTGGCCATCAATGATTTGTGTGGTGTTGATCTCTTCAATGGTGACGGGAGCAAAAAAAACAGAGGTATGAGTCATAAGCGGCAACTTCAAAAGGAAATTAATCTGAATCCACTTTGAGCGGGTGACGAGATTCGAACTCGCGACATTTTGCTTGGGAAGCAAACACTCTACCAACTGAGTTACACCCGCTTTTCAATGGTGGTGAGAGAGGGAGTTGAACCCTC
>CAJAOR010000067.1 GCA_903942355.1 uncultured Chlorobiaceae bacterium | reverse complement strand
CCTGCAGAACGCTTCGCTTGATTCGGCAAGAATGGATGGATCAATGCTGATCAGGGCTAATCTTGAACATGCCGGATTACGGGGCGCCGATCTTGAAAATGCCATACTCGATGGAGCGCATTTCCATCAGGCAGTTCTTCAGCTTGCCATTCTGAAAAAAGCAGATTGCACGAATGCAGATTTTTCAGAATCCGATCTTAAGGAATCCAACTTTCGTGAGGCTTCGCTCGTGAATGCCAATCTCAGCGGAGCAGATTTACGGGCAGCCTACCTTTGGCGAGCCAACCTCAGCCGGGCAAAAGTAACCGGTGTAAAGGTTTCGGAGAGTACCGTGCTCGACAGCGGTAAATACGCATCCCGGATGTGGGCAGAAAGCCATCAATCGTTGTTTGCTGAAGAACCGACGCCACCTGCTTCCCCGAACCAAGTCACTGCCGCATCAACAGAGCAAGCGGCGATGCAGGTCGTTCTTCTCCGGCAGTCAGACGCTCCTGCCCCGACACCGCAGTCCGTGGGCAACCCGGCACCGAAAAGAGATGTTCCCGGTTCACAAAAGAGTTTGACTTTCCGCAATATCTGGCAGCAGTCAAGCGGCCCGGTCAAAGTCGCCTACGACAGGCAACAGTACCAGCAAGTGAAAAGCAATGTGTTTGACTGGAACACCATGAGAAAACACAACAGGGATATCAGCGTGAACCTCAAAGGTGCATCATTTGATCGTAAAAATCTCTCCTATTCTGATTTAAGCCATGCCATGCTCCTTGATGCCAGTCTGAAGGGAACCGATCTGGGCGACAGCGACCTTCGATTTGCCGATTTAAGGAGGTGCAACCTCCGTGAAGCAAACCTGCAACACGCCGATCTTGGCGGAGCAGATCTCAGGGGTGCCAATCTCTGGCGAGCAAACCTCAGTCGGACTCGCCTCACCGGCGCTGTTGTTTCCAGTTCAACCGTACTCGATTCAGGCAAAAAAGCAACACCGGAACTGGCTGCACGTCAAGGCCTTACCTTTGTTGAACAGTAGCGTTGCAACATACTTTTAACGAAAGAAAGCCGTCCTCCAGCAAGACGGCTTTCTGGTTTTCCCCCGGTCAGGCCTTGAATTCGCCGGTATCGATCCACTCGTTTTTCAAGAGCGCCCACCAGTCAACCGCCAAACCTTTCAAAATATAGTCATAGGGCAACCAGCCGTATCCCCCGTCGCCCCATCCTGTTCCCCACGAATTTCTGATAAGCAAGGCACCTTTGGTTTCAGTTGCCTTGGGATTGGCATTCTTGATTTTCATGCTGTCATCATAACCAACGGCCGCAATGGCATGGCCACCGGCAATTTTCTCCCCGGCGGTCGGATAGGGTATTTTTCCAGTTGTAGCCGCCTGTGATATCGAGTTATAGACCGTAAAGCCAAACATCACAGGAATACCTGCCGACAGGTTTGCCTTGATCTGTGTCAGTAACGCATCCTTGGCAGTCCCTATCGGATCAAGACGGTAATAGCTTATTGCCTGAAAGTTCTGGGCAAAAGAGTAGCAGAAGGCGGTAGGTTCTTTGTCATAATCAGCAATAACGTAAGGCAGATACTCTTCCGGAGGCACTCCAAACAAAACAAGCGCACCCATGGTTGATCGCAAAAATGCTCCGGTATCTCCCGTCCAGTGCAGAAGGTTTCTTGTGGCCTTGTAGAGGAAGAGGCGGGAAGCATCAGTATGCTTGCCAAATGCCCTCCTTTCAAAATACTCGACAATCCCGATGCCGGCATGTGCCGTGCATGACCCGATTGATCCCTGATCTTCGATCGGAGAACACCAGGCCCGTAAATCTACCGAAGCCGGCACCGAAAGCTTAGCCGGTTTTGCAACTCCCGATTTTGCAAGCATCGCCTTGACGGAATCCTTTTGCCCCAACTGCTTCTGGGTTGATGAAACTGTATTTTGATCTGCCGTATAATCCTTGAAATCAGGGTAATCCGGCAACCATCCCATTCCTGACACCTCCAAAATTTGCCCCATAGATGCTCCAGTTTTTGTTTAATAAAAACAGCTCATTCTTCCAGACTTTTTATCGAACTAATACTTCATCTAATAAATTTCAGAATATCAGGCTTTCAGGTCGATTTCATCAATCCATCAACATTGTCCGCCCTCACAGTGTCAAGTCTCCATTGTTTTGCCTACCTTGTGGTCAATCTATCAATCATCAATTACTGTAGAATGAGACACACCATCTTCCAAAAAATGCTCTCCGCGGCAACAATCCTGATACTTCTTTCAGGAATGTCAGCATGCCAGCAAAACAACAGCAAGATCCGCCAGGAGCAGATTGTTGCCGGTGTTGCGGCTGACTTCGACTACCTCAATCCCCTGCTCATCCAGCTCTCCATGTCGCGCGAGGTGTGCTCGTTGCTCTATCCGTCGCTGGTCAAGCCCTCCTACGATGAAAAAAAGGGGGAGATAACCTTTCTGCCCAATGCAGCCAAAAACTGGGAGTTCTCTGATGATGGAAAAAAAGTCACCTTCCACCTGAAGAGTGACGCCGTATGGGAAGATGGAAAAAAGGTGACCTCGCACGATTTCAAGTACTCCTATGCCTTGTACAAGAACCCTAAAATTGCCAGTTCACGGCAGCACTACCTCAACGACCTGCTGCTGCTTCCGGATGGAACGGCCGATATCGAACGCGCCGTTGAAACCCCCGACGATGCAACGCTGGTGCTCAATTTCAGCAAGCCGATGGCGCAGGAGATT
>CAJAOR010000066.1 GCA_903942355.1 uncultured Chlorobiaceae bacterium | reverse complement strand
TAATTCAGCTTTGGGAAGTTACCTGTTTTGTTCTTTTTATCCATTCCGACCTTGTTTTTTCCATAATTTTATCAATCTTTAAAAACAATTTTCTTTTCCCTGCCCTTTGGCCGGGATGAGCGCTTGCATAAAAAACACTTAATCTACACCATCAATGGGCGATAATCAAGATATCCAGAAAAGCTTTCTTGAAACGGTAACGTTCGATGAAAAAGGACTTGTACCAGCCATTGTGCAAGATAACGAAACCGGGAAGGTTCTGATGATGGCATGGATGAACCTCGAAAGCCTTAAAATGACTCTTGAGAAAAAGAGAGCCTGTTACTGGAGCCGCAGCCGCAAGAAGCTCTGGCTGAAAGGCGAATCGTCCGGCAACATGCAGGTGGTGCACGATATCCTGATTGACTGCGATGGAGATACCCTGCTTTTAAAAGTTTCCCAGACTGGCGGAGCCTGCCATGTGGGCTACCACTCCTGCTTTTACCGCAAAGCCAAGAATGATCTCTCAATGGAAATCTGTGACACACTGCTGTTTAACCCGGAAGATGTTTATGGCAAAAAAAACTGAGCTGTCGGCAAGTCAGGCAAAAGAGAGCGCCCAATCTCTTAATCAGACGAAATCAAGGGCTTCGATTCAGAGAATGTTTGATGAGGTTGCCCCGACGTATGATTTTTTAAATCATCTGCTGAGTCTGGGCATAGACAACTACTGGAGGGCAAAGGCCACAAACAGGGCAAAAATAGTGCTCGGAAAAAGTTTTGCCCCAAAGATTCTCGATGTCGCAACCGGTACCGGTGATTTGGCGAACTCTATGGCAAAAATAGCAGGCGCAAAAGTTACGGCTCTTGACCTTTCACCTGAAATGCTGGTTCTTGCAAGGAAAAAGTACCCGCAGATTACTTTTATTGAAGGGTATGCTGAAAAACTCCCTTTTGGCAATGCAAGTTTTGATATTGTAAGCGCAGGTTTCGGCGTGAGAAATTTTGAAAACCTTGACGAGGGAATGCGGGAGTTCCACCGTGTCCTGAAACCAGGCGGTCATGCGCTCATTATTGAGCCCATGATACCGCGCAATGATGTCATGAAAAAACTCTACCTGATCTACTTCAAAAAGGTACTGCCAAAAATTGCAGGATTGTTCAGCAAATCCACCTTTGCTTACGACTACCTCCCCCATTCGGTCGAAAAGTTTCCGCAGGCTGAAGCGTTCACTGCCATTCTCAAAAAAAGCGGCTTCAAGAAGGCAGACTATTTCCCGATGACCTTTGAAACCTCCATTCTCTACGTCGCTAAAAAATAGTTGCCGGGAGGGCCAAGCTCCAGCTTGGCTTTTTTTAGTGCCGAGCTGGAGCTCGGCGCTCCCAGGCGTTTGAGGAGCGGGATAATTTTTTTACAGCATGGCCTCAAACTCATCCTCCGACACGACCCGGACTCCCAGCTTGAGGGCTTTCTGGAGTTTGCTGCCGGGATCGAGTCCAGCAACAACCATGCCGGTTTTTTTACTGACTGAGCCGACTACCCTTCCGCCGCGCTCAAGCACCAGTTCCGAAGCTCTCTGACGGTCATAGCGGTCAAGTCCTCCGGTAAAGAGGACGCTTAGCCCTTCAAAGTTGGAATTGACCTGCTCTCTGGGCTCTGAGGCACAGAGCGGCAAACCGGCCGTACGGAGTTTTTCAAGGAGTTGCGGCCATGACGGTTTTGCAAAATAGTCGATAATGCTGCGGGCAACAACCGGGCCGATATCGGGCACGGTTGCAAGCTGTTCCTCGCTCGCCTGCTGGAGAACATCAATTGAAGGACATGCTTGCGAAAGTTCACGGGCGGTAGCGCGTCCGACGTGACGGATGCCAAGGGCGTAGAGCAGTTGTTCATAGCTCTTTTCACGACTATTCGCCAAGGCGCGCAGGATGTTCAGTGCCGATTTTTGCCCCATGCGCTCGAGCTTTTCAAGCTGTGGCTCCTTAAGAAAATAGAGGTCGCCGGGATCTTTGACGAGTTTTCTGGCAACAAGCTGTTCGACCAGAGCATCGCCGAGGGTCTGGATATCCATGGCATTGCGCGAGGCAAAGTGGAGCACACGCCCCTTGATCTGGGCCGGGCACTCTTCTTCGTTGGGGCAGTAGTAGCTGACCTCGTTCTCCGGTCTGACCAGGAGTGACTGGCATGAGGGACAGTGCATGGGAGGCAGAACGGGTTTGGCATCAGCGGGGCGTTCTTCGGGTATGATGCGCACCACTTTGGGAATCACCTCACCTGATTTTTCGATAATAACCCGGTCATGAATCATGACACCAAGGCGCTCGATCTCATCGAAATTATGGAGGGTAGAGCGGGAGACCGTTGATCCGGCAAGCAGCACTGGCTCAAGTTCGGCAACCGGAGTAATGGTACCGAGCCGACCGACCTGAAAAAGCACGTTATTGAGCACAGTTCTGGCCTGCTGTGCCGGATATTTGTAGGCAATTGCCCAACGCGGACTTTTGGCGGTTGCGCCAAGTTTTTCCCAGAAACGCACATCGTTGAGCTTCAGCACAACTCCATCGGTCTCATAAGGGAGCTGCCAGCGCTTTGCGGCCCATGCTTCAATAAAAGCATTGATATCCTGCACTTCATGACACAAGCGGTAATGATCACCGGTATAGAAGCCGAACTGGCTGAGCAGTTCAAGGCGACTGAAGTGTGCAATCGATTCATCCTTGAGCCCTTTAAGGTAGTAGGCAACAAAGCACATTCGGCGACGGGCAACCTCGGCTGAATCCTGCAGCTTGAGGGTACCTGCCGTAGCATTGCGGGGGTTGGCAAAGCGATCCTCTTCCGGACGGCTCTCGTTAAGGCACTCAAAATCATCCTTGCGCATGAAAACTTCGCCACGCACCTCAACCTCCCGCTCCTCCCCCTGAAGATCACCAACTAGCCTGTCCTCCAGTCTCAGGGGAATAGTGGCAATGGTTTTAAGATTAGCCGTAATATCGTCACCCTGACGGCCGTCACCCCGTGTTGCTCCCCTGACCAGAAGTCCGTCACGAAAAAGGAGGCTGACTGCAACGCCGTCAAACTTCAGCTCGGCAACCATCTTCTGCTCCGCCACCCCTTCGAGCAGAAGAAGCTTTCGGACACGGTTGTAAAACTCCTCCACTTCAAGCAAAGAGTAGGTATTGGAAAGGCTAAGCATCGGTTCACGGTGCAGCACCGATGGAAACTCCCTAGTAATGGTTCCTCCCACCCGCTGCGAGGGGCTGTCGGGGGTAACCAGCTCCGGGAACTGGCGTTCAAGAGAGAGAAGCTGTTCGAGAAGCCGATCGAAGTCAAAATCGGAGAGCTCCGGCCGTGCTTCAACGTAATAGAGATGGTTGTGCCGCTCAATCTCCTGGCGAAGCTGGGCAATCGCCTTTTTTGCGTCCGTAATGTCGGTCATCAAAAAAACAATGTTATTTGACTGATGAAATTGCCCATCCGACAATGTTTTTGAAAAAGCCTACAGAACCCTGAAGACCGAGTTTATCCCAGCTCACTGCCAGCACTTTCGGGTAGCGCCAGGCCAGCCGAAGCATGACCATGGCAAGTTCTTCAATTTTCATTTCATCGCGGAACATGGCCTGACGATAATGCTGCGGAAGGTCGTCGAGCACAATCATCACCTCGTTCATCAGGTCATTGACAAAATTCGGCTCATCAGTGGCAGAATTAAAGCACATGTACTTCATGAGATTGGCCATCGAGGCAACATTGGGCTCGTAGGCACTGATCTGTTCAAGATGCTTTTTTGACATGTTGTTCTCGCTGAGTGCCCGGTCAAGATCGGCTGTAAGATGATGAAGGTTGCGCACCATCGATCCAAAGCCGCAGAAAGTGAGCGGAGAGGCAAGTGACGCAGCATCGCCGAAAAGAATGATGCGGTTATCGGCAATCTCCCTTGTCCGGTTGAAACCATCATGGCAATAAGCAGGAATAATGCCATAGACCGGACGATGAATCATAAACCCGGCACCTGGCTTCTTATACTCCGGAAGCGTCCTGAAGTAGGTCTCAAAAAGGCTGAGCAGGGATTTGTCGTTCGGAGAATCGGCCTCGTCATAAAAGAAGAGATAGGTGATATACTGCTGCCCTTTGGCGGGAAAGCCCTCCCAGATAAGCTGTCGTCCTTTTCCGGAAGAGGTATCGGCAGGCCCTATGCTGGCAAGAATTTCACCGGTATCAAAATCAACGTTTTCAAAGCCGCTCGCTATGGTACCCACCGTCGGGCAGACATGGGTCTGCGGAAAGCCTTCGTTGAGCTGCATGGCTATTGGCGAGAGAATGCCCATCACATCGACCAGCACGTTTGCCTTATACCAGAAAGGGTTGCCCTGACGATCCTCAACCTGCACAACAATATGGTCATCAAACTGGTAACAGCAGGTAAAGCTGGTGGCGGCAAAAAGCGTGCTGCTGGCAGGGGCCATTACTTTCTCTTTTGCCAGAGCGAGCAGCTTGTCGGCATCAACGGCGCAATCGAGCACGTTTTCCATGGTCAGCCTTTTCTGATGGCCGTCAGGCTGATAAAACTCAACCCAGCCGGTTTTGTACCGACGGACAATGACTGAGTCAACTTCGCTTTCCGTCAAAAGCCCAATAGCAGATAAATTCAGCAGCTCCTTCCTGGAGATATTCCAGTCTCTGGTCGATTTGGCTGGAGTCTGGCGGTCAAAAATCATCACCTTCCGGCCATGCTTTCCCGCCATCACTGCCGCATGAAGCAGGCTGAGCGTCCCGCCGGCATAAACAAGATCATACTCGCCGCTGATACGGGCCTCTTTGGGCATTCTTTCGCCTGGCAGAATGACCTGCTGGACGGGCTGTTTCAGACGATCCCAGTACCGGTCAAGTTCAATGATATGATTCAGATGCCGTTCTCCATCCGCAAGCTTTGAAAAAGCCCGGTAAAGATGGGGATGCGTGAACTGGATGTGATTGAGTGACAAGAGCATGGAAATTGAATAAAGGATGTTAGTGTTGATCCTGCCTCTGCGTATCGGCGGAATATTTGCCGATGGATCGCAACGGCCGGTCGCTCTCGATCTGTCCGTCTACCAAGTGAATCCGACGTCCTGCACGATTGGCAAATTCCTCATCATGGGTCACAACAATAACCGTTTGGCGGAGCTCCTGATTCAGTCGGTCAAAAAGTTGATAGACATTGTTTGCCGAGCGTGAATCAAGATTGCCGGTCGGTTCATCGCCAAGCAGAATTTTTGGTTCGTTGGCCAGCGCCCGCGCAATGGCAACCCGCTGCTGCTGACCGCCGGAGAGCTGGCTTGGTTTGTTGGTATACTTGTTCTGCATGTCAACCATGTCGAGCAGCTTCATGGCCCGTTCCCTGATCTCTTTTCGGCTGCGGCGACCGTTGATCATCATCGGCATACTGACATTTTCGACAGCGTTGAACTCGGGCAGCAAAAAGTGAAACTGATAGATAAAGCCAATTTTTTCATTGCGGATACGGTTCATCTCCGTTTCAGTTTTTTCGGTGATCGCCTCTCCGTCAAGCCAAACCTTGCCAGCGGTTGGCTTGTCAAGTCCTCCCATAATGTAAAGCAGGGTTGACTTGCCTGAACCCGATGGCCCCGTGATTGCAACAAACTCCCCTGCATGAACTTCCAGAGAGAGATTGGGAATGATGGTCTGGCGGATAGCTTTGGAAAGTCCAAGCTCCTTTCGAATATTTTCAAGCCGGAGAATCGTTTCAGCCATCAGTTACCACATTCATTGTTTACTGGATTACCTTGAACAAGTGCCGTGAGCAACCAAAAACCTTGTCCGACCGTGCACTGTACGATATTATAACAAAAAAGGGCAGAAAGAGGGAGTGGTATTTGCGGTTGCCCCGGAAGAGAGCATAACATAAAATTTATTTGTACCTTAATATTATACTCATCAAACAACAAAATATTGCGCCATGTCTCATCAGGAGACCGATCGAGCTACGCCTTTGCCGCTCCGCAGAACAGGGCTTGACCGCCATACGCCCTTCAGCTTTTCGTGCATGCGCTGCCTGCAGTGCTGCCAGTCAAAAAAAATCCAGGTTAACCCTTATGAAATAGCACGTCTTGCTGGCAATCTCGGCATTTCAACAACAGAATGTATTGCTCGCTTCACCACCAAAAACGGTTCATACCTGAAATTTGATAACGAGAATCGCTGTATCTTTCTTGGATCCGACGGGTGCCGTGTTCATGCTGACCGCCCGCTTGTCTGCAGGCTCTATCCGCTCGGAAGGCATTGTAACGATCGGGGTGACGAGTGGTTTTCGGAAATAGAGCCGGAAGCAGGATGCCGGGGGGAGAGCAATGGCGGAGAGGTCTCTCTTGAACGCTATCTTGAGAGTCAGGAAGTGCACGCTTACCTGGATGCTGCTGACAGCTATCTGAAGCTGCTCTGGGAGATGATGGCTCTCCTTGAACAGGGTGGAGACAACGAAGACGCGACCGACGCAACCGAGGCGGAGGAGCACCTCCTGCCGGAAAACGGCGAGTGGATGGATATGGATGCTGCTGTCAGAATCTATTGCCAGCAGAGAGAACTGCCGTTCCCCCTTGATATTGAAGACAAAATGCGCATGCACCAGAATGCGCTGCAATTCTGGATACAACAGCCATAAAACGGAGAACCATCATGAACAAAAGAACAAGAAAAAATCTGGCGCTGGTTGCTGCCGTAGCGTCTCTTGGAGCATCTCTCGGGGTTGCCCAGGCTGGAGACGATTGGGAGACGCATGAGATAAAGGGCAACAACAGCGGCATCATCGGACCCACTGACAGTCACACCATTAAATGGAATGATTCCAAGGAAAATTCAACACAGGGCACGGAATCAAATGCGATAAAATGGGACAACAAGGCTAATACGATCAAGTCGTCCAGTCAGAGCAAGGGGGCGCATTATAGCAAATTTGACGGCTAAGGATCACCGTAAACGCCCCATTCACCGTAGGGGCGGGGTCGTCCCGCCATCCTACATAAAGCTTAGACCACCTCTGCGGTTTCACCAAAATATTTCCCCCTGAACCAAAGCGAAACATTGACCAGCGCAATCAGGGCTGGAACCTCAACCAGCGGGCCGATAACGGCGGCAAAGGCCTCTCCGGAATTGATACCGAAGACTGCTACAGCCACGGCTATTGCGAGCTCGAAGTTGTTGCTGGCTGCCGTGAAAGCAAGCGTTGCGGTTTTCGGGTACCCTGCACCAACCTTGCGGCCCATAAAAAACGAGAGCAGGAACATGATCACGAAATAGATCAGGAGAGGGATGGCAATGCGGACAACATCCATCGGAATTTTGACGATATAGCCGCCCTTCAGCGAAAACATCACTACAATGGTAAAGAGCAGGGCTACAAGCGTCAGCGGACTGATGCGGGGAATAAATTCAGCCTCATACCACTCTTTTCCTTTCACGCGCAGCATGATAAAGCGGGTGAGGAAGCCTGCAATAAAGGGAATGCCGAGATAGATAAAGACTGATACGGCAATATCCGATATCGATATATCAACCTGAAACGAAGTGATACCGAGCCACTTCGGCAACACTGTCAAAAAGATCCATGCATAGAGGGGAAAAAAGAGCACCTGGAAAATCGAGTTGAAGGCGACAAGCCCGGCGGCATACTCGGTATCTCCCTTGGCAAGATCATTCCAGACAATAACCATGGCGATGCAGCGGGCAAGGCCAATCATGATGAGGCCTGCCATGTAGTGCGGCATGTCGGAGAGCAGGAGGACGGCAAGCACAAACATCAGGATTGGGCCGATTATCCAGTTCTGCACAAGCGACAGTGCAAGCACCTTCGTGTTTCGGAAAACGTCACCCAACTCTTCATACTTGACCTTTGCCAGAGGAGGATACATCATGACAATAAGCCCTGCGGCTATCAGCATGTTCGTCGTCCCCGACTGAAAAAGGTTCCAGAAGCCGGGAATTGACGGATAGAGCCAGCCTGAAAGCACCCCGACACCCATGGCCAGAAAAATCCAGAGCGTCAGATAGCGGTCAAGGAACGATAACTGTTTTGCAGCAATACCCATGATTATTCCCCTTTTACATTATCGTTATAAAACTGCCTGAAACGCTGGTTGATTTCGTCACGGACGCGACGGAAAACGGCAAGCACCTCCTCTTTTGTTCCTTCTGCCTCTGCAGGATCTTCAAAGCCAATGTGCAGACGTTGCTCCACCTTGCCAGTAAAAACCGGGCAGGACTCATTTGCCCCATCGCACACCGTTATAACATAGTCGAACGCCCTTCCGAGAAATTCATCGACACTTTTCGGCATGTTCATGCTGATGTCGATCCACTCTTCACGCATCACCTTAACAGCCAGCGGATGAACCATAGCCGCCGGTCTTGTGCCTGCTGAACATACTTCAAGCGAACTGTCGAACGAACGGAGAAACCCTTCGGCCATCTGGCTGCGGCAGGAGTTTCCGGTACAGAGAATCAGGATTGATTTTTTCATTGTTTATCTATTGTTTTAAACCGCCATTACTTAACTGCACGCGCTCTCCAAAAGCCAAGAAAAGGCCGGTACCTTGGTCCCCCCCTTGGAGTACATCAGGGGAAACAATCAATTTTTCGAGGGTTTTTTTATAAAACGAGATTAAAGACAAAGCCAACCAGCATGATCCCCGCCGCCACAACACCAGCGAAAACTGCAATAAGCTGAGGCTTCAAGACCTTGCGAAGAATGATCATTTCAGGAGCTGAAAGGGCGATCACGCTCATCATGAACGCCATCACCGTACCGAGAGCTGCTCCCTTGCCAAGCAGGGCCTGAACAACAGGAAGAATACCTGCAGCGTTTGAATACATGGGAACGCCAATCAGCACAGCGACGGGAACCGACCACCAGACACTTTTACCCATCAGTGACGCCATAAAATTTTCAGGAACATAGCCATGAATTCCCGCGCCAAGTCCGACACCGAGCACAATGTAAAGCCAAACCTTGCCGACAATCTCACGAACGTGGCGGTTACCCTCCTTTATTCGCAGGGGCACGCTCATCGACTCGTACTCCACTTCGGCCGAAACCGTTCTCTCCTGCAGTTTCAGCACCCACTCTTCCAGATATCGCTCCATGCGGAGCTTGCCAATCACCACGCCTGCAATAATGGCAACAGCAAGACCCATCCCCGAATAGAGCAGGGCAACCTTCCAGCCGAACATGCCAAAAAGCAGTGCAAGGGCAACCTCATTGATCATCGGCGCTGAAATCAAAAAGGAAAAGGTTACACCAAGCGGCACCCCTGCCTGAAGAAAGCCGATGAAAAGCGGTACCGCAGAGCAGGAGCAGAAAGGCGTCACAATGCCGAGACAGGCCGCCATAACGTTTCCGACACCGGTTCGCCGACCCGAAAGCAATGCCCGTGTGCGCTCGGCAGAAATAAAGGTGTGCACCACGCCCATCAGAAAGACTACTGCGGTAAGCAACAGCAGCACTTTCGGCACTTCATAGAGAAAGAAGTAAACCGCTTCGCCGAAACGGTTGGCGCGGGTGATCCCCGAAAGATGAAGCAGCATACCGGCACACCACTCAAGATTGCTGTACAAAATAACCCACAACACCGCGGCAAAAAAAACACCGGAGAGCCATTTGACGTTTTCTGCCCATGGTGCCATGGGTAACTGTTTCCAAGAATCTTGTTTCATGTTTCAATACGTTTGCTTATCAGCTTTTTCAACACCTCATTTGGGATAACCCGCTACAAAACACCATCCCCCGCTGCCGTCTTAACAACAGCAGCCTGAACTGCCGCCGGTTGATTTGGAACCATGCGATCCGCAACAGCCCTGTGGTTTTGCAGTCAACAGCTCTTTAAGCTCTTCGTGAGTTGGAACACGACCTTTGCAGAGCACCTTTTCGTCAACAACAAGCGCCGGAGTCGAGATCACGTTGTAGGCCATGATCTGCTGGATATCCTCAACCTTTTCAACCGAAGCCTGAATACCCTCTGCGGCAATAACCGCTTTTACGGCTTCAACAAGCTGGGTGCATGAAGCACAGCCGCTCCCAAGAATTTTTACCTTTTTCATTGTTTTTACCCTTTATATGTTTATCGCAAATGAACGATTACTAAACAGAACATGAACAAATTTCAAACCCTTTGCTAACAAGCATTTCGTCACATCGGGTAGTCAAAAAAACTTTGCTCAACGGCACTCGCACCTGCAGGTCAAATCAGCATTAAAAAAACCGCCAAGAAGAGTTGAAGCCGTTAACCAAGTCTCCAGATTGATACAGTACCGCACCTTCGGCGGGTTGATTTCACCCTGAATCAGACCGGCGTCCAGCAGTGCCTTGAGATGCTGTGAAATCGTTGACTGCGCCATGGGAATAATTTCCGTCAACTCACCTGTAAAGCAACATTGCTGGCTGGCAAGCAGCTTCAATATCTTAATGCGAACAGGATGACTGATCGCCTTGGCAATCGAAGCCATGATCTCCTCCTCTCCACTGTACTCCACCGCCGACAATGATCTTTTCATTTTCCATTCATCCGTTATAGTTAATCGCAAATATACGATTAACTATAACGGAAACAAGAAAAAAATCTCTGCCGTAATTGCAACTTCAGCCCAGTTAATCCATCCATCCATCCATCCCGCTTCAGCATGATAACAATCATTGCGGACTTCAGTTCAAATTCATCGAACTACATAACGACAAACACCAAGCTTACTCCCCCGAAAAATAAACCTTGTAGTGCGCGACAAATTGCGTTATAATTATTTTCATTTAATAATTAAATAGCGAACCCAAAAACAAAGCTTCAAGTGTACTGCGCTTGTACAATGGGATTTTTTTAAACCCGTAGAATCAACAAAATGAAGATTTACCGTTCCATTGTTGCGTTTCTCCTTGCAACATCATTTTCCACCTGCGCCATGGCAGCCAATGTCATCAAGATTGCCATCACGGGACCTTTTTCAGGTGGATCGGCCCCGATGGGCGTTTCCATGAGAGATGGGGCAAAGTTGGCTTTTGCCCAGATAAACCAAAGGGGAGGGGTCAATGTTGGCGGAAAAATGATGAAAATAGAGATTATCGAACGTGATGATGAAGGTAAAAACGACCGGGGCGCACTGGTCGCCCAAGAGATATCGTCGATGAGTGACATATCGGCCGTCATCGGCACGGTCAACACGGGCGTTGCCTTGATGGGTGACAAACAGTAGTGTCCGGTTAAAAGCAAAAAAGGTCTGAAAAACACTTGAGAAACGGTGATATTAAAAGTGACCAAACGATTGATATCAGCCCTATCCACAAGGAGTTCCAGACCATGAAACAAGTTACAACGATGCTTAGTGAGT
>CAJAOR010000065.1 GCA_903942355.1 uncultured Chlorobiaceae bacterium | reverse complement strand
CGCCCGTTTCCAGTTCTCCAAGCGTTAATCGCGCGGTTGAACAATGTTGGCATATTAAAAAGGGGAAATCCGCAAGGATTTCCCCTTTCTCGTCTTTGGCTATCTGAACGCATAGCAAACCGCTGATGGCAAGGACATTTCAAATAAAACCGGCTTCGTGTCTGCAGTCTTCCTTGTAATGAAGTCCTTTAAATTCATTCCCATTGCAGTTCCCCATAATTGAGAACGAAACATCCCGATCATTTTGGCTGTGGTCTGCCTTGCCGGTGTCTCCGCTGTTCGCCATTTCGGCTGTGGCAAAGCTTGTTCTTCTTTGTTCTCCTCGGTACCAGCCAAGAGTAGGAATGCATACGCCGCTACCACAAACGCCGGAACTGTTTCAACTGCTGCTTTGGTGCGTACTTGAGCTTCACCAACCCCCATCACTGTTTTTTCATCACGGAAGTTCAGTTCCACTTCCCATCTCCATAGATACGACTGCAGCAGTCTGGCCAATGACAGTTCCGGATCAGTGCACAGCAGGTATACCGGGTTACGATAGAGTAATCGTGTCCCTTTTTTTGGCCGGTATGCTAAAGGGCGAATAACAACCAGGCGTGTATCTTTATCACCGCTGCCAAGCCAGCGAACTGCAGCAAGAGTCTTAACTTCAAATGAATGCGTCTTGCCAGCAGCAAACGCTGCAACCGTTTCCCATGGGATTGACTTGTCCTGGCGTATCTGCTCAGGAGTTGGCAAAGGCTTTCCGTACCAACGACGGCGACCACGTCGCGGCATGGTCGCTTCTTCCGGTGCGAGAAACAGCTTTGCGTCCTTGCGAATACGACCAATTGCCACCGTATTATGCGGCAAATTTCGGAATACGGCGCGGTTGGTAAAGCCACCGTCTATTGACACGATCAACCGACGGCCAGCATCGTCTTGATCAAGTTGTTTCCTTATCTCCGTAATTCGCGTGGCCCCGATACTGCTTACTTTCATTGCCTGCTGCTGTACCCGATACTCTTTCCATGCTTCTTCGGAAGCCCTCTTGCCTGGCTTTGCAGGTGAAGGAGCATGAGTCAAATCGATAGGAACTCCTCTGGCACGACCAGCCATGTACGGGTCAGGCAATGCTGCTGAAACTTGTAGAAAACGTTGCCCCCAGACAAAATTCGTGCAGAACGAAGGACCCAACGGATCTCGCTTCCAACCGGCACCATGTACTTTACGACCGCGTTTTCGAATCAGGGTGTCATCCATCATAACCACCAACGGCTCCTCTTTGCCGAGACGCTCAACAACTTCACGACGTACCGGCGCAAACAGTGCCTCCCTATCAAATCGTTCCCGCTCAAAAAGCCGGTAGGCTGCCGACCAGTCGGTAAACTGCTGGGCACTGGTACAGAGCATACCACTAACGGTTCTACGCCCCAACCCAACCAAAGAACTCATTGCCAGAGTGCGGGCACGCTCAAAAGTACGCACTTGAGAGAAAGCTGGCTTGGTCTTGTCGAAGAGCCGGTTGAATGAAGCAATTATTCCTGCAGTTTTTTTTTCAAAGCTGACGGCGGAACGTTCTGACGACGCAAAACCAAACTCTCCTTATCCTCGACAATCCATTCAACGGTCTCACCGCGTTCGAACTCCATTGCTTGTGCTACCGCTGCTGGAAAGTTGATGTACCATTGCTCGCTCTGTTTGCGTTTAATCAACTGGACTTTGGTTGGATATCCCATAGTATGCCTCCAAAAACAATCTAGTTAAATAACTAGATTATAATATACAAAAAAAACGAGACTTGCAAGCTCTCGTTTCTCAAGTATCTAGTAAAAGGCCAAACTCAAGGGAAGGGTGCTGATTCAGCACCCTTCTTCTCTATAATCTGTTCACAATCATCCCTTGACTGGTCCGACCTTTTCTGGAATAATCCCGCCCGCCTGTTACGCAGGTATCAAATTTTTGTTTGAGGAGATCAATACCATGAAGAAACTGCTGTTGCTGTTGTCGTGCCTCGCCGTGTCACTGCTTGCTGTAAGTGCCTTTGCCGGTGATGGTTCCTGGGACAAGGTAAAAAAAGATGGTAAATTGATGATTGGTCTGGATGACTCTTTTCCCCCCATGGGTTTCCGTCAGGCTGATGGTAAGCTGGTCGGCTTCGATATCGATGCCGCAGAAGAGGTCGGAAAACGGCTTGGCATCAAGATCGAATGGCAGCCAACCGCCTGGGACGGTGTTATCCACTCTCTGGATGCTAAAAAATTTGACTGCATCTGGAACGGCATGACCAT
>CAJAOR010000064.1 GCA_903942355.1 uncultured Chlorobiaceae bacterium | reverse complement strand
GTCGCATGGCTGTGGGTGATCGTGCCGTTATTGTCACCTACCAGACCACCGACAAAATCTCCGTTCCCTGTCACGCTACCCGTCGCGTAGCTGTTGCTGATCGTGCCCCTATTTAACCCCACAAGACCACCGACAGATTCATTGCCAATGACATCGACGCCACCGAGACCGGTGACACCGAGGTTATTGATGGTACTGTCGTGCCCCAGTAAACCGATCATACCAATTTCATTATTCATCGGTTGATTGATCGACAAACCGGTGAATTTGTGTCCGGCTCCGTCAAGCTTGGCAGCATTGAAGAGAGGAATCCAGAACCCCGTGCCTGACAGGTCGATATCAGTCGTCAACCTGAACTTTTTGAGATTCGTATCGTTGACAAAACCAAGGATGTTATGAAGGTTTGCACTGCTGATCTGGTAATAGCCATCAATGGGAAGACCAAAATAGTTTGAGATATTGAGGGTCTTGGCACTCTTGCCGCTATCGCTCAGCCAGTCGTTAAACTGATCACCATAAATTCCATAAGGGGTGACTGCGGCATCAAGAGTTCCTCCCTGGCTATCTCCAACCTTGATTTCAGACGTTGTCATATTGTAGAAGCTGTTCTTGATGGTACCACCATTGTACCCCACCAGACCGCCAACATCGTTTCCGCTCCCTGTAACGTTTCCGGTAGAGTATGAATCGGTAATACTGCCGGAATTATTCCCCACCAGACCGCCGATATTGCTCTTTCCTTCTACGCTGCCCGTCGCATAGCTGTCGGAGATAGTGCCGTGATTGTCGCCAACCAGACCGCCGACAGAACTGCTTCCAGTAATAGTTAAGCCAGTGACTCCGAGGTTATTGATGGTACTGTCGTGCCCCAGTAAACCGATCATACCAATTTGATTGTTCATCGGTTGATTGACCGACAAACCGGTGAATTTGTGTCCGGCTCCGTCAAGCTCGGCAGCATTGAAGAGAGGAATCCAGAACCCACCAGGAAGAGCGATATCATTCGTCAGCCTGAACTTTTTGACATTCGTATCGTTGACAAAACCGAGGATATTTTTTACATCGCCAAGATCATCAAGAGAGTAATAACCGTCCAAAAGAGTAAAATAGTCAGTAATAACGAGGCTCTTGGCACTCTTGCCTGTACTGCTCAGCCAGTCGTTAAACTGGGCGCCATAGATCCCGTAAGGAGTGACTGCGGCAAGAAGCGGCTCGCTCGAGCCATTTCCAACTTTTATGATGGCTGTACCCATGTCGTAGAAACTGTTCTTGATGAAGCCGCCATTATACCCCACCAGACCGCCTACATCGTCTCCGCTCCCTGTGACGCTTCCGGTAGCGTATGAATCGGTAATACTGCCATAATTGTATCCCACCAGACCACCGACAAAATTTCCATTCCCTGTCATGCTACCCGTCGCATAGCTGTTGGTGATGGTGCTGCCATAGTCGTTATACCCCACCAGAGCGCCAACAGATGAGTTGCCAGTTACCGACGCATTAATAAGCCCGACATTACGGATTATCCCATTGGAATTCCCAAACAAGCCTATTTCACTATCTTCAGGACGGTTGATCGTAAGAGAGCTGATAGTATGGCCAAGTCCATCGAAGGTACCGGTAAAGGAACCAATTGGCGTGAAGCCGCCGACAGTCCAACTACCTGTAGCTGAGGCATTGATGTCGCCGCCGAGGGCGTAGTAACCGCTTACACCGTTAATTCCCTGCAAGTCTGTACCGGTCTTGCTGCTATTATTTGTACCAAGCTCCGTGATTACTGTGTAATCATGAGCGTTGATGGTGAGAAAGCCGATGCCTGAACGAGGAGTCGTTCCGTTGGCCTGAAAAAAGTCCACCCGTCCCTTGAAAGTACCATCAGGCTTGAAGCCCATATTGACCTGCTTACTCCCGGGTTCAAGATCAAGGCTGGAAGTGCCACAGACAGTCATTACGGCGTTAATATTGATGTCGTTGGTCGCTGTGAGCGTCAGTTTATTCTTGCTCCAACTGACAACATCGTTGACATTGATGTTGCCATCGCTCCCCGAACTGCCATTAACACTTTTAATTTCGACACCCGTAACGTCAAGGCTTGAACTCAGAAATGAGCCTGTCATGTCACCACCCGTTGCTGCGATAGTAAAACCATCGGGGTCAATCAGCCACATCCCTGTCTTCCCCTTCGGCGCAAGGGTGGTGACAATGGTTCCGTCACTGATCTTGACACGCCCGGCGGAGGTTTCGATGAAGCCGCCGTCGCCGCTGTTGGGGGCGCTGGCATCGAGGGTTCCTCCAACATTGGTTTGGCCATTTGCCATGTCGGAGAGGAGGAGAATTCGACCGGCCTTGTTCTGGATGGTATGGGCCTCTATGACTCCGGAGTTGGTTGTGGTTGCCATATGCAAGGCATCGGCAGCTCTGGAGGTCATGACCACCAATCCGCCGTCGGCCTTGATGAGCCCCTTGTTCTCGACAAGGGCATCGACTGCACCCTGATCGACGGTGTAGCTGATAAGTCCGTCACCGGTGAAATCAAGCGAAACCTTATTGCCGGCGGTAAGGAGAACGCTGCCGCTGTTGGCGGTTATGCTCCCTTCGTTGGTGACGGTTGGCGCCATGAGAGCGACAACGCCACCATTAGCGGTATTGATGACGCCCTGGTTGAGCAGAGCGCCAGAGCTTCCGTTGCCGGTGAAGGTATATTTGCCTGCAAGAAAGTCGCTGTCGAGCATGTTGAGCGATGAGGCAACCAGGCCGCCGACATCGACGCGGGCTGTCTTACCGAAAATAATGCCTGCAGGATTGAGCAGGAATACCTGACCATTAGAGGAGAGCGAACCCATGATCTGGCTCGGGTTCTGGTCGAAGATGCGGTTAAGGGCCGCAGAAGAACTGTTGGGCTGGTTGAAGCGGACTGCGGCGTTTTCGCCGATGTTGAAGGTTCCCCAGTTGGCGATCAGTTGCTGGCTCGACTGGTTCACCGTCATCTGGGTGCCGCTGGTGGTGATCGTGCCGCTGCCTGCGGTTATCTGCCCCTCTGTAGGCAGTGAACCCGGGTCAATGGCATAGGCTGGTACTCCGCCCATAAAGAGTGCTGTCAGAGCGGCAAGACTGCGAAGAGGGGAAGAGGGAACTTTACCGTTGCCCTTTACCTTTTCGGAGACGACAATCCATTTCTCTTTTGTCTTGGACCAGATGAGGTTGAATATCCTGTTCATGATGCAACTGTTGAGTACTTTGTAAAAGAGTTATGAACGGACTTTTGGCTTTCAGAACGAAAAAGTGGATTGCAGCCAGAAGCGACTACGGTCATTCACACCGTCAGAGTTATTGCCGGCAGTGCTCCGGCCAGCGTTATCACCGATGACATGGGCCCAGATGCCTCGAACAGAGAATCTCCCGGAGTACGAATAGTTAAGCCCTGCACCGGCTCCAAGCAGCCAGTAGTCGTTGCGGCCTGTTGCCGTTGAGAGATCACCGGGGTAACGCTCGTTATTGATGGTGATGTGACCGGCATCGTAAAACCCGATAAGCTGGAGGTTCCCCGATTTTGCGGCAAGGGGAAGGGCGTAGCGGATTTCGGCGCTCACAAGCTGCCCTTCATCTCCGGCAGCTTCACCAATGGGATAGGCTCGCAGGCCGTTGGGGCCGCCAAGGGTGAACTTTTCGCTGGAGTCCAGGTTGCCACCAGCAGCCATCTGGGCGCTTCCCGATATATTGAGGTTGAACCGTTCGGAGAGGTGCTGCAGACGGGCAAGGGCAACGTTGAATCGGGTATAGCTCCCCTCGGTAAGGTTTGCTTTGGCATATTCTGCCGTCAGGTCACTCGATTCGTGCAGTGAACCTGTGGTGACACTTGCATTATAACTGGTATAGCCGCCGCCAAAGAGCTGGTCGTAGCGGTCGCCGCTGACCATGAGGGTTGCGTTATTGATCTGTTTGTCGTGGATGTTGACGTCAGCCTGGGTATCGATGAGGCCTCTGTAGCCGTAAGAAAAGCTTGTTGTGACGTTGGCATTGCGGGTGCGAAGAGTCGGATAGCTGATGCCGGCATCGATGCTGTTGCTGTTGCCCTTGTACTGTAACGGGGCAAGTTCGCGGCCAAGTTCGTAACGCATACCCGTATAGGAGAGGTTTGCCCTGGCACCGCTGAACGCAATCGGAAAGCTGTAGCCGATACGACCTTGTGCAAGCCCCGAAGCCTCGGTCAATAGCAGGGTCAACTGGTCACCGCGCCTGAGAGGATCGTTGACTGAAACCAAGGCAGTGCCGCGCCAGGCTCCAATGTACCGGTTACCCTGGTTGTCGCCATAGAGCATTCCGGAAAAGAGCTGGCCTTCGGTGACGGCAACGTCAACTCCGCTGGTGCCGGGTTCACTGCCGGGCACGAGAGAGGCTTTTGCTGACACACCGGGAAGATCGTTCATCAGCAAAACGCTGCGCTCCAACTCCTTCTCTTTGATGGGCTTGCCGGCGTGCAGGGGCAGAATGCCGATACCATGAAGGTAATCCGGAGAGATTCGTGCGCTCTTGTCGCGCTTGATGGTGAGGTTTCCGTCACTTTTCACTTGAGCAATGGCAACCCTGATGATGCCGGAGGTGATGTCCTGCGGCGGCAGGTAAGCCCTGGCCTGCAACCATCCCTTTGCCTTGAAAAGAGCTGTCACCTTATCGGTCAGGGAGTTCAGCTCATTGAAGGTGAGGCTTTTGCCAATGGAACCGGCTACCGCTTGTTGAAGCTCTGCCTCGGTTACGAGCCCTTCATAACCGCTGAAGGCAAATCCTTTCACCACGACCTGAACGTTGCTCCCCGTATTCAGAAGCGGCTCTTTTTCTTGTTCATGAGCACGAAACTGACCCTGCGGCTGCTGTTGTGACTGCTGCTGGTCGCGCAGGATGCTGCCCGTATCAGGGAGCGGAGCGGCTGAAAGTTGCGTGGAAGGTTGTGAAATAGAGTGAAGCAAGAGGAGTACTGTCAAGGACAGGGTTTTCGCTGTAATTGAATATCGCACTGAAATAAGCGGTTAATCAATGTTGGATAAGTTGATGAGCCTATAGCCAGACATCTCCGGGATCAGTTCTGCCCAATAATCCTGATCGAGGCAATGTTGCCGACACCAGATTGCCATGGCAGATTATGGTGCTGAGGGGCTTTGTTAAACCGCTTTGCACCGGGGATAATGTTATAGTCCCCGGTGCCGCGGACATGAAGAGGTTTCCTTACATCTGACCGGTTTTAAGGTATCGCTGATGCCAGCTTAACGCTTCGTCGAGCAGATGAGGCGTGTGTTTGCCAAAAGATTGATCAAGCGCACGCTTGTGGTAGTCCTGAAGGGCCGGCTTGAAGTTCGGGTGGGCACAATTTTCAATAATGACCTTGGCACGCTGCGTTGGGGAGAGTCCACGAAGGTCAGCAAGACCCTGCTCGGTAACCAGTACCTGAACATCATGTTCCGTATGATCAACGTGGGATACCATCGGCACAATGCAGGAAATTTGACCGTTCTTTGCCTGGGAAGGTGTCATGAATATGGAGATATAGGCGTTGCGAGCAAAGTCGCCTGACCCGCCGATACCGTTCATGATGGCACTGCCCATCACATGGGTCGAATTGACATTGCCGTACATATCGGCTTCAATCATGCCATTCATGGCAATAACCCCAAGACGGCGGATGACTTCGGGGTGGTTGCTGATTTCCTGGGGACGCAGGACAATCTTGTCCTTGTATTCATCAAGATGTGCATAAAGTTCAGCCAGTGCCTTATTGCTCAATGAGAAAGCTGTAGCTGAAGCAAAAACAAGCTTGCCGGAATGGATCATTTCAAGCATGCCGTCCTGCAGCACTTCGGTATAGGCGGTCAGGTTCTCGAAGGGTCCATGGTTCAGGCCTGCCATGACGGCATTGGCAATGTTGCCGACACCGGATTGCAGAGGGAGCAGATTCTTGGGGAGCCGTCCTTTTTTTACTTCATGCTCGAGGAATTCGAGGATATGGCCTGCAATCATTCGGGAACCTTCATCAGGATCCGAGAACTCAGAATTGCGATCGGGGCTATTGGTTTCGATAATGGCGATAACTTTATCAGGATCGCAATGCAGGTAATAGTCGCCGATCCTGTCATGCGGGTTTACCAAAGGAATCGGCTTGCGATCTGGCGGAAGGCAGGTCCCATAATAAATATCGTGCATTCCCTCCAGACGCGCATCCTGCCAGCTGTTTACCTCCAAAATAATCTTGTCTGCCTGATCCAGCCAGGTCTTGTTATTGCCTACAGAAGTCGAAGGAATCAGCCGTCCGTCTTCGAGAATTCCGGCTACCTCAACTACGGCGACATTTAACTTTCCGAGAAATCCAAACCAGACGAACTGGGCTACATGGGAAAGGTGAATATCGATATACTCCATCTCTCCCGCATTGATGCGCTGGCGGCAAACAGGGTCAGATTGGTAGGGAAGACGCATTTCCACACCGTCAACCTTGGCCAGGGCTCCATCAAGTTCCGGTGCAGTGGATGCGCCGGTCCAAACACCAATCCTGAATTTTTCACCGGCACTGTTGGCCTCCTCAATTCTTTTGGCAAGCGCTGCGGGCACCGCCTTGGGATAGCCTGAGCCGGTAAACCCGCTCATACCAACATTGTCTCCGGAATAAATCAGTGCCGCGGCCTGTTCCGCTGACATGATTTTGCTTTGTAAAGCCTTGCAAAGGACGCGTGATGCTGTGTTCATTTTCGGCATAACTCCATTCAAGATTGACGAATTGACAATACTGCCACTCATTCCTGAACCCGGTCTGATCTCGTCAGCAAGCTGATCAAGACAAAGCCTGAACATAACACCGACACGCTTTGTCACCCCTCAGGTTTTCAGGTGTTGTGAACATACTATTTATTCCAGTCAATAGTAAAATCTACCGCTGAGGAGCAATTCACCTCAAAAGAAAAACTTGAATTCTTGCGTAATCAGGTTGGAAGAACCGACGGAGCAACATCTCCGGCTTGCCACCATCATCATGCAAACCATCTTGCATCAGGGCACTGGTAAAAATAATTCCGGACAGCTTCGCGTTGTCTTCAGCTCTTATTATCATGACGTCAGCACGGTTAACGGTGCGGTGTGAACGGTGTCGGAGGCGGGGGGCAACAGCACTTCTTCAGATGATCTTACGGGTAGTGAAAAAGTAAACATGGCACCGCTTTCAGGCGATGAGTCCACAGAAAAGGTTCCATGATGTTTATTGACAATGATATCATAAGAAATGCTCAGTCCAAGTCCAGTTCCTTTGCCCAGCTCCTTGGTTGAGAAAAAGGGTTCAAATACCCTATCCATGATCTCTTCAGGAATTCCCGGACCATCATCAGCGACAGAGCATGAGACGTATTCAGCGGTTGCCCATGTTTTAATCATTATCTGGCCAAGAGAGCTCCTGCTTTGTGACTTGATAGCATAAGCACTGTTTATAATGAGATTAAGAAGCACCTGATTGATCTGTGACGGATCACAAAGAACCATCTGCAGGTTTTCAAGTTGTAATGCAAGAGTAGCAACGGAGTGGTATTCACTCTTCGCAATGACAAGGACGTCCTGAATGGCCTTGTTGAGATCAAAAGAGCACAGTCGACCCGTAACGTTTTTGAACGAGTAATTAAGCAGGCCTTCACTGATAATTTTTATGCGTTCGACACCGTTTCGTGAGTTTTCAAGAGTTTCAGGAATATTCCGGAGAAGATCGTCAAGGTCAAGAGATCTCTCTTTTTCACAAAGCAGCTCCAGCTCTTCGGCAACAGCGGGAAATGCGCCCACTTTCTCAAGTATCCGGCGATACGAACCTACGAATTCGCAAAGATCGCCAAAATCCTCTTTCAGGGTATATTGATTGACCATGAGAAAATTGAGAGGATTTTTAATTTCATGAATAATCCCGGCGGCAAGTTGACCGATCATCTCCATCTTGGCTGACTGTTGCAGCTGATCCTGAAGCTTTTTCGTTTTCTCCTCGACAATCTTTTTGGCAACAATATCCCAGAGTTGATTGGCAAGCGCCTCTACCCATTCAATATCCTTATCACTATAATCGTGAGGTTTGTTTCCTATTCCGATGATTGCCACAACACTGTCGTTCCGAATGATGGGAACAATCAGTTCGCGCTTGACTTCAGCCTGACCTTCCGGCATCCCGGCGCAATGCCGGAAGGCCGTTTTATCGTTGTGAATCACCGCCCTCTGACCCTTTATGATATCGAACCACGCCCCTGTTTTGTCCAGCAGATGGTTTTTGCCCTGTTTTTCTGCTGAGCAACTCTTCACGATACCGGGGGCTAAGCAGACACGCAGTGACAGAGTCGCCTGATCTTCAGCTACGAAAAAAACAAAGCCAATAGAACTTTCCGTCAACCGTCCAACCTCATCAAGTGCCGCCCTAAGCAGATCATCTACGGAAGCGCTTCCTGACATCTGCAGCAAATGAAGCCGGCAGGCATTGACCCGTTCATAATGCTTGCGTTCAGTGACGTCATGAATAATGGAGTAGACCAGTTCTTTATGGGCAACATCAATCTTGTTGCTGAATACCTCTACATCGCGCAGAGAGCCGTCAGCCATCCGGTGCTGAAATGAAAATTCATTTTGAATCATCAATCGACTTTTTTCCATTTCAGCCATCACCATTTCAGGAGGAAGAGTATTGATTTGCTGGATAGACATCCGTCGAAGCTCATCAATCGACCAGCCATAAAAATCCGCTGCTGCCTGATTGGCATCAATGACCGTGCCGGTGAAAGGATCAAGAACCAGCATAACGGCGGAATGGTCTTCAAAAAAGTGCCTGAACCGCTCTTCACTTTGACGCAAAGCATCTCCAGCCAGAAGTTCAGATTTAAGAAGCACATCAAGCTGGCTGTTTCTTTCACGCAACTCCATGGTCATCCCGTCAGCAAGAACCAGCGCCCGTTTTTCGGAATAACGGGCTGCAGTTGTAGCTTGTTTTTCGGCAGAGCGCAAGCGCTCCGTCAAGACCAGAAACATCAGAATCATATTGAGAAGCGAGAAAAGCTGGATACTGCCCGTACTCCCCCAATCGAGCTGAATCCATCCCAACTGCCTCAAAAAATCTATAAAATAGCCAAGATTGCTGATCCCGAAAGTTACCATATAGAGCACTCCGTAAGGCTCTCCTTTTATAATTGAGCGAACACTCAGCCAACTCATGATCATGATCAGAACAAGAAACCCGGCAACCGTAAACGGAGCCATCAAGTCATAGAGGCCAAAAGGAACCGACAAGATGGAGAGAAGTCCAAGTAAGGGTAAAAAAAGCAGGTAGCGGCGAAGCCTCGATTTCTTCAGGGTAAAGATTTCGATCGAAAAGAGAGAAGAAAAGAGCAGCACTGCACCCAAGGACATATCCAGGAAATAATCGGAAAAGCGGTGCGCCGAAAAGGGATCCAGAAGAGTAAGGAGACCTCCCTCTGACAGATAAATGATAAAAAGGGTAAAAACAAAGAGCGCGAAATAGAGGTAAGATCGGTCGCCAAGGCGCAGGAAAAAAATCAGATTCACCATGGCAATAATCAGGGCGACACCAAGATAGGCACTCTGAAAAATGATTCCTTCATACGTGTAGCGCAACAAATCATCATGGGTGCGAATTTCACCGGAAAACTTGATCTCATTGTTGGTTTGAATCCTGATATAAACCAGAATCGGTCGCTCCAGAGGCAGCAAAAGCGGTGCCACCAGATCAGGATTCAGCACAGGGCGGTGGACAACCGGAATATGGTCGCCCAAGCGAATTTCATGATATGAGTTCGACTGCAAAGAGGAGAGCCCACTCTGTATATAAACGGCAACATGGTCAACATTGGGCGGGACCAATCGCAGAAAGGCATTTTCAGGAAATCCCTTACTGCGCATAATGGCAAAACGCAACCAGACAGCTTCGCTGCCATAACCTTTATTAAGGGATCCATCAAGCAGCTTAAAGCGGGAAGCAACTGCCGGAGCAAGAACATCGGTCAGGGTAAGTTTTCCGGCAAGATCGACCAGTTGCTCCATGTGTCCAGTCAAATCATAAGAAGGTTCCTTATCAAGCCGTAACGGCAAGCGGGAAGCCTGGGCAGAAAGATGACAGAAAACCATTAGGATCATGACAAGCAGAAAAAAAATTCGTACTTGCCGAACAAGGGATAACGCCATAGAATCCTTGCCGTTCAATCAGCATTTTTTATTGGGAAATCAAGCCATAGGTAAAAAATATTCCCGGATTGATTTTTGGCTTTGGATTGATTAGTCTGCCGCGAGAACCAGTGTTGCTATTTCGGAACAGAGACGCATGGACTTGCGGGCAGCCTCAATAGCCAGGACCCCCTCCTCTTCATTGAAGAGCTCCCACGGCAGCTGGAATGACGACTCATTGCCATATTTTGCAAGCATTTTTTCATGTGAATCATATCTTTCCAGTTCCGGCAAGATCTGTTCAATCAGTTCGGCAACCTCTTTTGTAACGGTCCCTTCGGAGACGAGCTGCGATAAATGCCGGGCTGGTTTGTGGGCCAAAGGTGAGACGCCAAAAAGCATCAGCACGGCAATACCAGAATTTTCAAGAACAAGTATGGAGCCGGAAACACAGGCCCGCCAGCGCTTGAGGGAGTAATCCTGCTCCGCTTCATTGAGAAATCCGCGCGCAAGTTCAAGACGATAGTCAACATCCTTATGCGATTCCATAACAATCTCCTTTAATGAGGCCCGCTTGCTGCAGGTTTTATCTGTTACGTAAAAAAATACAGCTTAATCAGCCAACCAGCGCTGCTGCAATTCACCGCGTCGGTGGCCTTACCATCCGGAAACAATCCGGTCGAAAATTTCATCGACAATCTGGCCGATGCAATATCGGATCGCCCCCTGCTGGGCAACATAGTTCCCCGTGCTATAATCGGAAAATCCGACAAATGATTGTGAAAAAATCGGCGTTTTTTTCAGGCGGTCAGTCATGGTAACCTGCACAACCAGAGTAACCCGATTTGTTATGGCTCGCTCGGTTTTGCTTGACAGCTGGCTCGGAGCATCAGCAAAAGAGATAATGGCACCTTCCAGCAACGCATCAGCACGAGACATGGAAGGCGTAAAACGAAGCGGGCTTTGCGATTCTATTTTGTTGGCCAGTCTGCCAGTAAGGTCGCCCCTGAACTGTGCAATACCTGCACCGGAACGATCTTCAAAAACGGGTATTGCAATGGTTTTGAGGTGCGGAGGCAACGATGATCCCTTGAAGCTGTAACAGCCCTGAAGAGCAGCCAGAAAAAAAACAATCAGTATCATTAGGGGTGCTGCAGCTTTCGGCATGTCAATCCTCAACGTTAATAGGTTCTGCGGTCAATCCTGTTAGTTATTTTACGGAAGGGATAGGAGAAGAGCAACCATTTTTTTCTTCTGCCATTCAGTGCGGAAAGGTAAACACCCGTTTTTGAATCGCTCCAGCCAGAAGCCAGTTGTACCGCAAGCCTTGCGGCAACAGATGGAGGCTGGGCAAAAACATCAAGAATGGTGCTGAAGGTAGCTAACTGCCTGGAAAGTTCAGGCGTCGGGTTATCGGTGTTGAGCATATTGGTTCGCACCAGACCGGGATGGAGCAGCATGACAGATATTCCGGCCTGTTTGTACTCTTGAGCCACCGCAAAGGTAAAACGGGCTATGGCGGCCTTGGTTGAACCATAGGCACTCATCCAGGGTGTATTTGCGCCGCTGTCTGTGCCGGAACCGGCCATATTGATGATTTTCCCCGGGATATTTTCGCGGAGAAAATAGTTGATTGCCGCACGGCATCCGTTATAGGTTCCTTTGAGATTGGTATCAATAACCCTTCCCCAAACGTCAGGATCGCTATCAGTAATGTTCCTGAAGGGATCGGAGATTCCCGCATTGTTGATAAAACAATCGATCCGGCCAAATCTGTTTGCTGCTGCGGCAACAAGCTTCTCCATATCAGCAGTGGAGGCAACATCACAGACAAAGCCGAATGCAGTGCCCGGAGGAAATCCGGCAACAGCCGCCTGAACATTGGCATTCGACGAAGAGGTTATCACCACTTTTGCCCCCTGACGTACAAACTCATGCGCTATGGCTTTACCGATTCCTCGGGTGGAGCCGGTAATGACAGCAACCTTATGATCAAGTATACCCATGAGCAGACAATTCCCCTTTACTGGTGCTTATTTTTTTTTGTTTGCTCCGTCAACCATCGCCTCAAGTTCAGGACGGTCAAGTGCATACGTTTCCAGGGGTATCCCCTGTTCGATCGCCTCCCATGCCTGACGGATACTCGCCGCCCCGGCTCTTGGGCCCATCGGATGACCGAAAACACCGCGTCCAGGCACAAAACCGAAATCGACACTCCCTACTTTCCGATAGACCGATTCAAGCGTGAGCGCAGAATCGCTTCCTCCAGGAACGGGAAGTGAGCGCTTGATATGTCCGAAATCCTGCAAGCACTCCGCAATATTGTCTTTTACCTCCTGTTCGGGGGTCATCATCCTGCTGCCAAAACCAGGCATGATAATCGAGTCAAGGCCTGCAAGGCGCTGAAGCTTGGTCATGACTCGTGAATGAACACCATATTTCTCCATTCTGCTGAAGGCAGCAATAAAAGGAAAATGACCGATAAGGGGCACTTTCGTATGCCGGGCAAGCATTCTGACGGCACTGAGCCCGATAGGAAGGGCATTGACAAGCAGGGCATTTGCCCCGTTGCTGACAGCAATGTCGTGCAGCTCAATCAGCCGGTCAACCTCATCGGTAATATTGGCAAGATAAACCTTCCGTTCGCCGGTCTCTTTTTCCGCCTGCTTTCTGGCCTCACCAAGAGCCTGTGAACGTTCTGTAAGGGTGGACCAGTCAACATCGGCAAGCATTTCATCATCTTTGGCGATATCAAGCCCGCCGAGCCAGCCATGGTAGGCAATTTCAGCAAAATTGGCCGGACTGAGACCGATATTGGGCTTCACTACTCCGAAAAAGATTGGACGGTCATAAGCCTGCAAAAGATCACGAATACCATCAATGCCAAATTTCGGTCCGTCAAAGGCCGCCAGATAAGACTCTGGAAAGCCAATATCAAGCAACTTGACCACCGGCACTCCCGGAGTAAAAAAGACTCCCTCTCCACAAACGGCAGAGAGCAGATTCGGCAGTTTAGTGCCAAAATTACAATGTGGATGAGCAATGGTGACACGACAGGCGTGAACAGGGCCTGATTCAAAATGCAGTACAGGATAGCTGAGTGCCGGAAGCTCTCCCTCTACCGTCAGGCTGATAACTTTTGCGGCATACTTCGGACGAAAATCTTCATCATAACCTACGCGCTTCCACTGTGCCGTCGATTGTTCACTGCAAAAATGGGCAAGGGCTGTCTCAATATCTCCCACGCACTCCAGATAGTAATCCAGCGTCAGGTAATCAGCCATGTCAAGCTGTTCTCTTGAGGCGAAAAACCCTTTTATATCCTCAGTATTCATAGAAAAACGTCATACTCCCCCACTGTTCCGGCTCGGCCTGATGAAGCAAAAGAGTGCCCATTAAAAAAATCGAACGCTACTAAAATTATTGCAGCAGGCTATCAGACCTGCTGCGACCATGATATCACTTCTTGCGATTATCCTTCAGCCTTTATGGTATTGAAGTAGTCAAAGGCATCCTGCGGACTCATCTGCTCATGCACCACCTTGTTGACGGCCTTCATCATGGCAAGAGGAGCATCGCTCTGGAAAATATTGCGGCCCATATCAACTCCCGATGCACCTTCATCGATAGCATTGCGCGACATGGTGAGCGCTTCGAGCTCAGGGAGTTTCTTGCCGCCGGCCATGACAATCGGCACCGGACATGAAGCAACGATGGTGTCGAAATCTTCAGGCACATAATAGGTCTTGACAATCTGCGCACCGAGTTCGGCTGCCATCCTGCAGGCAAGCCTGAAGTATTTGGCATCGCGTACCATATCCTTGCCAACCGCAGTCACCGCCATGGTTGGAATACCGTAACGCAGACCCATATCGACAAGTCTGGTCATGTTGTGAATAGAGCGGGTCTCATATTCGCCGCCAATGAATATCTGGAGAGTGATCGCTGCGACATTCATGCGGATGGCATCTTCG
>CAJAOR010000063.1 GCA_903942355.1 uncultured Chlorobiaceae bacterium | reverse complement strand
CAAAGGCCAATACTACGAAATGCGCCTCTTCGAAGCCGAAGAGATTGAAGAATACCTCAGCCGCCTCTACAGCGTACAAAGCACCGACAACCGTACGCCATTCAACTACATAGCCTACGATTCCGGCACAGAAGAAGAGGTAGCAAAACTCCTCGATGCCGATGAACGAGTAAAATTCTTCTGCAAGCTGCCACGCTGGTTCAAAGTAGCAACACCACTCGGCGACTACAACCCCGACTGGGCCGTCGTTGTCGATGACACCCCGAAACTCTATCTCGTTCGCGAAACCAAAAGCACCCTCGACCGCGACAAGCGCCGCTCAACCGAAAACAAAAAAGTCGATTGCGGCAAAGCCCACTTCAAGGCGCTGGGCGTCAACTTCAAAGATGCTTCTACGATTTATGAAGTATTGAGTCCTTAACCATAACACTCTCTATATTGCTTTTTTATGAAATATTATCCGTTAACGGGGGCTTTTTTAAGTGGGAAAAGTATCTGAATCTAAAAAATAAATATGACAACACGGTCTGATACATTGTTTCATTTCACAAAAAACATCGATGTACTTAAGTCGATTTTGCAAAATGGTTTCTGGCCACAGTATTGTCTTGAAGATGTTTCCTGGCAAGGATATCCTGGGTATGATGATGTTGCATTTCCTATGAGCTGTTTTTGTGATATCCCCATCAGTAAAATAAACGATCATGTGAATTTCTATGGGCGATACGGTGTAGGGTTAAAAAAAGAGTGGGGCATTGAAAATCATTTAAATCCAGTGTTTTACTTTACTGGAAATAATAAACTGTATCAATCAATGGGTGTATTAAGTGATATTTTGTATCAGGTATCTGATTCTGAAATAAGAAATAAGGGTATGGACAGTATCAGGCATTTCCATAGCCATGCGAAGTGCATAAGTGGTACAGTATTAAATATTCAACAAGATAAAAAAGTTGAGAAAGATTTTTTGCAAGAGTCTGAATGGCGCTATGTCCCTTCTGACGAGAGAATTAAGCAGTATTTACATCGGAATAAGTATAATGATCACGATGAATTACATCAATGCAATCAATTAACTTCTAAATATTGCAAATTGAATATTATGCCTGATGATATCAGATATATATTTGTGCACAATGATAGCGAGATACCTGATATGATAAATTTTATTAACACCAGTTATAAAAATTTTCCTATAACAGATATACAGATATTAATGACGAGGGTGACTTCACTTGAAAGTCTTTTAAGGGATGTATGACTTGGTATATGCAGTATTCATTTCGTTCAGTTTGAGCCTTTGTTCGTTTCAAGTATTGGCAAGTGTTATCAGGGACCTCTTGATTGCTGAGTTTTTTCCAAGTCCAAGTTCGACCGTTATACGCCAGTATAAATAACTCAAATCAGCAGTCAACCAACAACTCTCTTCATCCAGGCGCTGCTCTCCGCTTCGCTCCGTTTGCGCAACCCGCCCGACGCCCAGCCCAGCCTGACCCCGTCATCAACCCGACCACCCAGCTCTGACTCACCACCGCAAATGCAGGGCTGAGTACAGCCCAGCACTTGCTCACCTCAAGCCGACCACCAGAGCCACAAACAAACCGCTCAACAGCGCCCTCCAATCGCTCCATTCGCTTCACTTCGTTACGCGTTCATTCCGCTCAGTCGGTAAGCGCTGTTCAGCGGAAAAGAACCCTCATAGGCGCTGCTCTCCGCTTCGCTCCGTTTGCGCAACCAACCCGACGACCCAGCTATCGACCCACACCCGCAAAGGCTCCCATTCGCCGCAGGTTGCGGAAGAGCAACCATGCTGGCTCTCTTTCCGCCTTTGCTCATAACCAATCCGACACACACAACTCCACAGAAGCGCCGCACTCCGCTTCGCTCCGTTTGCGCAACCTGCCCAACGCCTAAGCCCGACCTACACAACCCCGCACAATCTGACCCCGTCATCACCCCGACCATCCAGCTCCGACCCACCACCGCAAAGGCTCCATTCGCCGCAGGTTGCGGTAGAGCAACACTGCTGGCTCTCTCTCCGCCTTTGCTCATAGCCAATCCGACCCACCCAAAACCACCGAGGCGCTGCACTCCGCTCCGTTTGCGCAACCCACCCAACGCCCAAGCCCAACCGACAACGCCCCGCACTGCCTGATTCTGACCCCGACCTCACCCCAACCACCCAGCTCCCGCCCCATACCCGCAAATGCAGGGCCGAGTACAGCCCAGCACTTGCTCACCTCAACCTAACCACCAGAACCACAAACAAACCGCTCAACAGCGCCCGCCAATCGCTCCATTCGCTTCACTTCGTTACGCTTTCATTCCGCTCAGTCGATGAGCGCTGTTCAGCGGAAATGAACCCTCATAGGCGCTGCTCTCCGCTTCGCTCCGTTTGCGCAACCATGCCGGGCGCGCGGGCCAACTGACGCTGGCCCGCACTGCCCTCATTTCCCGCAACGCCCGACCCCAAAATCAACCCAACAGCGCACTGCAAGCCTTCCTCCACCTTCGCGGGAAGAACTCGCTTCATTCCGCCGCCGCTCCGCGAGTACGCTCCACGCAGCTTCATGAAGCGACCCGCTACGGCTCCAGAAGGTGCGGAGCGCTGTATCAAAAATCCGACAGTACCATGAGCAAAAGCAAAGCGCCCTGATCGGAGTACCGACAAGGCGCACAAAAACCCATCTGCGCGCCTACGGCTTGCCAGCAAACCAGAGGCATCCAGCCAACCAAACTCCATCGGACTACACCGTCCGCCCCTCAACATTACCATAAGTCCTATATCTCCCATTCCTCCTATCCAAAACCTACCTGCAGGATCGAAAGCGGACTACCGCCTTCGACCTGGACCAGCTCACCCCGAGGCCCACGCCCTCCGGTGCCCTTGAGTACAAGAGCGCCCCATCCCGCGAAAGCGGACTACCGCCTTCGCTCCTCCCAGCCCCGCAGTTCCCGACAGCATGGCGCACTTGACTACAAGAGCGCCACCAGAAAGCAAGCTTGCGCCCTGTGCTTCCAGCGTCCGTCACCTCCGCTCTGCGTCATTGGCGCCATCGACACAGCCAGGGAAGCGCCAATGACACTACCGCTCCGGCACGGCTCGCCTCCAGCCCGGTACCGCGCAAACAAAGAGAAGAACCATGGCCTCCGCAAAGGTTTTTTGAAAGCTACGGCTATGCAAAAACCGCACATAGCCTCCGCTTGCAAAAAACCCTTACTCCGGCTCACAAGCAAGCAGCAAGCTGAGTACAGCCTGCCGCATGAAAATCCATACATGCGCGCTTCGCTTGCTGGCGTCAAAACAAAACATTTGGCGGCTGGTACCCGTGGCCGGACGGGGCCGGCCAGCATTACATAACAGGAATTATACACCCGGCGCGGGGTGGGATATCTGTATGCAGAAATTGAGGTTAGCAGCCAAGCGCCTACACGGGGTACCGTGTTGTATAATTCTCCGTTATGTAAAGTCAATTTTTGGCGGGCAACCTTACCTTTGGCGTCTCCTCCATGCAGCCCAGCACGGGGCCTGGCAGCCAGTCAGCCACGCTCCGACAGGCTACGCGGGCTGCCTGACTGCCGCCCCTCGCACTCCAATATTCCCAAAGCCCCATCCCGAATATCACGCCAAGCCCGATCAACCGCACCAGCTTGCGTTCGTTCCGGGCTGTCACGCTTTTTGCCGGGCAAAAAGAGCAAGCCGCGCCAGCCCTCCACTCCTTGCAAGCAGGTGCTTGTAGCAGGGGAGCGGCTTGCATACTAGCGGCAAATCGCCCTGCCGGAGTACCGGCAAGGCGAAATTCAATATTGTCGCCCGCGCCTCCGCGAAAAGGTAGGGCCCCCTCTATACCGCTCCGGCGCCGGCTCCACCGTGCTCCTGCTTTCTGCCTCAAACCAATCATAAAAAAACACCCACCTACCAGTCAGAGATCAGGCCGGAGCGGGGTAGTCAAGTAACGGCTGCAGCCTGCCAGCGCCTTTGTCACGCTGCTTGCCAGGGAAAAACAGACCAAGCAGCCCGCCAAAGCCTTGCCACCCTCAATCACAGCGATATACTCGGGCTGTCATGCCGCTTGCCGGGGAAAAGCAAGCGCCCCGCCAGCCCGAACGAAGGCACGCAAAGCAAGCAGGTTGGGCCTCAACGTTTTGTGGTCGGGCTCCCTGTATTCGTTTCGGCCCAACCCCCTTGCTTGCAAAAGAGCAGCAAGGCCGGAGTACCGCCCCTGCTGCCGGAAGGCAACCGCTACGCGGACAAAAACCATCCCCCGTGGGACGGGCTGAAGATATGCCAGTTTGCCTTTTTGCTGCCAAGGGCCGTTCGCTTCCGCGGGGTACCTTGTGCAGCTCACTTCCTCCCTTGCACAAAAAGTTTGCCTGGGCATAGGGGAAGCCCTTGTCCCCCCGGGGAATGGCTGAAAAGCCATATTGCTCAACCAAGGCACCCGAACCCATGAAACATCGTAGCTCTACACTCCCGCTCTCCACCGCCGAATCCGCCCCCGTGCCCAAACCCTCCGGCCCCACCAATAATCCAGCCCCCCTATGACGCCCTCCGCTCCGCCCACCACTAAATAAAAACATCATCTACAATGGATTACTCAATATCCCTGAGTACATTATCTTCTTACGCACCCCGCACCAGAGGTAGGGATGAGTGTTATTATGCGCTCAGTATAAGACTTAAAAATACAGTTGATTCAATTGACTAACTATCTTTCATATATGGAATTAGCAGCGTCTTAAAACGTGAGTATTTAGTTTCTTATGTGGGTTGCAATCCAAAAATCCGCAGTGTAGGCGGATCATCTAATTATTGTTAGCATACAACCATGAACCTCCTACAGACTATCCCACAGGAATACATCTTCGCTATTGCCGGTGGTATTGGCGGTGTTGTTACAACTTGGTTCACACAGAGAGTTCTGAATAAGCGTGGAATATTTACCTATTTCGTAAATCATCAGCGAGTTGGCATGTCTACGGCAGATGCCATCTTCGGAACGGTGGCGGTTACTTGGAACGGAAGCCCAGTCTCCAATCTGTACCTATCAACCATTGAGTTGAAGAATGAAAGCATGAACGACTACGAGAACGTGGTTGTTCGCGCTTACACAGACGACACCCGCATACTTACTGAGCAAAGTCAGATAATCGATACCCCCAACATTTTGCAATGGTCGGAGGGGTACAAGAAGGAGTTGCATGTTGAAGCAGGCGCGCACCCATCAGATGCACAATGGGCTGTCTACCAGGGGCAACGCGAATATATCGTGCCTATCATGAACAGAGGACAAGCAATTCGATTGACCTACTTAAATTCTTCCAAGAGTGTCGATTCGCCCCGCATATGGCTGGCTGTAACCCAAAAAGGGGTAAAACTCCAGTTCAGGGTTCCACAAAATCACATTATCGGCGTTCCCCAAGCGCAGGCCGCCCTTTCAGGAGTGCTGATTGGGGTCGTGGCTCTTATCGCTCTGGTGTGGCAATTCTCTGATCCTTGGGTGGTTGGCATCGTATCGTTAACTTATGGGCTAATCGCCCAAGTCCCCGGCGCATATGCGATAAAGCTAATGCGTTTTTTTCGGGAAGCAATTGGTGGATAGTGTTCTAACAATTCCATCAACCGGGCTTCGTAAATCTACGCGCTCCGGTGCCGGTGATGGTAATGTTAAACTATACTGAAAATGTTGTTCATTTTCGTAACAACCCTGAACCATACAGCAGCAATCGCTACCCAATCACCACAACCTCATCTCTCTCCCGATCATCCGCCGGTGGAGCCTCACGCTTGCCCCACCGCTCAGGATGCTTCCGCTCCAAAAACCACGCCGACGCAAACCAGCTCTTCGTTGACGCCGTCTCGATATTTTTCAAATGAAACACTTCCGCCTTAGCCTCCGCCTGCTCAACCGCCAGATAGAGATCCCGATACACCCCCGATCGCTCCCGCTGGCCCCGCTTCAGCCAATTCAACAGCGTCTTCCGGTCAATCCCCGCCAGCTTGCAAGCCACCTCCCGGTAATGACCCGCACCCAGCGCATCCACAATGCACCTGGTAATCTCCTCCGTAATCTTCGCCGCAGGCATCACATACCCTTTTTTATACGGGGAAATGGGGAAATAGAGAGAGAACTATCCATTTTTCCCGCCCCTCAACCATCTTCTTTATCCTTATCATTTCCTATCTTTCGCTCTCTTCGTTTGCTTTTATTCCTGTTTTTAGGTATAATTATCTGTTAAATGTACGCAAAATATTGAATAAAATATAAATATATGCCTATGTCAGGAGCGTACACCGACGAAGCAAAACGCCTCAAAGGAGAGATCAAAAAGAAGTTCAAAACCCAGGTAGCACTCTGCCAGGCCATCGGAGCCAAAGACGCCTCCTACATCACCGCCTACGTTACCGGCAAAAACCGCATCGGCAACATCCTCCGCGAAAAACTCGAAGCCGTCGGCATCGACGTCAACTACATCATCTACGGCAAAAAAGGCAGCCCGGAGCTCCCTCCGCCGCCGCCTGACCCGAGCCTTACCCTTATCCTCACCGACTGCACCCAAAAAATCCAGCAGCTCCAAATCGCTGCCATCGAAATGAACAAACAACTCCTCGAACTCAACAAACTCCTCGACACCCTCAAAAAAAGAGTCGGCCAATAACCCGGGCTACCTCACTGCATCCGCCGGAGAATCCCCTCTACCTCCTCTTCCTCAAGCGGGCACCCCGACCCGCTGTTCATCTCCCGCAATAATCGCTCAAGCTCAACAACACCATCATCCCGCATCCAGCAGGCAAGCTGAAACAGCGCATTATTGCGGTTCCCCGGCACAAACCGGTTCCTGAAAAACGTCACATAACCTCTCTGCACCGTCGCCATATCGTCCGGCCTCCGCACCCTTTCACTCCGTTGCCGCTCCCGCTCGCTCTGCCTCACCATGGCCGTCCGGTAAAACCTCTCCCAAGCAAACAACCGCGACCCATCCAGATAAAAAACCTCCGCATCAGGGAAGCCGTAATACATCCGGTCAATATTCTTGCACGCCCCATCCGCATGAACAAACCGACGCATCACCTCCGCCATCATCAACTTGAACCCCTCACGCTCCAGCATAATCGGTCTGTCCGTCGGCAAAATCACCCTGAACCGCTCAGCCAAAACCCCATGCTTCTCCTTCATGTGATTTCTCGTCGTCGCAATCACCCCCACATACTCAGCAAAATCCACCATCGCCTCGCCAATCGAATACCGGTCATCAAAATCCAGAATAACCAGCTCCTGACCCGGCAACGCATGGTCACCATCCCGATACCCATCCCTGAACGCCGTCGCCGAATAATTCCCCCTGAACCGCACCATCCCCTCAACTCGATCAAAAAGGATCCGCTCCGACCGAAACCCCTCCGCCTGACGCTGACTGAACGACACCAGTACACGCCCATCCAACCGGCTCTCGCCATCGCATAAACCGCTCATCTCTTCAAAACATTACCTCTCGTGGCGAAAGTGGCGAAACCGGCGAAATCCCCTGTAAAACCTTTACAATAAATACCTTCCACAAATCCACTCTTTGGCGACATGGTGGCGAAAGTGGCGAAACTGTGGCGAAAACCAATCCCCGCAACGCTATGCAAAGCAACAACCTCCCAATTTCTACGCCACTTTCGCCAGTTTCGCCATGGGTATCATCGTTAAAGCTGTTTCTCATACTCACCCCACTGCTTTTTTCTGAAAAACGTCTTGTTTCCCACAAACCGGTCGAACGTCCTTTTCTTCATCTTCATCGTTGTTGCAATGGCCAAGCCATCCGATTTCTTGAACAGCTCCGGCAGGGCATGGTACAGCGTTATCTTGTCATCCGGCAGATCATCCAGAGGCGAACGGCTCTCCATCTCCTCGTAAATTTGAAGATGGCTCGCCTTGAAATACTCCGCCAACCGAATCGCACTGTTGACCGATTCGATACTGATCTCCTCCTTGCTGCCCTCCTTGCAGGCATACCGGACCATCTGCATAATCAGAGAGAGACGAATGGCATACTGCCCAATCTTGGCATACACACCCTTGGTATAGCCGCTGCGGCAAAGGTTGGCCTGTTTTGTCAAAATACCCTGCCAATCATGCAGCAAACCTTTCGCATCAGGTCGGAATGTCAGCACCTGCGGAAGAACAACATCACCAACTTCGTAGGGGAGTGCCAACAAAGTTCGCATAACACCATCCCAGCGACTGAAAATACTTCTGTCGTAATCTTCCCGGTTCCAGGGTTTTGCCTCCGCATCTGGAAAACAAAAAAGCAACCGATGTGTAAACCCGTCATCACCCCGGCTTTCAGCCATCAGCTCTGGCAAAATTTTCGGCTGAATCGTTCCACCAACCATAATGCACGGCACCTCAATCCTGATCGAACCAGCACCGACCCGGTCATTAATCAGCGGGCTCCGGCTCCACGTCGTGTTATAATTCTTCTGAGCATTACCGGCATTGTAACGGTTAAACGTCTGCAACCATCCGGCAAGCTCATCCACATGCAGGCAAATTCCACGGAGATTATCAGCATGAACCCGACCCATCTTCTCCGGCGTCACATCCGACAAGATTGTTTTCTTAAACACCGGCATTTCCGGTTCATCACCATCACTGACCAACTCTTTTTTCTTATCCTTTTCAAACTTCGCCAACGCCCGCTTATACCTCTTCATATCCTCCATCCACACCTTATATCGGGCGGCATCCTGCAGTTCAATCTCCTTCAGCACCCGTTTCAAAGCATGACCCTTTCCCGTACCCGGATCGCCCACCAACACCATCCATAACGTCACACCCTCCAGCCAATCCGGATTCATCTTCACCATGCACGAATTCCCGATAGCCGACGCAGCCGCCAATAACATCGAACAACCGGTGAACGCAATGCCATAATTCAGCCGCTCATCAGCCTCCCTCATCATCCCTTGCAACGTTTCAGGAAAAACCTCAAGAGGGAAGACCGGAGCAGCAATTTTTATCACCTCTCCCGCATCCGTACCGTAACACTCCGCACCATTGCCAGTTTGTTGCACACTGTTTTTCACTCTCGCATCCCGTAACCTGGCCGCCTGCGGCATCGCCGTCCCGTCAGATGCCTCACTCATGGCAGCACCCGCCGCATCCGCCGCAACTCTTTTTTATTCCAGAGCTGCCTTGCTGCTCCACCTGTTCATTCCAACACCCCTTATTCAGTCTTTCGACCAACATCTCAATATCAGAAGCCCGCCATGCGGCACTCTTTTCCGAGAGTTTGATTGGTTTGGGATAACGCCCATCTTTAATACCTGCATACCACGCAGCTCGCGAAACCGGCACAATACCATGGATTCCCTGCTTGCGATCCCCGATAATTTCACGCAACCGATAAAATTTCGTCACACTCATCACACACCTCCCTTTTTCACAGAAGTACCCTCAATCCATCGCTCAACATCGGTAATCCGAAAAAGCAACCGCCCATTCACCTTTGTCGAAGGCAAACTCTTGCTTTTCACCGCACGATAAATTGAAATCTTTGAAATTGGCAGATCGTAAATCTGATCCGCAAACTCAACCAAACTATCAAGATTGAGAAACTGCCTTTTCGGCTTCTGAAGAGGAACAATTGTATTCATCATATTGCATCATTATAGTTGAAGAATCATCCGACAACTATAAAATGCAAAACAGCTCAACCGTGTTCAATAATAAAGTGTTTTCTTATATGTGGTTACGTGTCTGTATCGTATCTGAATCGTGTCTCGATTGTGCCTGTATCGTGCCTTTTTTATTTTTACTTGAATTGTGATCTATCCAAGCCTTCTTTAATGCTCTCGCTTGTTCAATTATCCCTGCAATTTCACAAAATCTTTCACTCACCTTCAGGTTGGTCTCGCCGGTTCGCTTCCTGATTTCAAACAACTCATCAAAGACACAATCCGGCCACGTTTCTCTTGACTTATGTTCACTTGCAATGCGATAAACCTCTTTTTCTTCAGAT
Source organism: uncultured Chlorobiaceae bacterium (assembly GCA_903942355.1). Classification (GTDB taxonomy): domain Bacteria; phylum Bacteroidota; class Chlorobiia; order Chlorobiales; family Chlorobiaceae; genus Chlorobium. The sequence goes on along the minus strand of CAJAOR010000063.1, from coordinate 3,757 downwards.
AAATCTATATGCGGTTTCTTTTTTACCTCCTTATCGGCAGTTGGCGCTGTTTCTCTATGTATTAAAAGTGGCGCTACCTTTTGTTTCTGAGTCCGATCCATAAACCACTTCTCAGTTGATTCAACTTTAAGAAATTCAGCCACATCCAGCGTTCCTTCTTCAGGCACCTGAAAAAGGTATGGATTCTCAACATGTCGTTTTATTAAATCAGCAGTAATAAAAGGTTTTATCTGGTTTTTTTCATATTCAAGTGCTGTGCGAGCTATCGTATATAATCCAATGGTTTTCCAGATGGCATTTTTCAATAGGTCAGTATTCTGAAAAAGTGTATCAACATGCCCTTCTTTTTTCAGTATTTCACACATTTGGGAATGGTCATCAAAACGTTCCGATTCCGGTAGGCTTCTAAGATATTCGCTCACAATATCAATGAGATGCAATGCAGCAGTTATCTCTTCGGGCGTAGACCGTCCCTCGGTAACAGGATAATCATTATTTGCAAGAGTCTGATTATTACTAAAATCCATTTTTTTTGTAACAGGCGTGGGGGAATTCAGTATATCAGATTCTTTACTCAGACGTAAACTATCAAGCCACCTCATTGTTTCATAGTTCAGGAGATGATCAGTTTTTTCATCCAAAAAATAGCTGTTATTATTGTATGCAACTCTGCGTCGTTGCTCCTCAATAAACTCAGGCTCATTACGTAACTGATTATTTCTGAGTTTGATCATCTGTAAACCCTGCACCAGGTAGCCTATTCTTTCCGGATTTTCTTGAAGCTGCCCTTTCACCTCATCTTCCGTCAACAACAGATAATCAGCTCTCTCAAGAGTCTCAGCCCACTGCACAAGCCGATCATGGGCCTGTATCGCATCTTCCTGTTTTTGTTCAAGCTCTTCAGTTTCACAAAACTCCAATCGCTCTTTTGATTGCGTTTCGAGGTACATATCCAAAGCTTCAAGCAGACGTACTCTCATTTCATTCTGATTCGGATTATACTCTTCCTCAGGACAATTTTTCTTTCTTATCAATGGGTGCTCTGTTTTCGGAACATCAGTTATCCTGTTGTGCTCAAGAGGAAACACAGGTCGCAACATAACATCCTCACGAAAACCATCGAAACGTAGTATAGGGTCACTCTGAAGTACATCGCGAGCTATTTTGAACGCTCCACTACCAGCCAAAGTAGCAGCATCAACTACCGAATCAACACCGCGCAACACCGAACGATGATAACCAACAGGAGCAGCAAGTATTCCTAAGCATTCGTTATAATCCCTCATCTCCTGTTGTAAATCGCGTATCACTTTGAACGCCCCGCTATCAGCCAAAGTAGCAGCGTCAACTACCGAATCAACACTGGGCAACACCGAACGATGATAGCCAACAGGAGCACCAAGCAATGCAAGCTGATTAACCGGTTTAAACATCTCCGTTATATTGAATGCAGCTTGCTTGCTTACAGAGAACGGCAAAGCATTAATATTCTTTATCGAATCAAAGCAGGGCAAAAACAAATTATTCTTGTACGCAGGAGCAGCAAACAATGCAAGCTGATCAACCGATACCGACAAGTTTTTTAACTTGAGTGCCTCTTGCTGAGTTGCAGAAAAAGCCGACTGGAAACTATTCCTTATTGAATCAAAAGCGGATATCAACGAACACATCTTGCGAGCAGGAGCCGCAAGCAATGCAAACTGATCAACCGGTTTCAACATCTTGAGAGCCTCCTGCTGACTTATGGAGAGCGCCAAAGCGTTACCATTCTTTATCGAATCAAAGCAAGGCAACAACGAACGATCTTTACTCACAGGAGCTGCAAGCAATCCGATTCTGTTATTATGATCCACCACTTTCTGTAACTCAAGATTCAGCCGAGAAGTAACGCCACCCGCCAAAGGGTCAGAATCTCTTATCGATTTCACCTTCAATAACGCGCCATCAATTTTCATTGTTATATCCTTTTCAACACATGATTGCGAGGGCTCGTAATGTGATCTTTTCTTCATGTCACAATGTATTTCTTCTTCTTATCAGAGAGTTCCTATGATCCTCAATAAGTGTACTTTTTCAGTGCATTAAAAGCAAAAAAATATTTAGCCCAACTTCGCGTTAGAAATAGCGCTCAGTTTGATCAGATCGGTCTAACCGATCGTTCCGGTGTGCCGGTAAGAGAGTGCGAATTGAGGAAGGGGATGTAAAAAAAGGCGCCTATTCCAGCGCCTTTCTCTCCCGTGGTACCGCCAAAGCTATCAATCGCTGAAATCTACGCCCCGGCTTTCAGATTGTCCAGATAGTCCGCCCATGCCTGCATCATCTGACGGCGATCATCAATAAAGGAAGTGCGATTATAGGCGCGTCCGTTCGGATCCCTCACAGCATGAGCCAACTGGTGCTCAATCAAGTCAACACGGAACCCTAAAACTTCATCCAGAATCGTCCGTGCTGTCGCCCTGAACCCGTGACCGGTTACCGTCTCCCTGTCAAAACCAAGGTATCGAAGAGCAGCATTCACGCTGTTATCGCTCATAGGGCGTGAACTTGTCCGGCCAGGAAAAACATAACGACCGGAGCCAGTCACAGGCTGAAGCGCCTTAAAGATCTCCAGAGCCTGTTTGGCAAGCGGGACAACGTGCGGCAGTTTCATCTTCATGCGCTCAGCAGGAATCAACCACAAAGCCGCCTCCAAGTCAAGTTCACTCCACTCCATCTTCTGCAGTTCGCCAGGGCGGACAAACAGCAGGGGAGTTAATTGCAGGGCCGATTTCACCACAAAGGTTCCCTGATACCCGTCAATCGCCAACAGCAGGGGAGCCAGCTCTTTCGGATCCGTAACCGCAGCATGGTGCCGGGTTATGCGCTTCCGGAATATCTCATGAGACTTCAGGGCTGCCGAAGGGTCATGCTCCATCCGTCCAGTTGCTACAGCATACCGAAACACCTGTCCACAAATGATTTTAATCCTGACAGCCGTTTCTACTGCCCCACGGGCCTCGATCTTCAGAAGCATAGTCCGAACATCCGAAGCCGTGATAGCCGTAATCGGCTTGCTGCCGAATGCAGGGAAAACGTCTTTTTTAAGCCTCCCTTTAACAGTCGTAGCATGACCGGTGGACCAGACCGCCTCATTCTTTTCATACCACTCATTGGCGACCAACTCAAACGTAGAAGATGCGTCAATAGCAGCGGCTTTTTGAACAGCCTTTTTCACCTCTCCAGGGTCTTGCCCGGTTGCCAGGAGCATCCGAGCTTCCAACCGTCTTTGCCGTGCTATCGCCAGAGAAATTTCGGGATAGCTTCCAAAAGCAAGCAACTTTTCTTTTCCATCAAAACGATATTTTAAGCGCCAAAGCTTGCCGCCGCTGGGTGTCACCAGCAAGTGCAGGCCTCCACCATCCGCAATCTTGTATTCCTTGTCTGTTGGCTTCGCCTTGCTCACTCGAGCATCAGAAAGAGGTGCTATCCGTTTAGGCATGGGCGTAAATATTTTTTTGGGGGTATCCAAAAACCATTGGTGGTGTCATACCCCCAAAAACACCGCCAAAAAGCTTGGACTTCACAAAACAAATATAAACAAGGGTAGACCCGGAAACAAGAAAAGCCCTGATTTTACAGGGCTTTCTGGACATTATAGGATGACGATGGACTATCACTTGGCGGAGAGGGTGGGATTCGAACCCACGGTACACTTGCGCGCACAACGGTTTTCGAGACCGTCACATTCAACCACTCTGCCACCTCTCCAAGTTGTTAT
>CAJAOR010000062.1 GCA_903942355.1 uncultured Chlorobiaceae bacterium | reverse complement strand
GGATGGTATCGGTAATGGTGGCCATTGTCTGCTTGGGCAGGCCGTAAACCAGGTCAAAATTGATTGAAGTAAAGCCGATTTCTCGGGCAAGGTCGACCTTTTCCTTGACCAGCTCGAATGACTGGAGGCGGTTGATCTCCTGCTGCACAACCGGATCGAAATCCTGTATACCAAAACTCATGCGGCGGAAGCCGACACTATAGAGCGCTTCGAGATGCTCCTTTGAGGTTGACTTGGGATTGGTCTCAAAGCTGAACATGTAGTTGTCCATCTTGTTGACGTGCTTGCAGATGCCATCGATGAGCCTGACAAGGTTTTCAGGGCTGAAAAAGGTCGGGGTACCACCGCCGATGTGCAACTCCTTGACATTGAGCCTGCCGGGAAAAACATCGATATACATCTGCCACTCTTTGAGCAGCGCCTCAAGATAGGGCGTTTCATAGGAGTGATCCTGGGTACGGTGAGCGTTACAACCGCAGAAGTAACAGTGGTTCTCACAGTAAGGAATATGGATATACAGGCTGATTCCGGTCGTATCATTGCTGTCGTTAAAACCTTTGACCATCGCCTCTTTCCACTGTTCCTGGGTAACACCGTCGGTGCTCCAGGAAGGAATAGTCGGATAACTGGTGTAACGCGGGCCGGGATTGCTGTACTTTACTGCGAGATTAGTTGCCATTGTTATCTTCCTCTACAAGTATTATTTTTTTAAATTAGCTCTCGTGAAAATACATAAAACTCGGCAATTTCATAAATCGTTATCCCATAAACCGCCTTGAAATCCTTGCTTCTCAAGGCTCGCAACCTTGTTCTTCCGATATGTCGCTTTTCCGTGGCTTGTAAAAACCTACATGGTCAACGCCTATCCCGGGCAGCGCAACAGGTAGACTCTCTTCTGGCGTTTGCCGAACACGCTTATATTCAAACCTTTTACGTTCAATAGAACTGACATTCTATGACACAAAAAACAGTAGACAATAACAGGCCGATTGTCGGCATCATCATGGGTTCTGACTCTGATTTCGACATCATGAAAGAGGCCGTCATGGTCTGTGACGAGTTCGGTATTGCCTCAGAGATCTCCGTTATTTCAGCGCACCGGACACCGCACGACCTTGAAGCCTATGCCACTTCCGCCATCGAACGCGGCCTGAAGGTCATTGTTGCCGGAGCTGGCGGAGCGGCGCACTTGCCCGGTGTTACGGCGGCCATGACGGTTCTGCCGGTTATCGGCGTGCCGATATTCAGCAAAAAGCTTAACGGCCAGGATTCGCTCTACTCCATCGTGCAGATGCCTGCGGGAATTCCTGTAGCGACGGTGGGCATCGACAATGCCCGGAATGCCGCGCTGCTTGCCGTCCAGATTCTTGCCCTTTCTGATGATGCACTGATGGCGACCCTGCTTGAATTCCGCAAAAAACTTGCCGACGCATCCCGGCAAAAGACCGCGAAAATCCGCGAGAAGCTCTATGGAAAAAGCTGAGTTCTGGATAGAGAGCCTGAAACTTATGGCTCATCCGGAAGGAGGATTTTATCGCGAAACCTATCGGAGCCTGGACTCATATTCCTTCACCGGTGCCACTCCTTTCAATGGCCCGCGCTCTTATGCGACGGCCATTTATTACCTGCTCAGAGGCGCGGATCGCTCAAGGCTGCACCGGATTCATTCCGATGAGCTCTGGTTCTTCCATGCTGGCAATCCGCTCACGGTTTATTTTTTTCCGGAAAAGAGTGAACCGTCCAGCTTTACGCTCGGCCTCGCTCCCCAGAAGGGGCAGGTCGTGCAGGGCTCCGCCCCCAGAGAAAGCTGGTTCGGCGCCTGTTGCGAAAACCCCGGAGAAGAGGGCTTTTCGCTGGTAAGTTGTGTCGTCGCGCCAGGTTTTGAGTTCAGCGATTTTGCTTTTGCTGACAGAAACACACTGCTTCAAAAATTCCCCCGGCACACCGAAATAATTGAGCGCCTCACCTGATTACCACAGTAAATTTTGAATAGATGCGAATAATTCTCTCTTTTTTTTACTTTAGTCGCTATCTGGTTATGTTATAAAAACCAGATTGGCATGAATTATTCACGTCTTAAATTAAATAGGTAGCGCTGGAGATGATAAAAAGGGTTGTGATTGTAGGCGGAGGATTTGCAGGATTTAATGCGGCAAGAGTGCTCGGCAATAATAAAGACATCGAGATTACCCTCATCGACAGAAAGAACTACCACCTTTTCCAGCCGCTCCTCTATCAGGTTGCCATGGCGGCACTTGGTGAGGGGGATATTGCTGCCCCGCTAAGAAACATGCTGGCAAACTACCAGAACATCACGGTCTTCAAGGGTATTGTCAAGCGCATTGATATTGAGAATAAAATAGTCGTGACAGATTTCAGTGATATCCCTTACGATTATTTGGT
>CAJAOR010000061.1 GCA_903942355.1 uncultured Chlorobiaceae bacterium | reverse complement strand
GCAAGACGGATGCCGCGCACCTTAGCTCTCTCTCGGAGGTTCTGATAGCCTTCATGGCCGCCAATGTCGCCGGAAATCTCATATTTTTCAAGGGCATAGGCTGAAGCCTTTGCTTCAGGATTTCCCTGGAGCTGCTTGATTTTCTGTGAGGCGTAGCTTCGCTCCCAGATTCCTATCAGCCACAATGCCGTAAAGCCGCGCTCGGCGATAAGGTCCAGCTCGTTATCGGGAATATCCTGCAGCCGGGTAATGGGGCGTCGGTAAAGTTTGCTGAGCTGGTCGAGCCAGACGTAAGTGCTTTTGGCCAGCATGACCACTTCAGGCATCCATGATGAATCCAGAGAGTAGTTCGCCGGGGCATTGGCATCATCGAGCGTACTGTACTCCGGAACATGGGCCTCTTTTGCAAACTCATGGCCATCCTGACGGAGCGCACGCTTCTGGGCGATCTGCTCGAAAAAGAGATACTTGTCTTCATCCTCAATAAAGTCAATGGCGCCTTGAAGCAGTTTCCAGAATGGCGACTCTTCAAGCAGTTCCCCCCAGTTCAGGCGGATGTAGCGAAGCTGTTCAAGAATTGAGTTCGGGGAATGTTTTATAGGCCTGGTAAGCAGTTCAGCAAGGTCGATATTGTCCGGACCAACGGGACCCATTGCCTGCATGGAGCTCCGCATGGTCATAATCAGCTTCCGGTACGCACTTTCCTTGGCCAGTTTCTCGTCAGTCAAAAGATCTGAAAACGGTTCAAGAGCAGGGTTCTGGTTATTCAGCCAGACAAGGAAAGACTCCTCAAGCACATGCTTCTTGTTTTCCTGTTCATTCAGCCAGTCGGCGGGCGTTTGATCTCCCGAATAGACATGCTGCGTAGGAAAGGCGGTGATAAACTGCTTCAGGTACTGTTCCGATTGCTCTGGGGAGAGCTGCTCGTTCAGCGTTACAAATACCTTTTCAAGAAAGTCCGGTTGCCGGGATGCAATTGCCTTCGTCATAAGTGAGTGAAAAAGCGCATGCAGCAGTTTCATGCCGAGGAACTGAGCTGGCAGTACTGGTTTTGCATCAGCACCTTTGGCCTTTTTCAGGAAATCATTGATGACTGCACTTTGTCTTTCGGACGTTTTAATGCTTTCCTGTCCGGAAGATGGTAAAGAGAGGAACTCAGGGTCAGTCAGATGGAAGAGTTCTCTGGCATTTCGATTGACATAAAAGTGCTCTTTGTTCACCGAAGCTGGCGGGTTGTGCTTGATTGTCATAGTTGGGATGCAATGCCAAAGCATTAAGCGGATTGAGGTTTTAGCGCGACCCTGCGGCCTTGTCGGGCATGGTCAAGTATAGGGGGGTACAGTACGGAAATTCTGCAAAAAAAGCCTGACTGTTGTTCGGGCAGTTTTGTATGGCGGTGGCCTGAATGCACGGTTATGTTATTTTTTTGTCGATATATCGCTGTAGGCAGGCAAACCCGAGATCTTTTGCAGAACGGAGTGCTTCAAGTCCGATGGCCGACAGAGCACTTTTTTGCTCCGATGGCGAGCGTTCCATCGACGGGCAATCTGTTTGTCCTGCCGGAGTGGAGTCGTTGCTGCTGCCTCTGAGTGCCTTTCCGATCAGTAGACCGGCCAGAAACGTTATCGCGGTAGCAGGAAAAGGGTATTTCCTGACAAGTTTTACCGGCGAAAGCTCTGCTTCAATCTCCTCTTTCAGTTTCCGTGTTCTTGCCTTGATCTGGGCCTCTTTTTCTGAAATAGTGTTCTGCAACTCTTCGATGCGTGCCTGAATACTGGCTAACGGTTCATTTGTTGTCGTCATGGAGCGATAAAAGAATTTTCTGAATCAGGTTTTTCAGGAGCAATGGCCTGAATTTGGTGAAAAACAAAAAGCATGAAAGAAAAAGAAGGCTTACGAAGAGGTACCCAAGAAAAGCATGGCCCAGAAACTCGCCCACCAGCAGGGCAAGAGTTGTGACAAGGTAAGCAATTCCGATAAGGAGTATCATGCCGAGAATTGCCAAAGCCGCAACAACAGCAATCTTTTCGGTCATCTCAATCTTGAGCAACTCGAATTTTGCTTCTACAATAGCGAGCACATCATGGTACGTCGATGTTACCGTATCATCAAGAAGCTTGGGAATGCCGTCACGTTTGCGGTTTAATGGGCTTGAACCCTGCTCTTTTTCTGCTTGACGATTCATTATGTTTGCGGAATGGCCAATGCCTTGGTTATCGCCTTTTCTTTATGAGAAGTCCGAACAATGCTCCAGCACCGAGTGAAACGAGTACCGCCTGGGTTGGGTTTTTTTTGATATAGGTTTTTGCTTTTTCCGCGCTGTTCACCAGCCAATCATATGATTCGCTCTCTTTGAAACTGGAAAAAGTTTCCAAGATGAGGTCACTGATCTCTTTGAGCGGTTCCGGAATGCTGGTTTCGTGCTGCGGCTCACGCACCGGATCTGTTGGTTCGCCGCTGCGATGAATGGTAACCTGAACTTCCTGTTCCATATGAGAGTGAAAACTTGTTATGCGTTGTTCAATACGAGTCTGGTTCTAGCATAGTCTGCACACAATATATAAAAACAATATGGTCTTTTCATGGCACTCTTACGAGAGAAGCCGTCCGCCCTCAATCTTGATAATCTGGCCGGTGATATAGTCGCTTTCAAGAAGAAAGGTTACGCTTTTGACAATATCCAGCGGGTCACCAAGTCGCCGGAGCGGTATTTTTTTGATCATCTCTTCCTGAGAATCCATATCCTTGTCCGCATTCAGGGTAATCGTCCCTGGCGCAATAGAGTTGACCAGAACAGCAGGCGCAAACTCTTTTGCAAAAATTCGGGTCAGATGCTGTATTCCGGCTTTTGAGACGGTGTAGGGAGCAAAGTTTCGCCACACAAGTTCGGCAGAAATATCCGTCATGGTAATGATGCGGGAGACAAACGGCTGTTTTTGCATAATTTTAACCGCTTCCTGCATGGTAAAAAAAGTGCCCTTCAGATTGGTATCGACCAGACTGTCCCACTCCTCTTCAGTAATGTCGGGCAATGGAGTGTTGAAAAAATTTGAAGCGCTGGTAATGAGCAGGTCAAGGCGGTCAAACTGTTGGCGGAATGCCGCAAAAGCGCTCTGGATATCTCCGATTTTCGACACATCACACTTCACCATCTGCGATTCAGGGCTTATCCAGCGGATTTTTTCAAGGGTTTCTGACGCTATTTTTTCAGAAGAGTGCCAGGTAAAGAAAATAATATATCCCTGTCCCGCTACAGAAAGCGCAATTTCACTGCCAAGTATACCCGAAGCGCCGGTCATGAAGCATACTTTTTTGCCCGAAGGTTTCATCTCTGCAACGGTTTAAGTTTTTTTCACTCTTTTGTTGAACATGCATGCGGTATTAAAAGTTGAGCGATCAATCCTGAGACGATGCAAGCCTTCTGAATGAAGAGGCCTTGATTGCGGCAAAAAGGGTAGAGAGGGGTTTAATATTGAGCTCCTCTGCGGCTGAACGGACAATTTCAGCAACAAGTTTTTCGCCGTTCACCGAAAGCACGATGCCGATTCTGCCGTCAGACTCAAACATCTCGGTAACCGTGCACTCCAGAAGGTTTCGGGCGCTGATTGCTTCAGGATGCTTTTTGAAAAGGATAATTTCACGTGAAGAGAGCTCAAACAGCGATTCGGCTGCCTGCTCTCCGGCTGAAACAAGCAGAGAATTTTTGCCCCACTGGTAAGCAAAAAGGCCGTGTTCACGCCGAGGACTGGAAAGACGGAGCAGATTGAGATAGCCGTTCGGACTTTGTGCCATCCTGTTACGGGCAAGTTGCTCGGGGGTTGTTTCATCAAGAGAAAGGCCATTTTTGATTTCCAGGATATGGTCGGTTATCAGCTGCATCTCAGTCAGTGAATGCGAGATAAAAAGATAGGGAATTCCGAACTTCTCGCTGACACTCCTGAGATAGGGAATGATTTGGAACCGGAGTGTATCATCAAGTGCCGACAGAGGCTCATCCATAAGCAAAAGGCGCGGGTTTGCAAGAACGGCCCTGCCGAGAGCGACCCGCTGTTTTTCTCCGCCTGAAAGATTTTCAACGCCCCGCTCCAAAAGAGGCTGCAGTTGAAGCTGGTTGACGAGCATTTCCGGCTTTATATGGCGATTTTCAGCTCGGCACCGCTTATAGCCATAGAGCAGGTTCGCCTTGACGTTCAGGTGGGGGAAGAGCATTGCCTGCTGAAAAACAATGGCAATGCGCCGCCTTTCCGGCGCCAGATTGATCTTTTTTCGGCTGCTGAACAGATACTCTCCGTCAAGCATAATTTCGCCTTTATCCGGCTCTGTAAGGCCTGAAATGAGATGAACCAGCGTTGATTTGCCGCTGCCCGACTCGCCGAAAATGCCTGTCCGTTCGCCGGCAATGTCGCTCTTGACCTGCAGGGAAAAGTCGCCAAGTTTTTTTTTGATATCAATATGCAACTTCATAATGCACGGGCTTGGTCAAGTTTGCGGCTGAGCAGTTCATGCAGAAAGAGCACGGTGACTGAAATAATAACCGACACCAGGCAGAGCGAAAGAGCCATGGCCGTGCTGGAGGGGGAACTGGCATAGTCATAGATAGCCAGTGGGATCGTTTGCGTTACTCCCGGAATGTTGCCGGCAACAATAATGGTGGCTCCGAATTCGCCAAGACTTCTGGCAAACATCAGCGATGAGCCAGCAAGAATTCCCCTCAAAGAGAGCGGCAGAATGATGGTCAGGAGGGTATCGTACCAGTGCGCGCCAAGGCTGCGCGAAGCCTCGATAAGTTGCCGGTCGATCGACTCCATACCGAGGCGGATGGAGCGTACCAGAAGCGGAAACCCGACCGTTGCCGAGGCAAGAACAGCCGCTTTCCAGGTGAAGATGATCTGTATTCCCGATTCTGCAAGCAGGTGGCCGAGCCAGCCATTTTTTCCGAGTAGCAGCAGCAAAAAATAGCCGATAACAACCGGGGGCAGTGTCAGCGGCAGATTGACAAAAACTTCGAGCAGCACTTTGCCCCTGAACTGCTTGAAGACGATCAGCCAGGCAACGGCAAAGCCGAAAGGCAACGAAAGGGCTGTCGCGGTCAGAGCAACTTTCATCGAGAGCCCTATGGAGACGATATCTTCATGGGTCAGCAGCATGCTATTTCAAAACAAAACCGAATTTACGAAGAACCGATTTGGCTTCTGCGCCCTGCAAATAGGCTTCAAATGCCTGTGCTTCGCTGTTTTGTGCTGCTTTCAGGGTCAGCGCCATCGGGTAAACAACTCTCGGGTAGAGCTTTTGCGGTACGAAAAAGAGCAGTTTTGCTTTTTGTGCCAGCAACGCATCAGTATGGTAAACAAACGCGCCTTCCACTTCGCCAAGTTCAGCATACATGAGACACTCCCTTACATCCTTGGCCATGACCAGCTTGCCGGCAAGTTTTTCCGAAATCCCTGCTTTTGTCATGGCGACCATGGCATACTCACCTGCGGGGACACTTTTCGGGCTTCCGATAGCAATTCTGTCCAGTTTCGCCAGATCATCCATTGACGAGACTCTTTTCGTCGTTGTTCCAGCAACTACCAGCGAATTGAAGGCAAACGTTTTCTCGCTGCTTTTGTCGACCAGCTTTTTCCCCTTCAGATAGTTCATCCACTCGGTATTCGCGGAAATAAAGAGGTCTGTCGGGGCACCGTTTTCGATTTGACCGGCCAGTGTTCCGGAAGAACCGAAATTTTTAGTAAAAACAGTTGCAGGATGTTTTGCCTGGTAACTCGCACTCAGCTCATTGATCACCTCTTTCAGGCTTGCGGCAACAGAGAGTTTCAGTTCCCCGGCCATTGCCGGAGCTGCCATGGTCAAGCATGTAAAACAGAATATGGTGATGCGTTTTATTGATCGAATCATGGCTATGGATGTTTTATTGCTGTATGAGTGTGTCGTTTGGTCGTTTTGCTGTTTCTGATTGCACTCTTTCGTGCATTTTCTTGCCATCGTCACTACACCCCCTGTCTAAAATAATAAAAAATTAAGGAAATATGGCCTCATTCCCTTAATAAGTTAATTTTATCGGTTATTTATCCGCATTGTTATAATGATGATGTCGGTTTATAGTGGATCGCTCCGTTTTGTATTTCCCTTTTTGCCCCTCTGATCGTTATGTCGTAACGGATATAACGTTTGGTGTGCTTTTTTGAAAATCAGTTGAGAGGATTTGTTGTATTGTTAGCCGAGGTATGCTTCTATTACAGCCGGATTTTTTGCGAGAGAGGTGCTCATTCCCTCCAGCACGACGCTGCCCTGCTCAATAATATAGGCACGATCGGAAACTGCCAGGGCGCTCTTGGCAAATTGTTCGGAAAGCAGAATGGTCATTCCGGTGGCACGTAATGAGGAGATGGTTTTGAAGATTTCCTTGACCAGTATTGGCGCAAGCCCCATCGAAGGCTCATCCAAAATCATAAGGCGCGGTCGGGCCATAAGCACACGGCCAAGAGCGAGCATCTGTTGCTCTCCACCGGAAAGGCTTCCTGCCTGTTGCAAGCGGCGTTCTTCAAGTCGGGGGAACAGTTCGAAAATATGCTGCAGGTCGCCTGATGCCGCCCGGCGAAATGGTCCGAAAGATGGAAGGCGTGGATAGGCTCCAAGCAACAGATTTTCTTCGACTGTAAGAGGCGCGAACAAGCGTCGCCCTTCGGGGCAAAGGGAGATGCCTCGTCTGGCTATCTCGCTGGCAGGAAGCCCGACAATGTTTTCTCCACCAAAAAGCACCCTGCCGCCTCTGGGTTTGATAAGTCCGCACAGCGCTTTTACCAGTGTACTTTTGCCTGCACCGTTGGCTCCGACCAGTGCGACGCATGAGCCTTCGGCAATCTCTATCGAAATCCCCCGGACAGCATCGTCACCGCTGTATCCGGCCCGCAGGTTTTCCGCTTTCAGCATGGCAGTACCTCCATATTCTCTCTTGCTATGTTGTCGGCGCCAAGGTATGCCTCAATTACTTTTGGGTCTCGACGTACCTGATTTGGTGTTCCCAGTGCAATCAGACGTCCTCCATCCATTACGGCGACCCGGTCGCAGAGCTCTGCGACTACATCCTGATGGTGTTCAATAAGAAGAATTGGTATACCAGCCCGCTTTATTGAGCTGATCAGATCAATGAGCCTGACGATGTCGGGTTTCGACATTCCTGCTGCAGGCTCGTCAAGCATCAGTATCCGTGGTCGTGTGGCCAAAGCCCTTGCAATCTCAAGAAATCGCAAATCACCATAGGACAACTCGGAACAGCGTACCCTGGCCTTTCCTTCCAGACCGACGGCAAGCAACCATCCCATAGCTTCCGATTCTCCTCCCTCCTGCTGACAAACCAGAATTGACTCCAGTGCAGTCAGGCCAAAGAAAGGCTGCAGGTTCTGAAATGTTCGGGCAGCACCAGCCGAGAATGCCGACATCAGGCTGCCGGAAGCAGGCCGCTTGCCAGCAATCTCTATGGTGCCCCCGTCAGGTGTATAAAGCCCGGAAATCAGGTTTACTAACGTTGTTTTACCCGATCCGTTCGGGCCAATCAAGCCAAGTGTCTCTCCTTGCCCTATTTCCAGTGTAACGTTTTCGACGGCTCTCATACCTCCAAAAGATTTACAGAGACCAAAGAGGCGTAAGGCGATCCCCTCCGATTTTCTTGAAGAGTTGATTCCTCCCGCAGCAGGTTTGAGGGGGAGTGGAGTAAAGCGTATCCAGCGATGCAATGTTGCGGTCAAGGCTCCCGCGATTCCGTTGGGTAAACCGACAACAACGGCAAAAAGAAACAATGCAAATATTCCTTTGCGCCACTCCTCTACGTTTGGTACGAAAAAGACCAGGGTAACGGCCAGAGCCATGGCTATTGCTGGAGCGGCTTCACGGAAAACAGGAACTCTGTGCGACAGAAGTGCTCGGATCGGTCGAACAACTGTCAGGATGCAACCGAAGGAGACGAGAAAGGAGAAAAGTGTACGGTTCGAGAGAAGGTTGGGCAACATCGCGATAACTGCTGCTCCCAGAAAGGCACCCCACTGGCTCCGGCGTCCCCCAAAAACAACGCCAAGCAGCAGCATGACCATCAGGTCGTATCCGAAAGCTGCAGGTTGCAGATATTCGAAATTCATGGTATGCAAACCGCCAGCCAGACCAGCCAGGGCGCTTCCCCAAGCGAATGCTAGTACCTTGTGACGCAAGGTTCCTATCCCCAGCGCGTCGGTGGCTGTAGGGGAGTCGCGCAACGCTTCAATTGCCAGACCAAAGCGTGATTTAAACAGCATTTTTGACGCCTCCCATACGCCGAATAAAAGCGCCAGGCAGAGCCAGTAAAAGCTGGTTGCGTTCAAGGGTATGCTGAAAAGTGACGGCCTGGTGATTGACAGGCCGAGAGCGCCATTGGTGACAGATTCGCACTCGTTGAGAACAATGATCGTCAGGGTAGCAAAAGAGAGAGTAGAAAGCGCAAACTGCGGGCCTTCAAGCCTCAGTGCTGGAAGCGCAAGTGCAGCACCTGGAAGCAGGGCTGCTGCGATTCCTGCCGCTAATGCCAGTGGAAGGGAAGCGCCCGCCCCGATAGCAAGAGCCGTACCATAAGCGCCAAGTGCAAAAAGCGCAGCCTGCGCAAGATTGATTTGTCCAAGGTATCCTACAGTTGTATCAAGACCTATGAGAAGCACACCATACACCGCCATCAGGGTGAGCAGGCCGATGGCATATTGGCCTTGCCAAAGAGCAGGCAGGGCAGCCAGACCAATGAAGATGGCTGTGCGTAGGATTCGTTCCACGGTATTCTCCCTTAAGCCCAGGCTGACACCAGCGAACATGCTTTCTCCTTTCAAACTTTTCGGATGATTTTTTTGCCAAAGAGACCCTGCGGGCGAAGTGCCAACCCAACAATGAGCATGATAAGGCCCGGAGCTTCTCGCCATCCGCTCCCGAGCAAAAAGCCAGAGATATTCTCTGTTGCCCCAAGCGCCAAGCCAACGAGAAGAAGGCCAAAACCGCTGTCAAGACCTGCGACAACCGCCACAGAAAATGCTTTGAGTGTTAACGCTGCCGCCATGGTAGGTCCGACTGTTGTCACGGGTCCAATGATCGTTCCGGCAAATGCCGCTGCCATTCCTGAGACTGCCCACGAGAGGGAGATCGCCGAGCGTGAGCGAATACCGCATACCTCGGCAGCGTCCTGATCAGCGCTGACAGCCTGAACCGCAATGCCTACCATAGTATAGCGTTTGGCAAGCTCAATCAGCGTCATGATACCCAGTGCTCCGGCTGCAACGACCAGTTCCTGCCAGGTAACCGATATGCCAAAAAAATCCAGTGAACTCTCTGGCCATGGTACTGGGAATGGCTTGTCTTCACGCCCCCAGATGTTCTCTGCTGCAGAGACGCCAAACAGGCCAACAATAATGGTGAGCAGAACCCACCCTTCATTCTGCTGCTGCAGGGCCAGCCTTACGGCAGTACGCTCAACGAACCACCCAAGTGCAGCACCCACAACCATGGCGCCCGAGACTGCTGCCCAGTACGGCAGACCGCAACCGGAGAGGGAGAGACCAGTAAAAGCGCCAAGCATGACAAGCTCTCCCTGTCCGAAGTTTACCGCTTTGCCAGCGGCATGGGTGAGCTGAAAGCCGTAAGCGACCAATGCATAAGCCATCCCCATCAGTCCACCGCTAACAGCCATCTGGGCCAAAGCCAGAAATTCCACATTTATTTGCACTGCTGTCCGGAACTATTTATTGATAGTGAGCATTTTTCCCTGCAGAACAATCTTGTCTGCCGGATTGTGGAGCACGACGTGACCGTTTTGAACCTTGCCCATAACCGTGTTTTCGCGGCGGAACGCCTCATGTGTTTCTACATTTGACGGTTCCCATTTTGACCATGGCTTTTTCCAGTCAGCGATGCAGCCTTTTACCGTTATTTTGAGGTTTTCCAATGACGCTTTTATGCTTGATGGCTTTGTAGAACCTGCCTCATGAATGGCTTCAGCCAATAACAAGGCGGCATCGTAACCCTGTGCTGCAGAAACCGGGGAGGGAATCTTTGTGACACGGTATGCCTTATGGTAAGACTGTATGAACGGCTTGGCTCTTACTATCGACTCATCCTCAATAAATGTCTGCGGCATCATTACTCCGTTGCCAGCGGCTCCTGCGGTATCAATAAAATTGCTCATCGACAGTGTCCATCCGCCAATCATCGGAACCCGGAACCCAAGCTTCTGCTTGCCAGAGGCTACTGCGGCAAGCTCGGGTCCGATACCCCAGATGAGGATAGCCTGTGCACCTGCAGCTTTGGATTTTAGGAGTTGTGCAGTCATGTCTTTGTCACCAATGGCAAACTTTTCGATAGCTACCACCTTCACCCGGCTACCCTGACTGTTGATCTGCCTGATAAGATCATCACGCCCTGAGACCCCGTAATTGGTTGCGTCGTGCAATATTGCGACCTTCAGGCAACCCATTCTTATTGCCTGTTCTACCACCATTCGTGCCTGAATGCCATCATAGGCGGCAAAACGGAAAATTGGAAGATTCCTGGTTCCCGCGTTGCTCCACTGCGTAATTGAGGCGCTGCCTGCGGCTGGCGTAATGATTTTGACAATGCCTTTCTCAACATAATATTTGTCACCCAGTAGTGTCCGGTTAAAATAAAGCCAGTTGAAGGACCGGATCCCTCACCTTTTTGAGCGATTGTTCTTTGAGAGATAAAATATCGATCAACAGGCGCTGCTCCATGACGACTGCGGCGATCATTCGTGTCAATTCCTGT
>CAJAOR010000060.1 GCA_903942355.1 uncultured Chlorobiaceae bacterium | reverse complement strand
TTAGCTTTTTTAACTGTGTCCTCATAGCTCTGGGGTTTGATTTGGTTTGCACCTTCAAACTACGAGCTATGGGTGTTTTTTACGCTAACCCTGGGTGATTCTTATTTTCCGTTTTTGGCTTATTCTTGTTTTCCGATCACAAAAGGCGAGTTTCTCCCCGACAAGGGGCTCCAGTCGATCAAGAAGTTGTTGTTGACGGGGATTGTTTAGGGTCAATCGACGCAGTTCCTTTAAATGCGGGACGATGCCGTCTGAAGATGCCATGGCGGCATAATAGGGATGAAGAAACAACTCCTGACCCATAATGATGTAACCGCGAGAGCCTGTTTCGGCATCAGTGACCAGTGAAAGCGTTTCGTCAAACTGGTTATTCGTGTCGAGCGATTGCTGTACCTGACGAGTGCGTTCAGTAAAGGCCTGAAGATGGATGCCCATATAGAAACTTGAGCCGAAAATCAAGGCTGAAGCTAATGCAAATATAGGTATGGAGAAGCCCCTTGTTTTGGGGGTATGCATAATCATGTCCAGATAACAATGTTAACTCACATCCTTTCAGTCAGGTCAAAAGGGTCCGCTTCCTTGGATGTAGCACCCCCTTCAGTGTATGAATTTAATATTCAAAAGGGAATATTTTTAAACAAAGCTTGCTGCCAAAGAGCGGAAGGCGGAGCGGTACTCAGCAGCGGTGGTTGCGACTCAGGGGTGGGCGCTGATGTGGTGTTGCGCGTTGCACAATGCAGGCCAAAAGCAGCGAGGTTCCTACTGCAAAAAAAGTTCATCCTTGACCGCTGCATTTACTTTGTTATTACAATTTTATTTTTAATTTTATATATCTTACATGAAATAGACGTTTCTTATAACATAAAAGGAAGTGTAATATGGCATTAGGACAAGCAAAGAAATTCATTGATCAGCTGAAATCCGATCAGGAGTTGCGGTATCGTTTTCAAGCATTCATAGCTAGTGAAGGTTATTCATTTGCATTGAATGAGATTCAATTAACGGAAAGAGCAGTACTGAAAGAGCGTCTTTCCAAATGTTGTTACACGCGAGATCTTTCTACCCTCCGGGGTTATGAGAATTGGGTAGGATAGTCCGATCACAACTTCCCCTCAGAAGAGACTTTGCAAATTTGGTTTATGCTATTTAAGCCAATTTTGACTTGCGGGTTACTGCAGGCAGGATAGTCGGTACTGCAGGGGCATTACTCCGCAGCTGTGGCGGCTACTCAAGAGCGTTCGCTGTTATGGTGTTGCGCTGGCACTATGCAGCAAAGCAAAAATAGCGAACGCGGGTTGCTGGAAGGCGGAGGCAAAGCAGAGCACTTTAAGCGGGGCGGTTTATGACAACAAAAAAAACGAACCTCCAGTAGGTTGTTTTTACAGCTCAAAGAGTGGAATAAAGGAAATACAAGCCTATTGCCATTACGATGAGACCGAAGCACCTTTTAAGGAAAACCAAGGTGCCGGACTTGCCTGACCAGTTAAGATAATATTGAACCATGTTCGTCATGGTGCCGGCTACAGCGATGACGGCAGCATGACCTACGCCAAAAGCAGCAATGAGCAAGACTGCTTTATGCCAGCTCCCAGGGGCGATGCTGAACACAGCACCAAGCACTGGTGCAAGAAATGCAAAGGTGCATGGACCAAGACCGATACCAAACAGAAGACCTAACAAAAAAGCACCCCAAAGACCACCACGCTGTTCATCAGCTAATTGAATACCCTTCCACTTCAAGCGAATAAGGTCCATTAGATACAGACCCATCAGGATAAACACACCAGCGATAACATAACTGCCCCACTTCCCGGTGTCACCCAGCATCTTTCCCATTGATGCCGTGATTACTCCGATAGTGGCGATGGTGAGGAGACTTCCGGATGCAAATAAGAGAGAGAGTCCGACTGTCTGTTTTACTTTTACCCGCCCCTGACTGCTGATATAACCGATAACCAGCGGAATGCCTGAAAGATGGCAGGGACTGAGAAGAACACTCAAGAGTCCCCAAGTGAATGAAGCCGCCAGGGCAAACCAGAAACTTTGCCCTAACGCCAAGGTCAGTTCTGAAAAAAGAGTGTCAAGCATGGCTTAATTGTTATTCAGCGGTTTCAGCCCTTGACTTTTCAACAGTTTGGTGATTTCCGCTTCAGAGAAGAATCCCTCATGACGGAAGAATTCCTTCCCGGCATTATTCAAAAAAACCTGCGTTGGAATAAGCCGGATAGAATACAACTCAGCATATCGGCGATGTTCATCACTTGATACGTCATAAAAAATAACCTTTACTTGCGACCCGAATCTGCTTTCAACAGCTCGCATAACCGGCTGCATCAATCGACATGGAATGCAGCTTTTAGAGCCAAGCTCAACAAAGGTTACTTGAGGATTTATTATGGGAGACAAGGATTTAATCTGACGGTCTTGAGCCAATGCAGAGGAAAAAAACATAAGCATACAAACCCCGGTCATCAAAAACAATACTCTGATATTTTTCATGCTGTAACTTCAACTGATTTTAAAAATGATACAAAAATTTATAGAGCACCCTCTCCACCTCAGAGATCAAGGTGATACGGAATCTGCTGCCGCATTCTTTTGCAGTTTCTGTTCGAGCAGCCTCTTTACATGAGGAAGAATGTTCTTCCTTTTGATTAAATCTTTTACTCTTTGATCATCCGGAAAACTTATTGCGCCAAAGACACACCACGCCTTGCAGGAGGTACACCCAACCATGCATTGCAATGGTCTTGAAACCTCACTTTTTTTTATTTCTTTATTAAAATCAAAAACCTCTCTACCGCAACTTACCACACACATTCCACACCCGGTACATTGGTTCGCCTCAATGGTTGGATGCCAATCGATCTCTTCTCGGGGAATGCCGTTCCATTTCGAATATTTTTCCGGCAGAATCATGATTATTTCCTTATGGTTTAAATGATGAGGAACAATTCACAATACGAGATTAAACACATACCCAACCAGCACGATTCCCACAGCAACAACACCAGCTAAAACAGCAATAAGCTGAGGCTTAAGCACCTTGCGCAGGATGATTGCATCCTCCCATCCTTGAACAGTACAAAATATTCCTTCAATCCGCATTGTAATTCTGCTGCATGCCAGCCGCCCGGCAACATCCTCAATGGCCATAACACGCTTGCTGAACTTGCCAGGTCTAATGACATGATACCTCCCCCACCCACCTAAGACATGGCCACAGCAAAGAACACCCAGCAACCGGGCGTTACAGACCGTTATATCGGACATTGACCCGTTTTAGAAGAGCAAGATTGGGGCAAGGATTGCAATCGGGAAGTGAAGGGAATTGGACTTTGATCCGAGCGTGGGTCAATCCCGATGCCAGAGCGGTTTATGACCACTCCGGCATCGTAAAGGTAGCCTGGCAAAAACGCTACCCCTCGAACGGGGTTAGCTGAAGGTATTTCAATTATACTTTATATTACCTAAGTTGAGCGATAAGTAATAATCCAGACAGTTCAGAGCGCCATAAAATTCAATAATACGATAGCGATAGCTGAAACGATCAGAAATCATTATCTGGACATTGAGCAAGGCCTGTTTTCCCCGTGAATTGACTGGCA
>CAJAOR010000059.1 GCA_903942355.1 uncultured Chlorobiaceae bacterium | reverse complement strand
TGCAGTTCGGCGGTTGATTTGAGATATGGATTTGGTGCGGTGGCGAAATGGTGAAGAGGAGTTTTGGGGATGGGTGCGATACAGGAACAGAGGGGAATTTCTTTCAATTTCTCATTACATTGCGAGTATGCTATACTGCCAAAAGCCTTGATCCCATACCGAAAGTTTTATTGTAAATACTGGATTTGGACAACCGAAAGAAATACCACGTATCTTATTATAAGATAATAACGAGCATTAGCGACCATGTAATGAAATATTCCGAAGCAAGACAAGGAAGAGTCTTTATCATCAGACTTGAGGATGGCGAGATAGTTCACCAGATAATTGAACAGTTCGTCCAGGATCACGCCATTGAACGGGCTGCACTGTTTGCTGTCGGTGGCGCCGACAAGGGCAGCCTCCTTGTTGTCGGGCCAGAAGAGAGCCGTTCGAATCCGATCAATCCGATGGTCCATGAACTTTACGACGCTCATGAAATCACCGGTACCGGAACGCTTTTTCCTGATGACAAGGGCAAACCGATACTCCATATGCACATGGCGTGCGGGAGGGAGGAAAACACCGTCACGGGTTGCATACGTAATGGCGTAAAGGTATGGCAGGTAATGGAAATAATACTGACCGAACTGCTTGGAAATACCGCAATCCGTCAGTATGATCCCCAAACCGGCTTTAAACTGCTTGAGCCCTGAAGAGAAGTTTTTTCCGCCAATAAGGCGGTGAACTGATTCTCTCCAGAGTTCAGGTAGTGAGGCTACCGCCCGTTTCTCGGCTTATCCGACCACCGTTGCGATGCGCTCTTTGCAAGAGGTTTTGTACCCGGATGACCTGAGTTCCCTCTTCCCTGTTGCTTTGGAGCCTTCACGGGGTTGTGATCCATTAACGGAAATGAGTGATCGTCATTAACCGGAATTTTTTTGGCTATCAATTTCTCAATGTCGCGCAGAAACTCTTTCTCTTCAGCATCACAAAACGAAAGCGCCGTTCCATTCGCCCCTGCCCGGCCCGTTCGGCCGATACGATGGACATATGTTTCGGCAATATTGGGTATTTCAAAATTAATCACATACTCCAAGTCATCAACATCGATACCACGGGCAGCAATATCGGTAGCCACCAGAACACGCGTCTTCTGTGCCTTGAAATTGACCAGAGCACGCTGGCGGGCATTTTGCGCCTTGTTGCCATGTATCGCCTCTGCCTTGATGTTGTGCTTCTCAAGGATTTTTACAACCTTGTCTGCACCATGCTTGGTACGGGTAAAAACCAATGCTGTCTTGATCTTCTCATCCCGCAAAATATCGACCAGCAGGTTGTTTTTATTTCCCTTATCGACAAAGTAGATCGACTGGTTGATAATCTCAACCGTTGACGAAATCGGCGTTACCGAAACCTTTGACGGATTATGCAGGATAGTAGCGGCAAGCCTGACAATTTCAGAAGGCATCGTGGCAGAAAAGAAGAGTGACTGCTTCTGTTTTGGAAGCACGGCCAATAATTTTCTGATATCGTGAATAAAGCCCATATCAAGCATACGGTCAGCTTCATCAAGCACCAGTATTTCCACATGGCGCAAGCTCAAAAAGCCCTGATTCAGAAGATCAAGCAGACGCCCCGGAGTAGCAATAACAATGTCAACACCACGAATCAATGCCGAAGTTTGCGGATTCTGGTTAACACCGCCAAAAATAACCGTATTGGTCAGCCCTGTATGCCGCCCGTAAGCGTTAAAACTCTCCCCGATCTGAATGGCCAGCTCTCGTGTAGGGGTAACGATCAGGCTCCGTATTTTTCGTTTTTTATCATAAACCTTGTTTTCACTCAACAGCTGCAGAATAGGAATGGCAAACGCGGCTGTTTTTCCCGTTCCTGTCTGTGCACAACCGAGCAAATCGGTGCCTTGCAAAATAATAGGTATGGCTTCTGCCTGAATCGGTGTCGGAGTCGTATAACCCTCTTCCTGCAGCGCTTGTAAAATCGGATCAATGATGTCTAATGACTGAAATTCCATGTAGTAAGTAATGGTTGGACTATTCATTATGAGAGAAACGAAAATGCAATGAAATGCTCTGCACGTCAAGCATAGTCGCCAGTAATCCACAGTGTAAACTTTGCGTACAGCAAAGATCAGGAACCGGGCTATCTGTAAAATGCGGGGGGGTATTGATTTGTTAGACGTAAAAAGCGCTTTGTCGGGGCGGGATGAATCGCTAACTGGACCACAAGATCAGATCAAATGCAATATAACGATTCCATTCGAATTACAGCATCTGCTTATACAATAGAGACAAAAAGATTTACGGATGAACGGAAGCCCACTGCGGCACATATTTCCAGGCACTCTTCATTTCCAGATTACTCGTGTGGCACAACGGATCGTGCTTATGAACCAGCGACCAGAATTCCCGGGAATGATTCATGTGCACCGTATGGCAAAGCTCATGCACCATGATGTAGCGGACAAGATG
>CAJAOR010000058.1 GCA_903942355.1 uncultured Chlorobiaceae bacterium | reverse complement strand
GCTTTTTTAACTGTGTCCTCATAGCTCTGGGGTTTGATTTGGTTTGCACCTTCAAACTACGAGCTATGGGTGTTTTTTACGCTAACCCTGGGTGATTCTTATTTTCCGTTTTTGGCTTATTCTTGTTTTCCGATCACACCAAGGTTGATCAAATAACAAACCCCATAGATAACGATATAGCGAAGGAGTGTAACGTTCAAATAACCTTGGTGGTTGAAGGTCCATTTCTTATTGAAAAAAAATGTCTGTATAACACCAACAACATACAATAATGACATTGCAAGCTTGTAACCAAGCCCAATACTTGTAATACCACAATAGAGCATATACAGCACTATATTCGAGGCGATACCTACAATACCAAAACGAACAATCTGCCAGCCTAACGCTTTTCTTATCATTCACGCTTCCAATGGAAGGTCATTTCAGGAGGCAAAAAACGAAAGTTTAAACTGGAATAAAGATTTAAAACCGGGATATTCCTTGCTGATATTGTTGTACTAACTGCAACGCATCCATTCTCCTGATGATAGCGAAGCATTGCAAGCCATGTTCGGCGACCATAACCTTTACCCTGTTGGTCTGGCGAAACCGCTGTAAGATGCCAATAAACGCGACCATCATCCAAAACTTCAATAATGAAAAAAGCAACTATAATTTCATTATCAAGAATTTTTATTAATTTTTGTCGAGGGTGTTTCAAGGTGTTTTCAACCCAACGTACGTAACGAAGGTCCCCAAGTCGTTGGTCAAGTCTTGGATCAACATGGAACCTCTCATTTCTGAAAGCCGACTCAGCAATTCTTGTAAGGACTGGCATATCGGTTTGATCGGCTGGAATGATTTCAAGCCCTTGATCAGATAAATTTTGTTGAAAGAGTTCCTCAAAATTTGGATGAAGAACGGTCTCAATAAAACGGAAACCTTTTTCTTCCAAGAATATTGACTCATAAAGCTTGTCATGACTCAACCGACAGCTTATCAGTTTAAATTTGTTAATATCCCGCCAAGATTCAAATACCATATAATCATCATTAATTATATCAGGATCGATGATTTTAAAGCACTCGATTCTGCATACAGGATAATCAAATATTTCTGTATCCCAAGAAACAAGATCTGCTTTAAGCAATAACCCTCTTGTTTCAATTGAAAATTTTTTCGATAACAAAGACATTTATTCTCTTGATCTGGTAATTTCTCTTAAAAAATATGCAGGTCTGTCCATTGTTCTTTCGTGCATTCTTGCAAAATACTCGCCAATTATCCCAAGCGCAAGAAGTTGTGCGCCTGAAAACAATGCAATTACAGAAGCAAGAAATGGAAAACCAGGCACAGCGCCACCAACAATAAAATAGCTTAACAAAACATATGCGAGTAAACACAGACCAAAAAAGGAAAACAAAAAGCCAATAAAACTAGACAATTTCAAAGGAATCGTCGAAAAACCAGTCATCATGTTCATGGCATGATGCATTAGCTTTCGAACGGAATAACCAGAATCACCGTATTTCCGGACATCAAGTTTAACTGGTATTGCGACAAACTTTGTTGTTGCCCAGGTAAGAAGAACGTCGATGTTTACTGTAGGGCTTTTGTATTCATTGAATGCTCCCCTGAGTTCTGTACGAAAAACCCTGAAAGCGCTGACGTACTTTGCCGTTTCCGCCCCCATTACCCTCTGCAGTGCTATTTTAGTAATCTGCGAAGCCATGTCCCGAAAAAATCCATGCTGTTTTCTAAGCGATGATCCATATACAACATCGTAGCCTTCACGGATTTTAGAGAGTAACATAGGCAATTCCTCAGGGGGATTCTGCAGATCATCATCAAAAGTTGCAATCATCTGACCATTAGCCGCCCGAATTCCAGCTAATAATGCGTTATGTTGCCCATAGTTGCGACTCATGCTTAATCCTCGAACCCTTTTATCCTTTTCTGCCAGTTCCAGAATCACCTCCCAAGAATTATCGCCACCACAATCCTCCACAAACAAGATCTCAAAACTTAACGACTGAGCCTCAAGAACCACTGTTAATCGTTGATAAAGCTCTCGCAGGCTGTCCTGAGAGCGGTATACGGGAATGACTACTGATATGTCAATCATTGGATTGAGATTGCATTTATTTATTTTTTAAGACTCTGCAAAACGCCAAACCCTTTAAAAAAGCATATAACAAGATAGATGAAAGCCTGTTTTCTGATCTTGATATGAATTGTTCTGGAAATTAAAGCGTGGTTTTACACAGTACCCCAACTTAAGAGTTAACTTATCTTACTTAACAAGATTTTGATCAATTAATTTAATCAATATTTTGACAAATGACTTTATGCACAATATTTTAAAATAAACTGATTTTTTAATTTCAGCATATATTCGACCAATAAGTTTATCTGTATTTTTTAATTTTGGCCTTATTATTCGTTCATTTTGAATTGTTGATTTAGCCCTATCAACAGGATGAGAAAAGATTGGCGACAAATAGAAATTTTTAATTTTAGTATTATTATAAATATAAACATAATCGTCTATTATAAAAGGATGGTCATTTATCAAGGTAAAGATTTTCAAAGCATCATTAGGCGTAATAAGATAAGCAAAATTACCATGCAACATATAAAGATAATCGTTATCAATTTTACAAACTTCCGGAGATTTTTGAATTATTTTGCCTTCAATATTTTTTCTACTCCCATAAACAGAATGAAGGCCACCAATATTAATAAAGCCATCAAAGAGCTGGATATTATTTATAATACTCGATAATTTTTCAAGCCCTAAATCATCAACAATCACATCATCCTCTAAAATAAGCGCATGTGACTCACCTGTTGCAATAAATTCACGTAAAGCTTCTTTATGACTAAGCACACAACCCAGCTCAGATGGAGTCAATAATATTTTGGTTTTTTCTAAATAAGTTCTAATTAAGGAATAGTAATATATCGCGTTTATATCCGAACCTGGAATTGCGTCAATAAAACAGACATCATGCCCATATTTATTTAGCAAAGTGGCCAACAGTTTATTGTTTTCAGCGTCTGACTGATACAACGATATTATATATACTTTCATGACTTAATATTAGTTTTGTATACATAAAAATAAAAGGAATAGAACAAATGAAACACCATCTATTTCGTCCTATGTATATGATGGCAAAGAGGGGAACAAGGTATTCAGCACATAATTTTATTTATATAATATTGGCCTGCCCAGCGCTTTAATGTCCACTCCGCCATCCGCTGCAACTGAATTTGGCCGATCACCGATTGCATCTCCGTTATCCGCCAGTTCGTACCGAATGAATCATGCAACCAGCTAAACCCTGGCTGATGCTCGCGCTCAGAAACCGCCTCCCAGCTTTTGCCATGATCCTTGAACGACCAAATCCGCGACCAACAAAGCAGCATCATTGGTGGTCACCATGCCACCCTCTCCGCCCGTCGTCATAATCCTTTGTCCTGGCCAAAACTCTATGCACCAATGTGTCCAATACTCCCTACGTTGCGCCCCTTGTATCGAGCGCCATGGAATGGTTATCTACTTGAGAGTGTAGCAACCGTCATAAATCGTTCCAGCAGATTTGCTTGGCGAGGGATAGCCGCAAGGGCAATACCAGTGGATACGGTATACCAGAAGGGTATCAAGCTCTGTGGCAAAGAAAAAAAGAATCTGGAAAAAAGACTGCTGCGCTCACAAAACCTTCGTTGGTGGGATATCAGCATCAGGCCTAAAACGGTATTTTTATAATGACTGTGTTCCTCCTTTATTTTAAAAGCACTTACCATAGAGAGAAATGTTCAACCAACAGGCACTTCAACTAAGGTATCGCACTTGGCAAAAGCCTTACCGACCTGATAACCATAGGGTGTTAAATTATTCCCCTGATAATCATCAAGTAGCATCTGAACATGGTTAGCTCCAGCCAGATGGGTAAAAGGATAGCCCCCCCCGAATCTAGGATTAAGCTCTAGTAAATACAACTTGCCATCCCGCTTCATAAAATCACAATCGAGGTTACCGCGATGCGGCAATGCTAAAGATATTTTTTCAACAATCTTTTGAAAGGGTTCAGGATCGACGGTTACTGCCTTATCTGTTTCACCGGCACGCATGGCCATTTTCTTTTTTGCTGCAAAGCCAATAAAATCCTCGCGTTTACCATATAGAAGATCAACTCCGTATTCTGGTCCGTGAATCACCTCCTGAATAATTACGCAAAAATCAGTATCCAGGGAAACGAGGATACTATGGGCCACAGCCTTACGGCATGCCTCATAGCATGAAATCAGAGCATCAATAGAATCGACCATAAAAAGTCCAATTGATGCACTCCCCCAGCGCGGTTTAACGATTAACGGAAAACAAGTCTCACCGGTATCAATAGCATACGTTGCCGCATTAACAGAAAGATAGGTAGATGGAGTATCTATACCGATTTCCATTGCAAACTGGTAGGTGAGCCACTTGTCTTCACACACCTTCAGGGTCTCGACCGAGGGTACATAAACCGTGGCACCGGTTTCCCGCTCAAGCATCTCCCGATTTTCGGCCAGCAAGCCCACTTCAAGGTCATTCAAAGAAAAAACCATGTCAACTCTTTCTTTGATCATCACTTCTTTCAGGGCATCCAGATAATTATCCGCAAACACCCCCGGAACCTTGTGAACGACATCGCAAGCTTGCAGTGCAGGAGCCGATAAATCCATATCCGTTCCAACAACCCGTCCAGACGAGACTAGTGCTTCTTTGAAAAACGAAGCTAAATAGTGGCGTCGTCCAGCGCAAGTCAGCAAAACTCTGTACATTGTTTTTTTCATCTCTCCACGTATGGGCATCACTAAATAAAGAACCCCGTCGCAAGCAGCGGGGTATTTTGAAGACAACTCTATAATATCTTTACTCCTCAGAAAGCGGGGAATATGAACCTAGAGATTTATTCCTGAAAGAAATAACCGCTCATCAAATAGTCATTACGTATTCCGTACCAAAACCGTCCATGATTTTGCAGACATCGTCTTCAATAGTTTTGAAATTTTGCGTTTTGAATTCCATCAATCATACTTCACCTTGTGCCAAAACTTTTCAATGCGATTGAGTTCTGGGCTGTAAGGTGTCGAGAAATAAAGCTTCAGCCCCTTCTGAGCCAGCACCTCCAACATCGGTTGAACTGTTTTCGCTTTGTGGAATGATTTCTTGTTCACCGCTTATCATTCAAGAAATAGTGATGCCCTTAGGCTAAACGGTTTTGTAAAAATCGCTATTTACCCACTCAGATCTTAAAAAAGACAACAGATACTGGTCTTTTAATTCACCGTGTGACCAAATATCGTTCCTAAGTAAGCCTTCAGTAAACCAGCCCAAAGACTCTGTTGCTTTTATGGCTCTAGAGTTTTCTGCCAACTGATAAAGATATATACGGTCAAGCCCTAATTCGCCAAATGCGTAATTTACTAACAGTTTATAACCATCACGCCCAAATCCTTGGCCCCAGCAAGCCTTCTCGCCAATAAAAATATATAGTTCAGCTTTTTTAGCTCTATAGTTTATATTTATGAATCCACCAAACCCAATAATATCCAAAGTAGCACTCAACACAAATGCAAAGTCAACACGATTGGAGTTAAGTATATTTTTAGAAAACCAAGCCTCTGTTTTTGCTATAGAAGTCGGATAGTCGAAATTGAGCGTTTTTTGAACTTCTGGATCATTTAAAAATTCAACTCGCTTATTTAAATGTTCCCTTTCAAGCAATACCAATTCGATTCTCTCTCCTTTCAGATTAAAACCCGCCATGCTCCCCCCTTATGCCTATGAATTAATAGCTGTAAGATTCAACAAACCACCCGTATGCAAAAAAACAATTTTGCTATCTGACTCAATTTCACCAGAAAAAACAAGTTGCCGCAAGGCGTACATTGCTTTTCCTGTGTAAGTTAAGTCAAGTGGAATCCCCTCTTCTCTTATCACGTCTTTCACAAACCGTATCAATACATCATCGAATTTCTCATAGCCACCAAACCGATAGTCATCCCGAAAATCGATCAGTTTTCTCGGGAAATCCGCCGCCAGCAACTTAGCGATTTCATCGATACCCCGTTCCGCTGTCCTAGCGACAGAAATGCCGATAACTCGAGTACGCCAATTTTTACCAGCAACACCTTGCAGCAGACCTGCCTGAGTGGCTCCGGTTCCCGAGGCGTGCACAATGCAGTCCGGCTCAAAGGTCAATTCATCTATAGCCTTCTCATATGCCTTGACTCCATCAACAGAGTGCCCGCCTCCCGGGATCACCAGCACAGACAAATTTTGCTCTCGGGCTCTACGTTCTAGTGCTTGGATGGTCGTGCCAATATTCTGGCTATCAACATAATGTGTTGTTGCACCAGCACTACGGTAAAAAAAAGAGTTTCCTGATGTACTGTTCCTGAAAGGTTCTTGACCATGTAAGACAAGATGAACTTTGCAGTCCAACTGTGCGCCCATCAAAGCGACTACCCTCGCATGATTAGATTCTGCACCTCCATTAGTTATGAGCACGTCAGGCACATCCCCTGATGCAAAAGCAGATCGCAAAATGCCAAATACTTTACGAACCTTATTTCCGCCGAGGTATTGAGGGATAAGATCATCGCGCTTAGCCCAAAGATCAATGCACCATGCATTGGAAAGACGATCAAGGCGGTGGATTGGAGAAGGAAGTGTTGGTGTACTTATCACTGTTCTTTCCTTTCGTCACTGAGCTTTTGATAGACCTCAGAGGGAACAGCTACGACACCTTCATGCTTAAATACTTGATAGATGGTTTTAAAAAAAATCTTTAGATCCATAAAAAACGTGCGTGTTTTGACATACTGAACATCATAACCAAGCCGTTCATCCCATTTTATGGCATTACGACCCGTTACCTGTGCCAGCCCAGTAATTCCTGGTCTAACACTATGCCGCAATAACTCATCTTCTGTATAGTAATCCAGGTATTCCATCAATAGCGGACGTGGGCCCACCAAGCTCATATCCCCCTTCAGTACATTCCAGAATTCCGGCAATTCATCCAGACTCGATGAACGCAAAAAACGTCCAAAAGAAGTCATGCGCTCAGAATCTGACAAGGGCTTACCATCGGCATCGTACGCATCGCGCATGGTGCGGAACTTTATCATCTCGAAGGACTGGCCATACATACCAGGTCGGGTCTGTCGAAAAAACACTGGAGAACCAAGCTTCCTATGAACCTGCCAAGCAATGATGCTAATAATAGGAGCTAGCAAAAGTAGACCGAAAGCCGAAACAACGATATCCAATAAACGCTTAATCACTTTATCCCCATTTCACTCAACATATGAGCATTTAGTTTGTGGACTTCATAAGAACGACCAGTTTTTTTTAAGAAGCAGCAACGCTAGTGTTTCAGGCAAAGCCTTATCCTTACGCTGTAGCTCTTTCTCAAGCTCTTGGTTTTTCTTCTTTAAGGCTTTAAGCTCTTGATCCCTTTTATCATTTTTCTTCTCATTCATTTCTCAGAGCTCCTGATCCCAGATCGTTAGGTGTTCTGAGTGCAGGCTACGTTCTCTGAGAAATAAGCCAAGTTGTTCGTTATCAATGCCGGCGGCCTCAAGCACTAACTGGTATTTCTCCTTCGGGGTCATGAATCGCAGACTGCTCTCCTGGCTACCATCCGGTAAGATACACGATTCACTCTTCTTGATCCAATTCCGGATAGTCTGATCATTAATGCGGTTTCTCTGCTGATTTCAACGATACTTCGCGCATCAGGTGGCAAGACTTTTTTCAGCACACTTGATCTTACAGCTCTTGAATATCCCATGATTCGCCTCCTTGGTTGAGGCACCATCTGCATTCTACGATCGGATATGTAACGCCGGAAGAGATGCGCACCGGTCAGGCTGAAGCGATTTTTGAGCAGAGGAACTTAAAGATGCGGCAGGCTCAGATAAGATATCCTGAACGTTGAGGTACTCGATCCGTCAAGCAATGGGAAATTCTCCGGGAAGTCGTTCTGAACCCGGATAAAGTTGGATAATTTTTTTCAAACAAAGCGATATCTTTGTTGACATATTCCGTACGTGCTTAAGCGGTGAACAAAAAATTATTCCGTAATATAAGGGCAAGAAAGGAAACAGAAGCCCCAGCCCCTGTAAATCATGAAGTTGAGTGACTTGGAATTAGCTCCCGATGATCGTGCAAAGCTACAAGAAGTTGTGGCAAAAGGGAGTGATTGGCGAGCCCGTCATCGGGCTCAAACACTTTTATATTTTGATGATGGGTTGAGAGCAAATGATATTATGGCGTTACAAGGCCTGAATATCGATACGGTTTATGACCGTCGTAAGAACTGGTTATCAAAAGGGTTTGCCTTTTTGTTCGATGTTCATCGAAGCGGCGCACCTCCGAAACTGAACGCAATTCACCGTGAACACATCAAGATTTGGACGGAAAAGGAAGCGCTGACAGCCCCTGCGATAGTGGCCCGGTTAAAGGAAGAGTGCGATATAGAAGTGAGCGTAGGTACCGTGCGTAATGCTTTGAAATCACTTGGCACTATCTGGAAACGTACACGTCATAGCTTAAAAAAAACGCGATGAAGTCAGGTTTAGACAATCAGAGTTCGAAATAGAAGAGCTGAAAGAGCAAGCCGTACGTGGTGAAATCACCTTAGCCTTTGTTGATGAAACTGGTTTTGCACTGGCCCAGCCAAACCGCAGTGCTTGGACGCCTGTAGGCAAATGCCATAAGATTGACGCCAATAGGGGGAAACGCCTGAATGTCATCGGAGCCATGCTCTCAACAGGTGATTTGTTCTCAGTTGCGATATGGCAAACAACAAATTCACTGTTCTTTACCGGTTTTCTTGGTCTGCTGATGAACTACGTGGGCAAGCCGTTGACTGTCATTCTGGATAATGCGTCATTCCACAAAGCGAAAGCGATTCAACCGATGTTGAAGGTGTTGGCTCAAAAGGGGCTGTCACTCTATTTCCTGCCGCCTTACAGTCCAGAACTCAATCGCATTGAAAAATTTTGGCACAAGGTGAAGTATGAATTGATGGAATTCAAGACGAGAAATGTCAAAACTCTTGAAGAAGATGTCTGCAAAATCTTGGACGGTTTTGGTAAGGATTACGTCATGACTTTTTGATGAGCGCTTATAGCTTTAGTTAAAAATCGCATGAATTTTGATATAACTCTCTACACTTTCCTACAGATTTTGAGAGTCAGTGTATTTGAATAAGTTAATATTTTAAAATTATTTACCAATTCTTTTGGTGCAATTCCAGAGGCCTATATCTGTAACCGATTGAATTTATTTGACTTATAGTTGGCCAGTAGTGATTCTGACCAAAAAAGCGAGAATAAGTAACAGAGGCGCAATCAAAAGTAAACCGGGAATGGTGAAAACAAGATCAAATAATCTTTTCAATGAGTTTTTCCTCCTCCAGATTGTATTGCCGTAAGCAACACCGTTTCCATCTTGGTAGAGAGCTTATCGCGATCATAACACTCTTCCGCAAGTCGTCGGGCAGCTATTCCAGCCTTTTGCAGACTCGCTCGGGCCGTCGTCCAATCGGCAAGCATTCTTGCTGCCAACATCGGATCATTGGCTGGCAACCGAATACCTGCGCCACTCTGCTCAAGCACTTTTGCCTGCCAACCGCCATAATTGATCGCGACCGGTTTGCATGCCGCCAGTGCATCAAAAAACTTGTTTGCTGAATTAGCCCACATCGGCTCTAGATCTATAAAAAGCGATATAGCCACATCCGATCCAGCCAATACATAAGGCATCTCATTTTTCGGCACTGATGGAAACATAAAAAAAGTGAGCCCTAAAACCCCTAAGGCTTTTGCGCGTTGACGGATAAACTTATACTCTTTTCCTTTTCCTACTACGGCAAACCTGAGTTCTGGAGCAATCTTTAATGCTGCTGCAGCAATATCAGTTAGGTAACCGACACCATTGACGGTACCCAGCGCACCAGCATAAGTTATTAATGGTTTACCCTCAACATTAGGAATTTTTGATCGAAATGCCTTACCGGCCCCATTAACAGGGCAGAATAATACCAAGTCCGAGCCGTTTGGAATTACATGAACTTGTTCTCGTGGATAACCGGAAGAAACAATACCATCTGCCATACCTTCAGAGAGAGCAACAATACACGCAGAGTTGCGATATGCATATTTTTCCAATAAACGCGCTGCTGCTTTTAAAAATGGATTGTGCAATTCACCAATAGCAATAGGCAATTCCGGCCAGAGATCGCGCACCTCAAATACCATAGGAACCCGCAATCGCCATTTCGCCAGTACACCAGGGATAGCAATAGTCAGTGGGGTGCTCGTCGCAAAGATCACATCTCCACCTAAAGAAATTGCCCGGTTGCCCGCATGTAAAGCAAAATGAGAAAAGGCTTGCAACCGCTCTCTGAAACTCATGTGACTTGAATAAGGCACTGGAAGCCAATGAACATGAATTCCGTCAAGTTGCTGCTCAAACCAGCCCTTTCTATCCGTTGGTTTACGCCACGAAGTAATCATGTGTACCTCATGACCGTGCGAAGCCAAACGTCTGGCCATCTCATAAGAACGCGTTCCTCCAGACATGTCCGGAGTGTTGAAATACTGATGTAGATAAAGAACTTTCACTGCTTGATATAATTACCTTTAGCAATTAAAATAATCACAAATTAATGCAATATATATACTTTATTACCGTCAGATCAGCAAGGGGCTCAATTAGTTTTTATTGAACCGCTCAACAACATCTTAACAACATCTTCTACATGGTAATGTTGTGCTTTTTCAATGCAGCGCAGACGCATCGGCATTATTTTTGAAGGATTTGCGATGAACGTTTCAATATGCTCAACGATCTCCTCCACAGCATGGGTCCTGAAAAGCAAACCCGTAGAGCCCTCTTCTACAACCTCGCTATTATACTTCCAGTCAGAGGCAATTACCGGAAGACCGGCAATATAAGCGTCTAATAATGTGCCAGGGAAACCCTCCCCCTCGTAGTATGTTGGGAATAATAATACATCATATTGCTGCAAAACATTACAAGCACTTTCAGGAGCAAGTACTCCTCGATAATTGATATATTGCGGATAAATCAACAGCCTCTGAAATTCAACTTGATAAAGCTCTTGTATGGGGCCGTAAATATCAAGAATGGCTCGTGGCTGAGCCGTTTTTATTTCGTTAATTTTTTTTAGAGCCGCAATAGCATCTTCTATACCTTTTTCGCGGAAAATCCGGGAATACACCACGAGTTTTATAGGAATCGTGGTCAGCGTGAAATTATTTTTAGACTCGTAATCAAACTTGCGGTAATTTGGAATAACAATGACATTGAGTAGTCCAAGGCCTGACAAAGCCTGCGCCATTGCCTTCATCTCAACATAAATTCCATCAAGCTGAGCACATTGATTACGTAGCCAGCGATTCCGCTGCAGAAGGTCTGGTAACCAGCCCCCGATAACCACATATTGAAGCTGGCGACTCCATTTTCGCTTCCAATAAAGAAACAGCGGCAGAAACATATGAAGCCCGCGAACCCCGGGCAGCATGACCACCAGGCTGCACTCCTTAAATCCTTTTCTTGCCTCGAAAAAAAATCTTACGGGATGCCTGGAAAACATGGTACTGTCAACCACCTGTACATTTGCCTCTCCAAGAAAGTCAACAAAAGCATCTTTGAGTACCCTAGTCTTTATTGTTTGACCGTCAATTTGATTGGTCTGATAGCCATAGTGCCCGCAAACCGTAACAGAATTATGTTTTAGCGCCATTTATCTTTTCTTTTGAATCACACATGATGCCGTTAATGGGCGAAAAATACAGGGAAGATATCCTTGGGTTCTCCACCATGAAACCGGCTTAAAGAAGGGGAAGAGAAAACGCACAAGAGTGAACGCAAAGAATGCCAAATGCGGGCGTCGCAGTTTCAAAATCGTATCTTCTCCAACTACCGCAGAGCATACCACATTGGTGCTAGTAAAAAGAATTACGCTTTAGAAATTGAAGTTCTCCTGTTATTGACCTGAACCTTACCATTGCAGGACTGATTTTACTGCTGATTCCGGTGCCTCGGTAGGCCAACAGCAATTAATCGGAAGTAACTCATGGCGGGATGCAAATGTGAGGATTTGCTCATATCGATCAATAACCTTATCATCATTAAATAAATGCTCAGCCATCCTTCTGGATTCCAATCCCATCTTTTGCCGTTCCAAATCACTCAAAGTAACTAACCGCTGAATTTTCTCTGCAATATCTTCAGGAGAACCTGGATCACAGAGAAAGCCGTTTTTACCATCCTCAACCAGATTGCTGGCATCACAAACATTACTGAGAAGAATGGGTTTACCACAAACCATCCCCTCACATATCACATTGGGAAGACCTTCATAAAACGAAAATAGGCCGATAGCGTCAGCATGGTAATATTCACTGGCAATGTCCTGAATTGTATGGTGCAACCTGAAAAAGCCTTCCAATCCGTTTTCAGCAACAAACCGCTCAATTTGGTTGAACGCTGCGGGGTCTGAGTGCGAATCTCCAAACCAATCCACCAGAATTGATGGCGTTATATGTTCCTCTTTTAAGATGAGAAGCGCTTTGGCGAGATTTACCATGTTTTTATTTCCATTATAAGTCGCCGCAACAACAATACGGAATGATTTCGCACTACCGTATACCCTGGTGTTATCGTTATCGGAAGAAAACCTGAAAAGCTTTAAATCTACTGTATTGTACACGGTGCACAACTTTTTTTGAAGAAAAGGAAATGAAGCCTCCAGCAATAGTTGATTGGTGTAGGAATTGCATACAACGGCATCTGCCATGCGATGGAATTGTCGTTTCCATCGCCCGCCCCCATTACTTATTGAAGGATTGGCAGAACGCTCGCCCACAACCAAACCCCATTTTTTACTGGGTATACTAGAAAGTTCCGCATAAAGGGATGAAGCACCTAAAAAAGCTAACACAACGTCTTGCCATCCCTGACGCAGTACTTTTCTTACAATAAACAATCTGCGCAGATAAGAACAAGGAGCAATAACTTGAACAGGTATACCAGCAACCTGAAGAATTGGAAGAAAATGATCATCGATACGATAAACAAGAAAACGAATCTGATGCCCTCGCTTCATTAACTTGACTGTCAGTGTTACAAGTTGACGTTGTGCACCACCTGAACCAAGAGAATCTATAAAACAAAGAATTTTCATTGCAAGATTAATAAGTAAATCGAAATCAAAGTAGCAGAAACAGTATATAGGCCTATATTTGCTCCTACAAACCCGAAAATATCGGCTTAAAATGGTGATATATATGTAAAGCCTGTTGTACTTGATGTCCAGAATCCATATAAAGGAATGCGTGATCTTAGTTTATTACGTAGAGAGCGTTTTTAAAACTTCTATGTTCCTAGCCGATCAATGTTTGGGCGATATATTTTCTTCAACATTGGGTACAAATTGCTTTTCGTTCAGCAAAGAAATACAATTGAAAGCCAAAATAAACCACATGAGTTTTGTTACTAAAACTTGGCCACTTAATACACCTCCCGCATAAGGTATAAGCAACACCAACCCAAGACATTCTTTTTTGATAGAATACATTCGGAAAGCACTGAAAATAACTTGAGCATTAAACCACATATAAAAAGCAAAACCAGCAAAACCGCTATAAAGCAAAACCTCAATAATAACATTATGAGGACTTACTAATTGGCCAAATATATTCATAGAAATCTTTTCATATCCCGAAAACCCATACCCAAAAATTGGGCTTTTCCAGATAGATGGAATATAAGAAAGCCAAATATCGCCTCGACCAGCTAAATCGCCACTCTTAGAAGCCAACAAGCGATTAATTAACAAATCGTTTGACAGAATAAATGGTATAAAAAAATAAGCAACAAGACCAGAAATCATAACTATCGGAAAAAGTCGTTTTATGGGGTGAATCAAAAAATAGAATCCGAGTAAAGCGAGCAACATTACACAGAACGATATAAACGCTACACGGGAACTTGTTCCCATCATTACAATTATTAAAAGAGGAACTGGCAAAACAATTAGTGATTTTTTAAAGTAAAATTTTTTCGACAAAGCAAAAAAGGAATTAATCAGATATATAGAGGATATAGCCATTCGTATACCAATAGCGTTCTCATTATCTTCGAATAATGATAACCTACCGCCAGTGTACTCAACACCAATACCATAAATATAGAAAACCCCTAAAAGGGATGAGCCAAATGCAAAAGCGTAAATACTTTTTTTCAATACTCCCGGCTCATACTTTTCGTGATTAAGAAGAAGAAAAAAAAGAACAATATTTTGAACCAAAGAGATATCAATAATTCGATCGGAGAGATAATTTATATGGAACGTACTTGTGACAAGTATTAAAAGAATAAAGGCTATTAGAGAAATAAACAAATTATTCAATTGATAAAGACTGACCCTATAATTAGCATAATAAAAAGCCCCTATATAAATGAATCCAGTCAATCGACCTACCGAAAGGGCTCCAGAGTCGCCAAATAAATTAAACACCTCAAAGTTTATTGAAAACATAAAGAGGTAAAGTGCAAACCTGGCAATTTTTGAGCGATTATTAATCATTATACTTCTTAGCTTGGCGGTTAATCCATGAAATATAAATGAGTACCATAGAGAGCTGACTGCTCCAGTCTTTGATACCCGCTTTACGCTCCATCAATTTTTTTTAAATATTGTTACCATTGAGTAAGCCACAACGATCAAGCGATAAAGTAACCTAACAGAGCATTTACCCATTCATTTATTTGTGGTCTTCTTATCCGAGACGAAACGGCACAAAAAAAAACAATTTAGAGCGTTCGATGAATTAGGATCACGCTGCCATTGCTGCCGGACTCAACCTTGTCAGTAAGCAGGTTTATTCCAGATTTATCCCGAGTCATAATTACTGCGACGTTTTTATACCCTTTAGCACTATCGACACCGTAACGCCAGTTCACTTGTGTTCGTCTTCCATTGCTAACACCTGGCACATTTTCGGATACCATTCCGTACCGCTCACGAACAAGGCTTTTGATCAACGCCGCTTACCTGCTCCTGCAAGCCGATTGCGAGGGGTCTACCCATCATCTTCTACGTGTCTTGTATACAGCAAAATTAACGGAGATGCCCTTAACTTCATGATTTATAGGGGGTATGCAAATCTGTTTACTGGCTAACCTTACTACGGAATTAGTTCATATGGAGACGTTCATGGATATTTATAATAAGACCGCAATGAAGATATCTGCAAACACAAGAGCACGTAGTCAATCAAATAATTAGCAAAATTATTTTGCGTTATAATAGCAGTGTAATCAATTCTTTATATAGTATCACTCTGCATTAAAAAATCTTTGATGATGAAATACTCTGGTGTAAAAGGACCGCCTATCCATTCAAGTCTTTCATTCCAATAGCCGGGACATAGTAAATAGAATCTAGGAGGAAAGCAATAGCTTACTTCAACTAATAACGGCTTTCCTGAATTGAAAACAAAATCAAAGGCAATACTTTGAGACTGAATACGTACAGAAAGATCAAGAGCAATTTGCAAACAATCGATCGGAATTTGATTCGGATCATGGATAAGCTTTCCGCTACCAGAGGCACGAAAATCACCCTGCCGAACCATTCGCTTAAAACCAAAAGCACGATTACCAATGACATTAATTCTGATATCGAAATTATTTTCCGGAATGAATTCTTGAAAATAGATGTAGTTACGCTCTCTAGAGAAATATTTTTCCTGCTTGGTAGGAATAAACAAACGCCCAAGCCCTTTGCCGATATTAAAAAATGAAGTAACTGTTTTATCACGCCGAAACTGCCCTAATCGTTCCGTCAAAAAGTATCGCCTATTAAATGCATTAAACCCACCCCCAAAAGCCTTATTAATTAGCTTATTGGCAGCCAAAAGGTTTAATACAATTTGAACATTTTGGGAACCGGCCCCCCCACGCAACTTGAATACCTTCGGATAGGTTGTTTTTTTTGCCCAATCAAGTGCTTCTCGCTTGTCATAAAACACATAGCTTGGTACCAATGGAGCGGCAACAGCCTCCAACAAGTACTTTTGGCCAACTTTATCGTCATAATGCCAAGAGGTATGCGCATTGGGAAAAACTTTTTTACCCATTTTCTCAAGAGAGTAAATAAGCTGCCGAGCAAAAAGGACTGCTTTATGGTCATAATGTGCCCAATGCCACATCAACCCATCACAATTTTTAATTTGCTCAACAATGTCAGAGCGATAACAATCTACAAGCTTATATGGCACCTTGTTTAGAATGCAATATTCAATCCACTTGTCACTAAAACTACCTGATCGATGGTGAATGGCTAACATTTATTTTTCAATATATTTAACAATAACTCACGGTGTGACTCACAACGAATCCTGTTCAATCTTTGAATGAGTGATGCCTTTTGTATAAAAACCTTTTGCCAAGGAATCAGTTGAGCGAGTCTCGACATCCCCTTGAATTGGAAAGGAAAGAACTGATTGTATAATATCTCTTTTTCTTTATCCGCACAAAATTCATCCCAAGATTTTTTGAATGCGACATCATCGGAAAGAACTTTATTAAGATGATCTATTCGGTTTGAGAATATTGATTTATCGTAGCTGAGCATTTTATTTATCCCCAGCTTTTAAACTGACTGAGTATACGGAATATTTTCGTAAGACATTAGATGCATTTTTTCAATATCATAGTCTACTCGTAAGGCATAACCTTCATTCCAGCATGGCGGAGATTTTGTATGATCAAAGATTAGATTACCTAAAATATAGACAATAGGTTTGTCTTGGTAGAACTCATAAGCTCCTGCCACATGTGGATGATGGCAGATAACTCCATCTGCGCCACGATCTATAAAATACCTGCATATTTTACGTAAACCTAGTCGCGGAAAAGAATAATATTCATTTCCACCATGAACGGTGACAAAAACCAAATCCGCAATACTGCTTGCGTTTTCTATCTGTACGGTATTATCCATTGTTTCAAGAGGCGCTGCACCTGCGCGATCGAAACGAGCAATACTAAATTCCTTCTCAGCAATGGCGATATATGCAACTTTAATTCCCTGTTTTTCTATCAAAATTGGCTTTTGGGCTTCAAATAGGTTAGATCCTGCACCACAAGTAAGGATACCTGCTTGTTTAAAAACCTGTAAAGTTTCTTTAAGACCCTGTTCACTAAAATCAAGAATGTGATTATTGGCTAAACCTACCACGTCAAAACCTGCATCTATAATTGAATTTGCACAATCTGGATGAGCTTTTAGACAAGAACTTTTTTTTCTACACCAATATCTGTAAAACATAAAGGGACTCTAAATTAACAAATGAAATGTCCGCATTTTGAATATCATCTTTAAGCTTACCGAATATAGTAGCCGATTTATTTATAACTATTGTTTCATACCTTCCGGATGGAGAGTAATCTCCTGTAAAAAGCATTTTAAACATTAAATTGCAATATGTTTAACATTATAATATTCCTATTCATTTGTGTTAGATAATATATATACATATTAAGGAGCAATATTTATTCCCAGATGATATATCTTTATAATTTCGTGATGATTTAGCTTGTAGAAACGAAGGCAATATTTAGTATTTTCATGGAAATAATTGTTATATCGACCTTTATCATAAAAATAATCAATACAATGGCATATTTGACAAGCATTTCCTGCTTGAATAACTCACAAATCTCAAAGATCCTCTCGTCAAACTTGAAGCGCATATCGACTGGTTAATCTATTCTCCGATACTTGATGTCGTGTTCAATAAACCACAAAACTGTAGAAAAGTTGAGAAAGAACAACTGGGGGTGGATCAAATATAAATATCAATAATACTTGCAGAAATTGCCTGTTCAAAAGATATATCAAAAAAACTACTTTTTAGGTGTGCTTTTAAATAGAATATTTAAGGATATATTGAAGCACCTCGTTCTTGTGCAAGATATAAAACAGTAGCTTCAAGTTGATGATGTGAAGCGACCAAAGAGATGAACTTGGCAAATATCTGTCGCATAACATTGGCCTTCATACTTCCCGAAATATGTTTACTGAATATTTTATTGACTTTAAAGCCCTCATATGCAAGTTGTTCGACAACTTGACCGACTGTGTACTTCGTAACGTGATACTGTGCCATGAAAACTACTGTCTTTCCCAAAATTATTCTTACAAGATTTCTATCTCTGTATCTTGATGGTGTTGAATCAATTTAAACACCCATTATATATTCGCCA
This sequence comes from uncultured Chlorobiaceae bacterium, assembly GCA_903942355.1. Classification (GTDB taxonomy): domain Bacteria; phylum Bacteroidota; class Chlorobiia; order Chlorobiales; family Chlorobiaceae; genus Chlorobium. Next base: position 35,851 of record CAJAOR010000058.1, on the reverse strand, counting down.
TTAAACTCACTTTATTACACATCTTTTGATTGCCACAATTATATTTACAAACGGTATAGGGATAAACAGGAATACAAACTTTAAAATAATTCTTTTCTTCCTATATAACCTTATTTCATTTGTTTTATGAAGCAATTTGTAAGCTAATTTTTTATTATTTGTTAAAAAATGATATTTAGCTAATTGCAATCGTCTATAAGCTAAACACTCTTGTGCCATGCTCCAGGAAGAAACAGGTACATCACCAGTTTTCATGAACTCTTCTATAGCCGATGCAATAGCGACATCTTCCGCCTCAATTAAACTATTACAAGCACGATTATCTGATGAAAGGTGATATATCGCGCCATCTTCAGGAGACAAGGCTACACGATAACGAAGCGCAATCTTTGCCCACATGTGCAGGTCCTCTCCACGAGTTAAAGCAACGGAAAATAGACCAACTTTTTTAAAAATATATCTTGGTATCATAACAGCAGATGACCAGACAGGTGAATATAGCATATGCACCCTAAAATAATCATCTATCAAATAACCATCAGGTTGAGATGTTGAATGCTCAAAAGGCGGATGCCATATTTTTGTTCCATTGCAATAACGATATGCGGTAGCATATATGCCCGCCTCAGGATAATTATTTTGGAGTTCTATAACTGTTTCAAGAAAGTTAGGTAACCATTCATCATCAGCATCTAAAAAGGCAATAAGTTCATTATTTGCTTCCTGAATTCCTCGATTTCTTGCCGCACTAACTCCTGCATTATCCTAAGAAACCAGACATATACGACTATCTGATATATTTTTCACAACATCAGCACTTCCATCAGTCGAGCCATCGTCTATTACAATAATTTCATAATCTTTATATGTCTGTGCAATTACGGAGTCAATCGCTCGCTTTATATGGCGTGCCTTGTTATACAACGGTATTACGACAGATATATTGTATGAACTACTTATCACTTAAATAATATTTATTTATGCGGAATGTTTAGTTATTGCATTATCATGACAATGAGTCGTATAAAAACGTCGAAGATGACTCTTGCAATTTCTTGATCTTATCACCCACATCCTCATAATTTATTTTATCGAGCATCGGCAACTTGGCCAAAATGTCAGCCTCATACGAGAAGAGGCGATCCACTATTCCCAATTGTTCCAAAAGGCTTTTAAGACGTCCAATACGTAGTGGATTTGCTGGCAAGGCTATAAAATCATTTTTAAATATGATTGCAAAACATGTGGCGTGAAATGAGTCTGTGACGACAAATGATGACGAAGCAATGGTTTCAACCCAGATTTTGGGCGACGGGATTAAAATTGCAGGAAATCCTTAATTTTTTCACTTCAAAGGCGCATAACATCTCATTGACCTTTTTTTTTATTATTTTTTTTTGAAGAATAACAATAATCTTTCTTTATCTGATTAAAATAAATCAAAATTTAACTCCGCCATTTCTATTAATTTTTTTCTTTTAGGATAGAAGTTTTCTTGAGATCTTGAAAGCAGATTGCTTAATTTGTCAGCTAATTCATTTGAAGAGCAACAAGCATCACCAACAATACACTTTTGATCTACACCTATATCAGATATAAAATCATTACATTTTCTATGGTATTCTATCAGGCAGCAAGGGATATTTGCCGCTGCCGCATAAATTGCGCCATGAAGTCGAATGGAAACCATAGCCGTACATTCAGCAACTTTTATCCAGATATCAACAGGATTTATCGAATATAATACCAGCTCAACTCTTGAACCTTTATCTTTTAATTTGATAAGAAATTCATGAGTAATATCTTGATCGCCATAAGTAGCATTTGAATTAAAAATAAAAAAGCGAAATACACCATTAAATCCATCTCGAATTAATGATAACAGTGAATCAATTATTACACTTTCTCTCCGCTTTTCATTCCTTATTTCCTTATTAATATACCTTTCATAATGACATAATGAAATCCCTAAGACTTTTGAATCAGATTCAAATGATTTGAATTTTGGAATCATTATTGGCAGAAGCATTGCAAGATCTGCAGCTAATATCGGTTTGTAAGGCAAATTTATCGAACATGCTTCATCATAACTTGTCTTGTCACGTAATGTCAGAAAACGTAATCTACGAAGATATGTATGAACAGATTTTTGATCATTTATACTTCTATACGGACCTATAGATACACCTATTGCTCCAACATACTTGATTCTGAGTTTTGATACTAGGTATGAAAGCCTCCCTGGATCAAAGAATGATCTCTTAGAATGAAATATTGATCCTCCACTCATAACAATACTTTCAGATTTGATCATTTCCAAATATGATTGGAGTTTATACTGTCCTCTGAAATACTGTTTATTACTTAGACATGCATTAGTCTTAATTGGACCGCCAACTTCCTTAGATGAGAGTAGAGTCACCTCTTTAGTATTCCAATATTTTTTTGCTCCCCATGTTGATACAACACCAAAACAATCATCTCCGACATTATCCATTCCATACTATCCACTGAATATTACTCTTTTTGATAAGACTTTCTTATTAATTGCCATTATTCTTTACAAGTTATAGTATTTTGAAGCACTCAAAATATTGCGAATGGGGTTCAGTGTATTAAATACTTATTCCAAATACAATAAATTAAGTTGCAATTTTTTTAGCAATTCCTCCTGATATAATTTTCTCCTGTACAATGGATAAGTATGTGTTTGTACAGTTTGCAATGCATTGAAGATGCCTGTTTTATGGGGAATCATTGACTCTGCAACTTAAAAATACGTAATAAAGTCTGGTATATACCATCAAAAATTGAAATCGATGAGATTAGAGAACAAGCCGAAAGAGGTTAAATCACTTTAGACTTTGATTGTTATTTAGGTCATTGCATCATTTTACAAAGGCAAAGCAGTTCAACCCCCTTGAAGGTTCTGGTACAAAAGGGGCGGAAACTCCATTCCCTTCCGCCTTTCAGTCCAGAACTCAATCGGATTTAAAAGCTTTGGAATATGGTGAAGCACAAATTGATGGAATTCAAAACGAGGACTCTCCAAAACCTTAAGAAAAAATTAAAAAAATTTTTGGCGGTTTCGAGACTTATTATGGGATGATTTTTTATTGATCGCATATTCGCAGGATCTACATGCATAAAACACCAGTTATTGGCAGATTAAATTGATAATTTGATCTTTATAACCATGCCTCTTAAAACTACAATTGCTTTCAATATAGGCCTGGGAATAAGGGAAATCAGCACTAAATAGAAGGTCATAATGAAATCGCCCCTCCAGTACAACTTATCCCATAGAATTATCTTCGAATATTTTGCATTGATATTGCCTTTCATCACATTTCCTAAACGCTTATTAAAATATTTTTTTAATAAGATTTTTTCATAAAGGCTCAAACTGGATGACAACTCTTTATATATGTCTTTACTTAAAAGAGTATATGAATAAGGGGCCGTTCTTGTTACCATATTTACACTATCTCTATGATAGATTGCGCCGACATGACCACTCCAAGCCATTTGCTTATGGCAACACATAATTTTTAACCAAGCATGAAGGTCGCCACCTCTTTTAGCACGTTGATTTGCGGGAAATAATTCAAATATTATGGTACATGATTTTCTTACACAGGCAACACTTGTGCACACTGGACTTTGATTTATAAGTACGTTGTTAAGGTATGCAGCAATATCGATTAAATGGGCTTTTCTGACATGGTTTTTTTGGTAATACTCCGCTTTTTTTGACCAATTACCATATCTATTCTCCCAACCACAGCCCATAAAACACACGTACGGGAACTGATTGCTGAGTAAATACATCTTCTCTAAGTGGTCTGGATACCATTCATCATCCGCATCAAGAAAAGCCACCCACTCCGCCTGGGATTCGTTTATACCAAGATTTCTTGCAGCATAACCACCTGGTCCTGGTTGTACGCGGGATAGAGTGCGAATCCGATTATCGTTGTAATGTTTAATTTCTTCCAAACTGTTATCTGTGGAAGCATCGTTTACCAGAATCAGTTCAAAATCTTTAAATGTTTGTCCTAATACTGAATTGATTGACCGTTGAATATGTGGACCTTTATTGTACACAGGTATAACTACGGAGAAATAAGGCATTATTTTCACCAATATTATTTTAAGCGTAAAAGCCTATTTACTTTTTGAAATCACTTTACTTACAACAATTGAATTTATAACATCAAGATATATAGAATACCTTATCCTTACCCGCAAATACAGCATAATGCTGGAACTGCTCAATTCGTTTCTGCTCCGCTTTATTCTTACTGGCATCTTTTTTTTCGAAAGCCACGGCTCCGTTCTCGAAAAAATCCTTCTGCCAACGGTAGAATACAGTCGGTTGCAGATCGTATTGATCGCACAGATCAGAGACTGGTATCCTGTCAGACAGATGCCGTTTTAGAATGAATACTTTTTCCTGAGCTGGGTAATTTTTTCGTTGTTTGAGCATAGTGAATTCCTCCGTTGTTGTACACTAACTCATAAAACTGAACACTCCTATTCACGCTGAACCAAAACCTCATGATTTACAGGGGCAGGTGTATCTGTTTACTGTCTAACCCTTATACTACGGAATTATTTCTTGTGGGGAGCTTAAAGATCAATGCTATGCTGTAAGCAAAATCAATCCATCACGTATATAAATTTAGCCAACTCATATTCTACTATATCTCTATCAATATCATTTGGAACTATAAAAACCCCCTGCCTACCGCAAGTATGTTGCCGTGAAACAAATTCTTCTACTATATGATATTTTGGACGATTGATATAATCATCAAAAACAATAATGCTTCCAGATTTTGCGTGCAAAAGTGAATATAAAAAACAAGCTACACGAAATCTTCCATCAATTAGCACCAGCTCTGGTTTCTGCACCCTATTCCAAATTGATTTTATATAATCAGGGATTTTGTCACGCAGTTTATAGCTAAGTGGCCTACCCCAATCTCCAACTTCACCTAAATCAACCCAAACGAGATCGAGATGCGGATTACCATTTGCAGATGCCTTAATATGTTTAACCCATTCTCTCGAGCTATCAACTGAAAGCACCACTGCATTAGTATTGTTTAAAACAAAAGATGTTGATTTTCCACAACCATATTCCCCATAAACACCTACATTAACAACAAGTGACTTAAATAATTTATCATTATCATCAAAGAGCACATTCGGATCTTCAGTTGATTTTTGAAACATTTAATCTCGAATCTTTCTCGTAATAGAATTGATCAACGGTGTTGGGGATTCAATTAAAATCTTGTTTATTTTTATAAATGTTTTATTTTTAATTCATTAAATCAGGTACTTACCTGTTCTCAATACTTACCATTCATCCAGAATGGCAGAGAATTGAAGAGACTAAATCATAATGTATGCCTAATCAAAACTCACGCTTTACCTTTTCCTTTCTCTGCAAATTTAGTGGAATGAGGTGATAAAATCGTAGACTGCAGTATTTCAATTCTGAACATAAACAATATAAGCTCCACGCTCGTACCTCAATAAATACGGCCATGAGTATTCTATTGCTACATTGTGACTTGGTCACGGAAACTACAGGGAATTCCTATGAATTAATATATTGGAAATTACTTTGGCATCAATCACATGTAAAACTTAAAATTTCTTCTTATGATTACAACACACTACCTTGTTTCGAAATTGCAAAGTTGTTATAATTTTAAGTACTGAGTGCTGAATGGACGTTCTTTGCCGTTCGTATACTCTTTTGAAACGACGTCCTCATAACTTCCGATTCGCTTTATTCCTCCATCCCCTAACTCCACGACCAGAGTACAGTTGCGTAATGTCGTCAGTCGATGGGCAATAATTAACACTGTCAGGTCATCACCGAGGCTTTCGATTGACTGCATGATGCCCTGTTCGGTTTCGTTGTCGAGGGCGCTGGTGGCTTCGTCGAAGATGATGACGTCAGCTTGCTTATATAGGGCGCGGGCGATGCCGATGCGCTGGCGCTGGCCTCCGGAGAGTCGGATGCCGCGTTCACCGACGTAGGTCTGGTACTTCTTCGGCCAGCTTTCGATAATATCGGCAATCTGTGCCTGACGAGCGGCTTGCTTGACCCGTGCCGGGTCAATCTTTCCTTTTGGCACACCAAAGGCGATGTTCTCTTCGATACTACTATCGGCAAGGAAGATGGCTTGCGGAACGTGAGCAATGTGCGCCTGCCATCCCCTGTTGTTTGTTATGGTCAAGGATTGTGCATCGATTTCGATAGCCCCTGCTGTCGGTTGCAGAAGCCCCATGATGATGTCGAGCAGGGTGCTTTTGCCGCTACCGGTGACGCCAATGAAACCGATGCGGCTCCCTTTTGCTATGCGCAGGTTAAGGTTCCTGAGCACCAGAGGCATTTGCAGGGTGTAACGGAAAGAGAGATTGTTCAGTGTAATCTGGTGGCGAAACGGCAGCGGTTGGCCTGGTGGCTGATCAACATAATCGGGCAGTGGCTGATCAAGCAGTTCAAGCGTGTCCCTCAGCGAAACCCGCCCGCCCTGTATGCTTGACCATGATCCGTATGCCTGCTGCAAGACCGGCAGCAGACGCTGGGCACCGAGCGCCAGTGCACCCAGAACGGGAATTGCTTTTTCGATACCATTAGGTTGCCTGGCGAGTGCGTAGGCCAAAACAGCTATAAGCATCATGCCGAGCGCTTCGATGCCGAATCGCGGGCTTGAACCGATAAATGAGTTGCTTCCCTGCGCTTTGCGCAAGGGGCTGTCGGCATTACGATAGATTTGGCAGTAGGCAGCCTGACAACCATCGATCAGGACGTCACGTATACCGCCCAACCCCTCTTGCAGCGATTTTATGACCTGTGTGGATTCACGGGCAATGCACTTGCTGTTCAGCAACTGCTGATTGCGTGTAAGTTTTATGATAAAGATGTAGATCAAGCCAAAACCGCCAAAAGCTGCCAATGCAATAACGGGATTAAGCGACAATAGCGCCATGAGGATTGCGATCAGCATGATGGTTGAGCTGATGAGGTTTGTGGTCGGCACGATGATACTGCTGATGACTCCATTGGCTTTGCCTGAGATCCCGTTGATCACTTCACTGCTGTTGCGGGCAACGTGCACCGCATAAGGCTGATAGAGCGTCCGGCGGTAGATGCTGATGCTGAGGTCGGCCCCTGTTGCAAAGGAGAGGCGGGTGCTGGCCCAAAGGAGCAGCAGACGGATGGCGCCCGACATGAGCGCTGCTATGCCGAAGGTGATGGTAAGCGGAAGCAGGAGTTGACTGGCACTCGTTATGCCTGCGGCCTGGATAAGCGGCTGGGCTGCTGGGAGCTTGAAGATTCTTTCAGGGGCGGTCAGCACTGCGAGGAATGGAAGTACGGCACCGATGCTGAGAATTTCAGCGAATGAGGCTGCGATCATCAGGAGGAGGAGCAGGGCGAATTGGGAGCGGCGGCGCGGGGTTATGTGGTGCCAGAGGCGTTTGAGAAGCGCTTTTATGGAGGGGGTTGGGTGCATAATTTTTTGGGGCACGGCATGCCGTGCCCGTACGGTTAGTGGCCGTTGTTGGTGGTGGTGGAGTATTTTTTGCCGTTTTTTTTTGTTCTATGGTTAGGAGGTCGGTGGTGGTTATGGATGGCTGATATTCAGGGACTACTCGCTGGAGAATTTGCTTGATATGTGGAATATCGTTATTGGTGATAGCTGTGGTAAGGTCTTCGAGTTCGGTCTGAAGCTCATTCCAGGGTATGAAGTGCTCTTTGGCTTTGAATATGCGGGGGTTGGCTGAGGGGGTTGAATTGGTGCCGATCAGCAGCTCTTCGTAGAGTTTTTCGCCCGGGCGAAGGCCGGTTATGTGTATTTCTATGTCACCTTCCGGATTTTCATGATCGCGAATGGTGAGGCCTGAGAGTTCCACCATCTTTCGGGCAAGGTCGATAATTTTGACCGGGTCGCCCATTTCAAGCAGGTGGAGATCGCCCGGTGAAGCCATGGCTCCGGTCTGGATAATAAGTTGTGCGGCTTCAGGGATGGTCATGAAGTAGCGGGTAATCTCTTTATGGGTAATGGTCAGGGGGCCGCCGCTGTTGATCTGGCTGCGAAAAAGGGGTACCACTGAGCCGCTTGAGCCAAGAACATTGCCGAAGCGCACTATGGAGAAGCAGGTTGCGTGCCCTGTTTCTTCACTCAGCGCCTGCAGGATCATTTCGCAGAGCCGTTTGCTTGCGCCCATCACGTTGGTTGGCCGTACGGCCTTGTCGGTACTGACGAGGATAACGCTCTTTACCCCATGCTGCATGGCAACCTCTGCGATAGCATGGGTGCCGAGCACGTTGTTGCGCATCCCTTCTGCAGGGTTATGCTCAACCATCGGCACATGCTTGTAGGCGGCGGCATGGTAGATCACCTCCGGATGGAAGACGCGGACAATTTCAGAGAGACGAACCGCATTGGTTACATCGCAGAGCAGCGGCACAATCCGCGTTTCGGATGAGAGGCTTGCATGGCGAAGCGTGAGGTCGAGGTGAATCGTGTAGAGGTTATGCTCGGCATGGTCGAGCAACAGGAGTATTGATGGCTGAGCGAGCAGCAGTTGGCGGCAGAGTTCGCTGCCGATTGACCCTCCGGCGCCGGTAACCAACACGATTCGGCCGGTAATGGATTTTTTCACCAGAGCATGATCGAGCGGCACCTGGTCACGACCAAGAAGATCCTCAATATCGACTGTTTTTATGTCGGATATGGTGACCTTGCCTTCGGCAAGCTCTTCAATTCCCGGCAGCATCTGGATTTGCACCGAATATTTCCGGTATTGCTCAATAATTTGATTACGCCGGGTACGACTTACCGAAGGCAAAGCGAGCAGAATAGTGTTGACTTCCTTTCTTTGGATCAGCTCTTCGGACTGTTTTGGGCTAAAAACATTAATCCTGTTGATGGCCATCCCCTGAAGCTCTTCATTGTCATCAATAAAACCAACCAGATGAAATTTCCTGCTTCGGTTGATACTATTGACAATTTCAACTCCTGCTGAACCTGCTCCGTAAATCAGCAGCTTGTTGGGAGCATGACACATTTGTTCAGGTCTGACGGTAATCGTTGAACTCAGATAGCGCACCATCACTCGGCTTCCTGCTGTCAGCAGCAAAAAGAGCAATGGCTGGAGGATTCCTATAGCAATGGTGATGTGCGGATGAGGCACAAATAACACGACGCAAAAAAATGCTACCCCATAAAAAAAAACACTTTTAAAAATCGTTATAAAATTCTCAAACCCGTTGAAACGCTGGATGGTACCATAGATGCCTGAAAGTGAAAAGATCGGCATCATCAGGACTGGCGCAAGCAGGTAGACGAGCCACTCCTGACCCTCCGGCTTGTGCATGAGGTTACGAGTGAGCGAGAATGCCATCCAGACGGTCAGCAGCAACGAGCAGATGTCGAACGCGACAACAACCAGACGCTTGACCTGACGGGAACAGGAAAGCCATTTTCTGCCCAGATTGAGAAAACGACGTTTCAAGATACGGGATTAATCAGGTTATGAGACCTCTTCGTATTTTCCATATCCATATTTTCCGTATCCATATCGTCCATACCCGAACATGCCGCCGTTGCGGGGTTCAATCAACGTAACACCAAGCATCAAAGGCCGCAGATAGTGATCGGTTACAAAATCCCTGATCGGATTTCTGCAGGTAAACTGCAAACGGGCAACAAGCAGAATGCCGTCAACCGAATGGGCAAGCTGCGCCGCGTCGCTGAGGAAGAGCGGAGGAGAGTCGAGCACAACTTTGTCGAACCTCTTTTCGAGCTCGTTGATGAGTTCAGCCATTTTTGCCGATCCAAGCAGTTCATTGCAGTTCTGCAGTTTTTTACCCGCGCTGATTAAAAAGAGGTTATCGAGATGTGTGGGCTGAAAATAGCTTTCATCCATCGCATGCTGCTGACTGAAGAGGTAGTCGGTAAGGCCCGGCTCGCGCTTGCCATTCAGTTTTTTATGCTGCGAAGCACGTCGCAAATCGCAATCGATGATAAGGGTTTTTTTGCCGCTAAGAGCAAGAGACATCGCAAGATTGGCGCAAACGGTTGACTTCCCTTCCGACATTGCTGTGCCGGAAACAAGAATTGAGTGGAGAGGAGCGTCGACACGGCTGTAATCGAGAGCGGTTCGCAGCGTTCTGAAGCTTTCAGAAAAGGAGGAGGACAAGCTGTCGGTTATCATCGGCATGGGCACTTCGCCAGCCTTCGGGACATAGGGCTTGCGTTGGGTTGCGGCACCATAGGCAAGCAGCTTTTCGCGGAACGCCTTGCTGGTGTTGTAGAGTATGCGGTTCAGCCTTGATTGCCTGTCGCCTGAAAAAGGGTTTTTGCCCTCTTGCGTCACCAAGGGAATAAAGGAGAGCATGGGCAGATTGATATCCTTGAAAAAAGCCTCATCCTTGACGGTGTCGTCAAAAAGCTCTGCAAGATAGGCGTAGAGGAACGCAAGCAGAAGGCCAAGCACCAGCCCCATGAGCATACTTTTTTTCAGATTCGGTTTTTCCGGCGAGGAAGGGCGGAATGCCGAGCCTACCAGCGAGACGCTGCCTACCTCCGATCCAAGCAGAATACGGGTTTCGTCCGACTTCTCCTTCAGAAAGATATAGGTTTTGTTGACAACTTCACGATCACGGAGCAGTTTGGCGTAGTCCTGCTGCTTTTGCGGCAGGGTCGACAACTGGCTTTCGTAGTATTGCTTCAGGCGGTTGAACTCGGTTGCGCTGAAGTTCAGTTCGTTGAGTTTCCGCTCGATCTGCAGTTTTTCGGAGACCAGATCGAAGCTCGCTTTTTGAGCGCGACCGGCATAGCCGATTGCTCCGGCAATCTTGCTGCGGCTGAGCTGTTCATAGCGTGTTTTTACCACCTCGAGCTGCTGTTTTTTGGCCTTGACCTCCGCATCCTCAGCGCCTCGTTCACGCAGCAACTGCACATAGTCGCTTTCACGGCTCCGTATTTCGTCCATGATGGTGCCAAGCTGGCGGTTGACGTTTTGTGCGATGGTGGAACTCAGCGCTTTGTCGGCATCGGTGAGTTTCTTTTCAAGAAAGCCAAGGTTGTTCTTTGTAATATTGTAGTCGGCCTTGATACTGTTGACCTTTGCATCGGTCTCGATGAGTTTGTCGAGCAGTTGCTGGGTGTTGCCGGAAAACTCATAGATTTGATGCTCGGCCATATATTTTGACTGGGCGTTGTCGGCATCGATGACCTTCTGTTGCTGATCGCGCAGCATATCGGCAATAAAGGTGCTGGCCTGGGAGTACTTTTCGGAATTCCGGTCGATATCGGACTGTTTATAGACCCGGCAGAGGGTATTGGTTAAAAAAACAGCTTCATCGGGGAAAGGGCTTGCAACGGAAACTTTGAGGAGGTTGGTTTCGCGAACGGCATCAACCTGTATCCGGTCGTTCAGTTTGCGGGCATAACTGCGGAATATTTCATCCGGACTTTGCTTCTCTCTGGCTGATAGCCATCCCTTGAAGAAGAGCAACGGCTGCACAAAACCTGCCACAGGAGAGAGGTACTCCCTTTTGCCAAAAAATTCAAGCGGGGTGCTGCCGCTGCTTTTCAGCAACTCTTTGACGACGAGCTCCGCAATGGGCATCGACTTGAGCAGCTCCACATCTTTTTTGGTGGCTTTGCTGTCGGGTGCACCGGAACCAAGAACCGTTTCAAGAATATCACCGGAACTCTTGGGCGTATTGATCATGATAACCGAATCGGCGTGATATTCGGGGGTTTGGGAATAGTGATAAAAGAGGGCAACGACAACCGAGAGCGCAAGAACAAGAAGAATGCCATACTTGCGGCGAAAAATAATTTTGACGATCTCTTCAAGAGTTATTTCGGGCGTCCTCGTTTGCGGATACTGATCCTGCTGCTGGCTGGTTTGGGTCTGTTTATCAGCTATCATGATGGACTTTTCTGCCTTTTAATTCTTGAGATTGTTATAAATATAGACCCATGGATAGACACTACCTACAATACGAGTCAACTTCTCGATGCTGAAGCTCTTTTCGGGGAAGATGATGGTATCGTTGGGTTTCAGGGCAATAAATGCGGATCGGTCACCGTACTTGTAGTACTTTTTGAGGTCTATCACATAGGCCTGCGCTCCGTTTTTATCGGGCTCCTGGCGGGCAACGAGCACTTTGCGGAGGTTTGCGTCGCTCTTTAGGCCGCCTGCAAGCGCAAGGATGGTTGCAAAGTCAACATTTTCCCTGACCACAATCTGACCCTGCTTGTTCACCTCACCAAGGACGTTGACAATCATCAGAATATTGCCGTTATCGTCGGTAAAATAGGAGTCTTGAACCAGGGGGTAATTGGGGCCTGCGAGGGGGTTATATCCCGATTGCTGCTGTTCCGTGAACAGGGAAGAAGGGGCACCAACCTCTGCCAATGCAGGAGGGTTTATGCATGAAAAGAGAAGAACATGCATGAAAACCGCAAGAGCCGCAAGTTTATTTAAAAAGCTCATAACTCAGAGAATTTGTAAAATACTCAAGAAAAAATGCGGGAAGTTTATATATGAATGCTTCGCAACCTTTACTCACAATAAACGTATTTTCATTGGATAAGTAAAGAGGCCCCTGCTTGCAAGAGAGACACTATTTATACAAACAAGATATTATCAATATATTGATAATAACCACACTTCGAAAATTAAGGGCATTCTCTTGACTAACAATAGTTGTATCCAGCCGGCGGGGTCATGAATGGTGGTCGCTGCAGTAGCGGTCGATGAGGCGGAGAAACTGCCGACCGTAGCGTTCAAGCTTGATTTCGCCAACACCCGAAACGGTGAGCATCGCTTCCGCCGTGCGGGGAAGGTTGGCGGCCATGTCGTGCAGCGTGCGGTCGGAGAAGACCACGTAGGGCGGAATGCCCTGCTCGTCGGCAATCTGCTTGCGCAGTGACCGGAGCAGTTCAAAAAGCTGGCTGTCATAGGGCGCACTGATCTCTATCGGGAGCGGTTGCCCCTTTTTCTTGTCGAGCACCCGTACCATGTCGATACGCTCTTCGCGCTTGAGTATCCTCCCTGCTTTTGGCAGCAGGAAGAGGATCGGGTAAAGCCCCTCGGATTTTTGGATCACTTTTTGTGCCAGGAGTTCGTCGATGAGCTGGCGCCAGTATTTTTTGTCGTGGTGTTTGCCGACGCCGTAGGTTTTGAGGCGGTCGTGGCCGAAGTCAAGAATTTTTTTGTTCTGGCTTCCGGTGAGGATATCGGCGATATGGCCGGCGCCAAAACGCTCTTCGGTGCGAACAATGGCTGAAAGCACCATCTGCGCCTGTAGGGTGCAGTCAACCAATCGCCGGGTGCCGAGGCAGATGTCGCAGGAGTTACAGTTGTCGGGCGGGTAGGTTTCACCAAAATAGTCGAGGAGGGTGCGGCGACGGCAGACAGAGGTTGAGGCGAAGGCAACCACTTTTGAGAGGGCTGTGAGGGCCCGCTGGCGTTCGGCGTCATCCGGCATGGCGTCGATAAAGAAGCGCATTTTGGGGATGTCGCCCTGTGAGAAAAGGAGGGTGCAGGCTGCCGGCTCGCCGTCGCGCCCTGCCCGGCCTGTTTCCTGATAGTAGTTTTCGATGCTTTTGGGGAGGTCGGCATGGATGACAAAGCGAATGTTGGACTTGTCGATCCCCATGCCAAAAGCGATGGTGGCAACAATAACGTCCGCTTCGTCGCGGATAAAAGCCTCCTGATTGCGTTTGCGCTCGGTGTCACTGAGGCCTGCGTGGTACGGCAGTGCCCTGAATCCCTTTGCCTGGAGCATGGCGGCCGTATCGCTGACGCTTTTGCGGCTGGTGCGGTAGATGATGCCTGCCTTGCCGGGGTTGCTTTTCAGCAGTGCTATCATCTGGGCATCCGCTTTATCCTTGAAGCAAACGTCATAGATGAGGTTCGGGCGATCGAACGAGGCACGGACAATCAGGGGGTGGCGCAGGGCAAGCTTGTCGAGAATGTCCTGCTGAACCGTGTGGGTTGCTGTTGCGGTAAAGGCGGCGACCGGAGTATGGGGAAAGAGGGTCACGAGGTCGGAGAGCGAGAGATAGTCGGGGCGGAAGTCGTGCCCCCATTCGGAGATGCAGTGGGCTTCGTCGATGACGGCCATACTGAGCTGCACCCGGCTGAGGGTTTCGCGAAAGTGGCTGAGAATGAAGCGTTCGGGTGCGACGTAGAGCAGGTCGAGCGAGTTTGAGAGGAGGTTATGCATCACCTCATCGCGTTCGTCGGGACTCTGGGAGCTGTTGAGAAAGGCGGCACGGATGCCGTTTGAACGGGCTCCATCAACCTGGTCTTTCATGAGGGCAATCAGCGGACTGATCACCATGCAGGTGCCGGGCAAGAGGACGGCGGGAAGCTGGTAACAGAGTGATTTGCCGCCGCCGGTGGGCATGATGGCCAGAACGTCCTGTTTTTTGAGCAGCGAGCGCACCACACTCTCCTGGTTTGGACGGAACTCATGGAAGCCAAAGACCTTGCGGAGAGTGTTGAGCATAATGCGGTGTCGGGTCAGCTTTTGTTGTTGCGCCAGGAGCCAAGATAGAGCGCGGCAAGCCGTCCGCCAAAGCGCAGGATTTCAGTGTCGGTAAGGATGGAGAGTATCTGGCCAGTTATCCGTCCGGGATTGTTGTGCAGCCACTCATTGCGATAGAGGGCGCTCATCAGGGTCTCCATGGAGAGGGAGCAGGCACACTCGACCAGTTTGTCGAGCCGGATTTCCGGGCCTGAAATTGGGGCGAGAGGCTCTCCCTCCTTTTGGGCTTTCATGGTAAGCACGCGGTTGGCGCCCCGCGCGATGAGGGTGAAGGTGATGCTCCTCTGTGGTGAGCGACGGATGCGGATGGTTAGCGGCTCCGGCAAGGGTTTGCATGAGGGGAGTGCGGGTTGCTCTATCGCTCCATGCTCATGATCAAGGAGCATTTGGAGTGCATTGAACACAAGATCGGTAATCTGCTCCCTGTTGAGGTTTTTGTTGACCCGCATGAGAAAGCAGAGCTGGAAAAGGTCGATCAGGAAGTTGAGCAGCAGCTCCTTTGGGGTGTTGCGTTTCATGACCGAGCGGTAGCGGTTGAAGGCTACGTTGCAGTAGGCCAGCATGGACACCAGCGTGTCGCTCGTCATGGTGCGGGTTTCGATGACCGGGCAGTAGTTGTTGTAGAAGTCCCAGTCGAATGAGCAGATCTTTCCCTCCTCTTTGTACTCTTTGAAGATGCCTGTTCCGGGGTAGGGGGTCATGATCATGAAGAGTGCCTGGCGGAGACCGAGCGATCGGGCAAAGTCGGGGTAGACAATGGTATCCTCCATGGTTTCGGTGTAGTGGCCGATAATGAAGTACCCTTCTGCTCCGATGTGGTGATCACGGCAGAGCTCAATAGCACGTGAAACATCGCCGAGGCTGTTTTTTTTGTTCATGAGGGCAAGGGTGGCTTCGTTCGGGCTTTCGATGCCGAGGCCGACCTTGCTGAGCCCTATTTGCTGCAATTTATCCAGAATCCGTTCGGCCCGGACAAGATCCTTGGCCCTCGTTTCGGTCATGATACGGAAGTTGGTGAGTCCCCTTTCGATCATGAGGTCGCAGATCTTTTCGGCCCGCCCGATGTTGGTAAGAAAATTGGCGTCCCAGATCTTGAGCAGTTTCTTGTTTTTCGGGTCGTGCAGGAGGGCAATCTCTTCAACTACATTTTCGGCGCTGCGGCCTCTCCATCCTTTGTGCATCTGGTCGTTGGCGCAAAAGGAGCATGACCAGGGGCAGCCGCGGGAGGTGTAGATGGTGTCGATGGAGTAGGCATCGCCTTTTTCGCCGTAACGGCTGGGGCGAAGGGAGCGCATGGGGAAGCGGATGGTGTCGATATTCTGGATGGTGGGCCTTGGTTCGGTGTAGACAATGGCGCCATTTTCACGGTAGGCAAGCCCTTTGACATCACGTGAGGGGCCGTTGAGCACGAGCTCGCGGAAGGTTTCTTCGCCCTCCCCGATCACCACAACGTCAACACAGGAGAGTTTCAGTACCTCTTCGGGGAGCGCCGTGGGGTGAAAGCCGCCCATCACCACAAAGGCACCCGCCTCTTTGGCGATTTTTGCGAGCCGCTCGGCCTGGTTGAAGGCGCCGGTCATGGAGGAGATGGCGACCAGTTCTACCGGTGTTTTTTTCAGGAGCTGACGCAAACTTTCAAAAATCCCGTCATTGTAGTAATTTTCGGGCATGACAAGGGTTTCAACATCATGCTCAACTGCTGCTGCAAGGTAGCAGACACCGATACAGTCCGTGATGAAACGGGGAAAGGGCGCAATGATGGTCTGTGGTGCTTCAACAAGACAGATGTGGTTGAAATATGCCATAAATTGATAGACTTGAACGTTGACAACCGGCGAAAAAAAGATGAAAGATACATATTATTAGAGGTTTTTTACACTCTATAAACCGCTACCAGCCCAGATTGGTTTCGCTTTTGGCAGGGCAAGTTGGATGAGCGTCTCTCCATTACGGTAACGAGATCGATAAAATTTCACTTATATTCTTCTACAATCCCAATTTTGATAACTACTGCAAAAAAAGGAGTACACTAATCCATGAAGCCTGTAAAACTATTAGCTGGAGCTGTAATTGTTCTGGCTGCCATTCAGCTCGTTCCTTATGGCCGCGACCACAAGAACCCTCCGGTCACGGGCGAACCGAAATGGGACTCTCCCAGAACAAGTGAGCTCTTTGGCCGTGCCTGCAAAAACTGCCATTCAAACGAAACCGTCTGGCCGTGGTACAGTTCTGTGGCACCGGCATCGTGGCTGACCCAAATTGATGTTTCTCTTGGGCGAAAGGCTTTCAATGTTTCTGAGTGGGGACGAACAACCGGGGAAAATGAGGGCGACAAGGCGGCCAATGAGGTAAAAGAGGGTAAAATGCCTCCATTTTTCTACCTGCCTGCGCATCCCGAGGCTAAGCTGAGTGCTGAAGAGAAAGTGGAGCTGACAAAGGGGCTTGTTGCGACTTTCGGCGAAGAAAAAAAGGGCGGTGAAAAGGGTGCGGAAAAGGGTACCGGAAAGGAAGCCGTCAAAGGTAAAGATGGCGATAACGATAAAGACTAGCCCTGAAAAACAAGGCCGCCCTGCAAGGTTGCGGGGCGGCAAGGGGTATGACGGCGGCTTCGCAAACATGTCAGCAATAATTTCATGAGTTTTCCTCCTTTTCAAAAACCTTCCATGCGCGCCGGACAGAACTACCCTCTTCACCTGCTTCTCTTTATTTTGACCGTTTTTACCACACTCATGGCCGGAGCATTCTGGGGCGGCCATCCTGTAGATATCCGCTCTTTTCCGCTCTTCATCAGCTCACTTTCAACGGGTATTGCCTACTCGGTGTCGCTTCTGCTCTTCCTCACTGTTCACGAGTTCGGCCATTTTTTTGCTGCACGGCACCATCGTGTTCGCGCAACGCTCCCCTATTACCTTCCTGTGCCTCCCCTGCCCTCTTTGTTGAGCCTTGGTACGATGGGGGCGGTGATAAAGGTGAGGGAGCGAATTCCGGGAACAAACTCCCTGTTTGATATCGGCATTTCAGGTCCAGTGGGCGGATTTGCTGTTTGCATCGGGCTGCTGGTCTATGGTTTTCTGAATCTTCCGCCGGCTGACTTTATCTATAGCATTCATCCTGAATATCTGGGACAGGGCGGACTGCAAACTCCCGTACCGGAAGGAACCCTTGTTCTTGGCAAAAACCTCCTCTGGCTGGCGCTGGAGCACCTTATTGCTCCAAAAAATCTGCCGCCGATGACTGAGATGTACCATTATCCCTTCCTTTTTGCGGGTTGGCTTGGGTCACTGGTGACTGCGCTGAATTTGCTTCCCGTTGGCCAGCTTGACGGGGGGCATATCACCTATGCCCTCTTTGGCAAAAGGGGACATGCAAGGGCTGCAAGGGTCTTTCTGCTCTTTATCATGCTTCTTGGTTTTCCCTCTTTGCTTGCTCTGCTGCTCTCGTGGTTCAAGCCTGATGCGGCTTCACTGATCCCGCCAGTGATGCTGCACTGGTCATGGCCGGGCTGGATTTTGTGGTCGTTTATTCTTTCGCGCGTGATCGGTATGGACCATCCTCCCACAGGGCACGACCATCCGCTCTCCATGCCAAGAAAAGTGTACGGGTGGGTTGCCATAGCTATTTTTTTTGTCACCTTCACGCCTGTGCCGTTCGGAATACGATGATTCGTACGGATACACCACACATGTACATGATTAATAACCATAGAATCAATTGCGCCGGCAAAGAGGGCGGGGGCACCTCGCCCCTACGGATAAATATGCATCTTTATGACTAAAATCAATTGCGCCGGGAAATTGCTTGATCTCTCCGGAGGGCCCAAAATTATGGGGATCCTGAATACGACGCCTGATTCGTTTTATGACGGAGGTGCCCTGCAGGGAAATTCCGAGGCTCTCGACCTTGACCGGGCGGTCGATTATGCGTTGGCGATGATTAAGGAGGGGGCCTCGATTATCGATATCGGCGGTGAGTCTTCACGGCCGGGGGCAGAAAAAATTTCAGAACGGGAGGAGATCGCCCGAACGGTACCGCTGATTACCCTTTTGCGGCAAAAAACTGACATTCTGATGTCAATAGACACCTACAAGTCGGGGGTTGCCGAAGCTGCGTTGCGGGCAGGGGCCCATATCGTCAATGATATTTCGGGTTTTACCTTCGATCACCAGCTTCCAGCCGTTTGCCGGAAGTACCGGGCGGCGGTCGTGCTGATGCATACTCCGGTGGAGCCGGAATCAATGCAGTGGAGCCCGGCGACGGAGCCGGGGAGTGAAAATATTGTAACCAGGGTTCTTGGCTTTCTCGGGCGCTCGATAGCAGAGGCTGAAAGGCATTCGATTGAGGATATTATTATTGATCCGGGCTTCGGTTTCGGCAAAAGCGTTGAAGAGAACTTCCGGCTGCTCGATCAGCTTGGCTCACTGCTCGCTCTCGGCCGCCCTGTTCTCTGCGGCGTGTCGAGAAAGTCCTTTCTTGGCCATGCCATTACCCCGCCCGGCGGGCAAACGCCCCCGCCTTCCGAAAGATTGGCTGCCACCATTGCAGCACAAGCAATCGGCCTGATGCGGGGAGCATCAATTTTGCGGGTGCACGATGTTGAGGCTGCAGTGCAATGTGCCAGCGTGGTGACGGCGATGCGTGCGGCGACAGGATCATCAGGAGAATTTACGGAAACGGGCAGTGGTGAGCGTCGGGGGTGAGGGCTGTTTTTGGCGGGTATATTTTTTTGTTACATTTGTTTTCGTGCCCCTGGATTGAGCTTGTCAAACCCTCTTTATTCAGATGTATCTTTCAAAAATTGAGCTCTTTGGCTTCAAGAGCTTTGCGCATAAGGTCAGAATTAAATTTGACCAGGGCCTGACGGCCATCGTTGGACCCAATGGATGTGGCAAAACCAATGTTGTGGATGCCATGCGCTGGGTACTGGGCGAGCAAAAATCTTCTCTGCTTCGGTCAGCGAAGATGGAGAATATTATTTTTAACGGCTCCAGGAACCTGAAGCCCCTCAGTCTTACCGAAGTTTCTCTGACGATCGAGAATACGCGAAATGTTTTGCCGATTGAATATACCGAGGTAACGGTCACCCGTCGTCTTTACCGCAGCGGCGAGAGCGAGTTCCTTTTAAACATGGTGCCCTGCCGGTTGAAGGATATTCTGGATCTTTTCACCGATACCGGGATGGGCAGCGATGCGTATTCGGTCATTGAGCTGAAAATGATTGAAGAGATTATCAGCAACAAAAGTGAGGACCGTCTGAAGCTTTTTGAGGAGGCTGCAGGCATAACCCGTTATAAACAGAGGCGAAAACAGACCTTCAAGCTGCTTGAAAGTACTTCGCGCGACCTTTCTCGCGTCGATGATGTGCTGGCAGAAGTTGAAAAGAAGGTGCGCAGCCTGAAACTGCAGGTGCGTAAAGCTGAAAAGTTGAGGGAGCTGAAACAGAAGATTCGGGAACTTGATCTTGCCCTCTCCTGGCTGAGCATGGAGGAGTTGCGTGAGAAACTGGAGCCGATGCAGCGCCGCATCAGGGAGGAGGAGTTGCTGAATCATGCGTGTGCCGTAACCATAGCCACTGAGGACAGCACGGCACAGGAGCGTGAGCTGTTGCTGCTCAAGGAGGAGAGTGCCTTGTCGGAAAGGCAGAAGAGGCTTAACGAATGCAATCAGAGCATTCATCTCCTTGAAAAAGAGCTTTTGCAGCATGAAGGGCAGCAAAAGAGCCTTGCTGACGATATTGCCCGTTTCAGGGCAATTATCCGCAATAAGGAGCAGAAAAGCGATGAGCAGGAGAGGCTCGAAAACAGCCTGTTGCAGCAGAAAGCCCCTTATGAGGCCGCCTGCAAGGAGCTGCATGCTGCATTTCAAAGTCTTGTGGCTGAACATGACCAGCTCAATACCACGCTCCACCAAGAGAGAGAGGAGCTTGCCCGGGAGCGAAAAGCCGGTGCTGAAGAGCAGAGTGCGGCCAACCATCTGGCTTTGACCAAGCACAGCCTTGAGTCAAAAAAAGAGTACCTGCGGTCGGCCATTGAACGGCTTGAAACAAAACAGCTTGCCGTTCATGACAAGCTGAAAGGCTCCCGCAGCGCCGACCGGGAGCTTTCGGAAACGATCAGCCAGCTAAAGGCAAGCATTGCCGGGGCAAAAAAGCAGGAAAATGTGTTGCGGGAACATCGGGAGAGGTTAAGCCGCCAGATCGGGGAGAAGCAGGAAGCTCTCCTTCTGCAACGTTCTGAGAGGGAAAAAGTGCACAACCAGATTCTGCTTGCCAATTCAGTGCTCGATAATTTTGAGGGGATGCCTGAGGGGATCGGTTTTCTGGAAAAGCAGAGGAGCGGAAAACAGGGGCTTGGATGCCTGTCGGATCTGCTCTCACTTGAGAGTTCACAGCGCAAAGCGGTCAATGCCGCGCTTGGCGAAAGCATGAGCTATTATGTTTGCCAGTCGCTGCAGGATGCCAAGGAGGGCATCGCCCATCTGACACGCTCCAATAAGGGAAAGCTCCATTTTCTGGTGCTCGATCTTGTTGCCCAAAGCCCTGAAGCCAATTTTCCGGAGATCAGCGGCGCAAAGAAAACTCTTGAACTCATCAGGTATCCGCAGGAACTTCATCACGCATTGGTGCTGATGCTTGGCAAAAGCTATGTGGTGCAGGATCTCGGAACGGCTGAAACCCTTGCCCTGCACTACCCTGATTGCTCATTTGTGACCATTGACGGGGAAAAATTTGCCGGAAGGGGGCTCCTTTTCGGCGGAAGTTCAAAAAGCAGTGAAGGGTTGCGCTTGGGCAGAAAGGCGGTACGTGACCGGCTTCAGGAAGAGCTGGCGGCTCTCGAAAAAGCAATCAGAAAGGAGGAGGAGGCCCTGCTGAAACGGCAAAATGAACTGGCCCTGATCAGGGTGGACGAACAACGCCGGGAGGTTGAGCGGCGGGCATCGGAGCTGGGAGAGCTTGAAAAAAGAGCTGCCCGCCTGGATGCTGAGGAGAGCGCCGGCAAGCGGGAGGTGCAGCAGGCTAACGTTGAGATCGCCGGCATGGTTGCGCAAAAAGCGGCCTGCGAAGCTGAACTGCAGGCGCTGATGCCTGCAATCAGCAGCAAGAGCTCAACAGCGGCACGCTTTAGTGAAAATATCCGCTCCCTGCAGGAAAACCTTACCTCCCTTGAAACACGCCATCATCTTTTTGGGCGGGAGATGCAGGCCCGTCAGAGTCGTTACAAGGACTCGCTTCTCCAGCTTGAAAAGCTTAGCTTTAACATCGCGGCCTGTGCCGAAAATCGGCGGTCGCTGCATGAAGAGATCAAAAAGCTCAAGACGGAATGTGCCGCTGCTGAAAAAAAACGGGTTTCGGGTCGGGAGGCATCAGAAAGAATACAAACGGAGCTTGAGGTGCTGCTTGTTGCGGCTGCCGGTGAGCAAAAATTATTTTCGGAGCTGTCGCTGGCATACCGCGAACGACAGGCACAGCATCATGAATGCCAGACCAGACTGAGGGAGCTCCGGCGCAAGCATGAAGCCTCTCTGCAGCTCATCTTGTCACTTACCCAGGAAAAGATACAGCTGGAGCAATCGCTTGACCATCTCTTCACCGAGGCTCAGCTCAAGCACAACTGTGACCTTGCCCTGATGACGGAGCCTCTTGCTGATGATGGATTTGAGAGGAAGGCAGCCAAGCAGACCCTTGAGCTCCTGACAAGGCAGCGAGAACAGTTTGGCGCGGTCAATGAATTGGCGCTCGATGAATATGAGGAGGAAAAAAAGCGCCTCGATTTTCTTGCAGAGCAACGACAGGATCTGTTCAGCGCTGAAAAAGAACTTCGTTCGACTATAGAGGAGATCAACAAAACCGCCCTCCTGAAATTTGAGGCAACATTCCGTGAGGTGAGAAAAAACTTTATTGCTATTTTCAGGGAGCTTTTTGAGCTGGACGATGAGGTCGATCTGCTGATTCGTGCAGACCAAGATCCTCTTGAGGCACATATTGAGATTGTTGCCAAGCCAAGAGGAAAAAAGCCGCTTTCCATTGAGCAATTGAGCGGCGGGGAAAAGGCGCTGACGGCTCTTTCGCTTCTCTTTGCCATCTATCTGGTAAAACCGAGCCCTTTCTGCATTCTGGATGAAGTGGATGCGCCTCTTGATGATGCAAATGTTACCCGGTTTATTAAACTCCTTAAAAAATTTGAGAATAACACTCAATTCATTATTGTTACGCACAACAAAAAAACCATGGCCTCCTGCCAGGCACTTTACGGGGTCACCATGGAAGAAGAAGGGGTTTCAAAACTGATACCCATACGGCTTGAAAAAATAAGGATTTGAAAAGTGCCGGGAGACGCTATGGCCAGAAAACTTGTGTTATTTGATATCGACGGAACATTACTTACGATGAGCGCCATCAACCGCAGCGTCCTTGTTGATGCCCTGAAGGAGGTTTACGGTACTGCCGGAAGCGCCGGAACGCACAATTTTGCCGGCAAGATGGACAGCAATATTATTTATGAAGTTTTGCAGAGTGCCGGTTTGGATCCTGTTGAGATTGCCGGAAAATTCGAGCAGGCAAAAACGACCTATATTGAGATGTTCCGTACACAAGCCAAACCCTCGGATGTTCTGCTGATGGAGGGAATTCGCGAGCTTCTTCAACAACTTTCAGAGCGACCGGAACTGATGCTTGGCCTCCTGACCGGAAATTTCGAGGCATCGGGACGGCACAAGCTGCTTCTTCCAGAGATTAACCACTATTTCCCTTTCGGTGCCTTTGCTGATGACGCACCCTGCCGCAATGAACTGCCGGCAGTTGCTGTCGAAAAAGCCCGCCAGCTTACCGGCATAAATTTTTTTAACCGCGACATCATCATCATTGGCGATACGGAACACGATATCGCCTGTGCCAGGGTTCTGAACGCAAAATCTATTGCCGTAGCGACCGGCACCTATTCACGGGAGGAGCTGAAAAAACACCATCCCCATGTTTTGTATGAAAACCTGGGCCGGACTGATGTTGTTCTCAGTGAGATACTCCAATCTTCAATCAATTAACTGCTCTTTTATGAAAACGTACCGACGGCAAATACGTGAAAAAATTTTACAGGCCCTCTATACCATAGAAATCCGCGATACCGACATCGACTCTGCCGCAGGCTGGCTTTTGACCGAAGAAATTCTGGCAGATGCCAATGCCATGAAATTTTTCAATACGCTCCTGAAAAACATCAAGGAGCACATGGCGGAGATTGACCAGTATATTGTGAAGCATACCTTTAACTGGGATATGAGCCGTATTGCTATCATTGACAAGAATATCATTCGCATGGCCCTGACGGAAATCCTCTATTGCGAAGATATTCCGCCCAAGGTTTCGATCAATGAGGCTATTGAAATCGCAAAAAAATTCAACAGCACCGAAAAGAGCAGCAAGTTTGTCAATGGCATTCTTGATGCTATTTTTAATGATCTTAAGGGTGAGGGTAAGGTGCATAAAAACGGACGGGGGCTTATCGACCAGTCAGCGGCCAAGCTTCAGAAAACGGAGAGCGAGAGCGAAAGTCATGAAGTCGAAAACTGAAGGGGCAGATGAAACAAACCCCAGAGCAAAAGATTGTTTTTCTTAACGAGGTGCTTGGTGCCGCATACCCGAACCCGAAAAGCGAACTGCACTATGAAAGCCCGTTTCAGTTGCTGGTGGCGACCATTATGGCTGCCCAGGCGACTGACAAGCGGGTCAATATTATTACTAGTGAACTTTTCAGGGTTGCACCGGACGCCGAAAGCATGTGCCGGATGGAGCTTGAAGAGGTGAGGAACCTGGTCCGGTCGATCAATTACTATAACAATAAGGCAAAAAACATCCTTGAGGTTAGCCGGATTCTGGTTGAGCGCTATCATGGGGCGGTACCCGGTACGCGGGAGGAACTTGAAAGTCTGCCCGGGGTTGGCAGAAAAACCGCAAATGTGGTGCTGAGCAACGCTTTCAACCAGCCGGTCATGCCGGTCGATACCCATGTGCACCGGGTTTCAAACAGAATTGGACTGGTTTGTACCGAAAAAACGGAACAGACGGAAACTGAGCTGATGAAAATTATTCCTGAAGCCTGGGTTATCCCCTTTCATCACTATCTGCTGCTGCACGGCCGTTACACCTGCAAGGCGAAAAAGCCTGACTGTGCGCATTGCAACGTGCGGAGCATCTGCGACTACACCGCCAAATAATGAATCCTCCCCGCTAAAAGCAGCCGGCTATCTCTTTTTAACCCAGTTCGATTTTGCGATCGACGGCATAGATCCACTCTCCCTCCGGCCGCTGGCGGTTGCCGGCCCACAGCTCAAGCGTTATTCCTTTTCCGATAGAGACCGGCGAGGTGAATATTTCAACCTGATAGTAGAATTCATCGAGCAGGTCATCCCATACCTTTTCAAGTGAGACTTCCCCGCCGGCATACGCTTCACCAGGCGTCAGGTGAATGACTGCGCTGTCAGACTGGAAGTAGTCGCTGATATAGACAAAGCTGTCGGGCATCAGAAAGCCGCCTCTGAAGCTCCCGCGGGAGCGTTTGATTCCAGGAACTTCAATCCAGAATTCAAGCAGGGTGTCGGCGGTCAGCTTGCCGTCCGCAGCAAGTTTCTCCAGAAGCTGCTGTACGGTCAGGCGGATGAGCGCTTTGTTGGCTGCAGTCAGCTCATGCATTTTGAAATCGGGGGTGTGGTCGCGCATGTCGGGTGAAGAGTATGGGGTTGCGTTTTTCTTGTTACCGATTTTGCAATATACGAGAGTTTTTTGGAAGTGGGAGGGGTTAGGCTTGCGGAATCCCGCCAGGTTACGATCTGGCGGTTTTTTTTTATACAACCCCACAAAAAGTGGTTTGGATCAAAGGCTTGGGGGCACGGACCAAAGACCGGCACGGGTCGGCAAAGGGGGGGAAGGCTGCCGTCCACATTTCAGGTTCCAGTATGCCCAGGAACGAGCATCAAAAACGCCTGGCGGTGCTTTTTCCAAAACCTCGAGAAATTCTTCTTTGCCTACGATACCTTGCAGCGCCTTTAAATCTTCAGGCGTGCCAAATGTCATAACATGCGCGAGAAAATGCACCGGATCGGCAAGTTCTTCCTCTGGTGTCTTGAACCAGACGACACGGCGAGCGACATTCAAAATGCCGGGAGTAACGGGTAAAGGTTTCATGGTGTTTGTCAGGTCTCGTCCTCCCGCTTGAGGTAGGGCGTTAGCATGGGGAGATTTCCAGGATCGACAGAATCAACAGCAATACTCAAACGCTTGCGCACTTCTGCGGGTAATGTTGGAAGATCATCAAAAAAGGAGAGCGCCTTCAAGGTAATCATGGGGTTGAAGCTACGCCCATAAACGATATGGCCGGAAGCTAAAGCGGTTGGCAAGTCGATTCCATGCTGCAACAGCGTATCCATATCAAGATAATCTTTCACCTCAGCCCGTTTTTGCACCACGGCAACTTTGGTTCCTGCAATGTCGAGTAACGATGCGACAAAGAGAAAGCGCCCCGCGACCTGATCGCGAGGCGCTGCCTGTCCAAGTCCAAGCCCTCCGAAAAAAGAGAGCAAAACAGGGCCGTCACGCTCAACGCGGCAAGTCAGCGTATTAGGCCCGACCTGAACACGCTCAGCACCTTTAAGATAGGAAAGAGAAGCAGCGAGATTATCTGGATCAAAAGGTTGATTAGAGAAAAAATCAAAATCGACAGAAGTCCTATGACCTAAACGCAACGCAAGCGCTGTCCCTCCGTAGAGCGTGAATGTCTCGGGCGTTGCGTCAAGTTCCGGCCATAACCGAAGCTGCGGCGGCGGCAAGATTGAAAGATCAGGACTAAAAACCATGTGCGGTTACTCTCGGTTAGAAAGCCTTTCTCGACAATGTAACACAAAACAGACTATGAAATCATATCATTTGGTCTCGTTTTGGCCTTTTCGGACCTCAATGAAAATGGGGCTTTGCGTGCTGAGCGGGAGGGGTTAGGTGTTAGGTGAGATGGGTTATGTGGGATGTGGGAAGTGGGCGGGGCGGAGGCCGCGGACTGAGTTGGCGATGTAGATGGTTTCGGCGGCTTCGAGATCCTTGAGGGTGAGGGTTTTTTCGGCTGCGAAGAGGCGGGTGGAGAGAATGTAGCTGCGGTATATGCCGTTGAGCAGGCCGGAGTGGAGCGGCGGGGTAATGAGCTGGCGGCCTTGACGGATAAAAATGGTGCTGATGGCCCCTTCGGTGAGCTCGTCGCGCTCATTGAGAAAAATAACTTCGTCATAGCCGTTTTGCCGAGCAAGGAGCAGGCTGTGATCGTAGAATTCCCTGGCGGTGGTTTTGTGATAGAGCAAGGGGTTCGTTGAGTCGGTTCGCTCTCCTGCAAGAGAGAGGCGAAGCGGAGCGGTGGAACCGGGCACGGAAATCGGCTCATAACTGACGCTGATGGCTCCTTGAAAGGTGAGGCTGAGCCGTACCTTGAAGCGTGTGGCGGTTTTTTGCGGCTCTCCGGCAAGGAGGATAATGTGCCGGAGCTCCTCTTCGAGCTGGCTGAGCTGGAGGGCTGCGGCGGCTCTGTCGCAGGCGAAGCCGAGGGCAGTGGCGGATGCTGCAAGCCGCTGGAGATGCTCTTTGTGCCAGAGATAGCTGCCGCACCAGAGGATGCTTTCAAACAGTTCAACGTTTTTCAGGCTGCACCCGGCAACGGCTCGGCCTTGATGCCCTGGGCTTGAATCGGAATCCTGAACCATACCAGAGTGCTGAGGGTCAAAAACGGCTGTTTTTAGCTCTCTTCCGGTGTCGGGCAGAAGAGCTCCGGTGTCATCGGGTATGGTGCGGCCGACGCCGGAGAGAATCTTTGCCTTGAGCTGGCACTCACGGTACTCATCCCCGGGATCGGAGTCCCAGACAATGCCTCCTCCCGAACCGTAGACCCCTTCGTTTCCGGAAAGCTCAATGGTGCGGATTGCCACGCTGAAAACCATGTCGCGGTCGGGAGCCATATAGCCGATGGTGCCGGTGTAGATACCTCTTGGTTCCGGTTCAAGGCTTCGGATGAGTTTCATGGCGTTGATTTTTGGCGCTCCGGTTATGGAGCCGGAGGGATAGAGCGCCCTGAAAAGGTCGTAGAGCCCGATGCCTTTTCTCTCTTCACCCCGGATGGTTGAAACCAGTTGATGAAGCGTAGGCCAGCTTTCGGTTGCAAAGAGCTCCCCTGCCTGGATCGAACCGGGCTTGCATATCCGTCCGAGATCGTTGCGCAGGAGATCAACAATCATGAGATTTTCAGCAAGGTTTTTCTGGCATCCGGCAAGCCCCTCTTTCAGGCGGCGGTCTTCTTCAGGTGTGCGGCCTCTTGGAGCAGTCCCCTTCATCGGCATGGTTTCGATGAGGGATCCTGTCCGCCTGAAAAAAAGCTCGGGTGAAAAGGAGTGAATAATACGCCCGCCACTGTTGATGCAGGTGGTATAGGAGGAGGGCTGTGCGCCTCTGAGTGCTGCAAAAAGTGCCGGGGGTGAGCCGTTGAATGAGAAGCGGTATCGCCCGGTAAAATTCACTTGATAGAGATTGCCTGCGGCAATGTGCTCTTTGATGATCTTGATTTTTGCGGCGTACTCTGCTTCGGAAAGATTGAAGGAGAGCTCCGACAGGGCAACCGGGTTACGGGCAATGAAGGCACGCTCTTCAGCGAAAAGCTGTTCGACCTGTGCGGCTGAAAAGCGCTCCGGTTCACGGTAAACACCAAACCAGCCAAGCAGTGGAGGCGAAACGGTTTGCCCTCGGGGAGAATGCGCAGGAACAAGTCGCTCTTCAAAACCGCAACCGGCCTCATAGGTGAGCCAGCCGACAAGAAAAAAACCTTCAGCGAGTTTTTCTTCAAGCGTCCGAAAAAAGAGCTTCAACCCGGAAAGGGCAGAGAGCGTCACTGCCTCCGTCGGGCTGGAGAAGAGCAGCGCACCTCCA
Organism: uncultured Chlorobiaceae bacterium; assembly: GCA_903942355.1. Lineage (GTDB taxonomy): Bacteria > Bacteroidota > Chlorobiia > Chlorobiales > Chlorobiaceae > Chlorobium. The sequence goes on along the minus strand of CAJAOR010000058.1, from coordinate 7,304 downwards.
TGAGACTCTTTACAGAACGCGGATTCCAGCCAGATCGACCCTTCTCTGGAAAGGGTGGCAGCAATGCGCTCATAGGTTACCGCTCTTTTCATTTTAGAGAGGCTCAAGCACAATGGTTTTGCCAAGCACGGTTTCAAGCCAGGGCTTCAGCAGGTCGGCTGCCCAGATTTCAAGATCAGGCTCAAAACGGGTTTTGAGGTGCAGCAGCATCACCTTCCCCTTGATCTCCACGCTTATTTTCTGAATGTTCTGCCGGTGGCCGCGCTCAAGACCATTGGCGAGTCGCAGAATGCCGGAGAGCACATCCACCGCCCGCTTGCTGACTGGGGGAAGCATGCTGTATGCCATGTGGCGCTCCGAGGGAGTTGATTTGCGGTGATAGCGGGCAACATGGCCGATTATTTCAATTTCCGATGGGGAAAATCCGCGAAGATCCCCGTTCTGGATAAGGTACTGGCTGTGCTTGTGATGAGAAGAGATTGAGACAAATGAGCCGATATTATGCAGCAATGCTGCATACTCAAGCAGTTCGCGGTAGGGCTCTTCAAGATGGTGCAGCAGTGCGAGCTTGTCGAAAAGCTGGAGGCTGAGCCGGGCAACATGTTCTGCATGGTCACGCCTCCAGCCGCAGCGGAAGCAAAGTTCATAAACACTCTCCTTGCGGATATCGAGTTCATCCTCATTACCCTGTTTTTGGCCGGCAGCAATGCGGCGCCTCAGATAGTGAAGCACCATACCCTCCCGCAGGGCTGAATCTGAAAGCACGATCTCATTGAGGTTGAAGAGCCTGAAAATCATGTCGATGAGAATGAGGCCCGGCACAATAAGATCAACGCGTTTTTCATCAAGTCCGCTGATTTTTTTCCGTTCGGCGGCACCGAGAGGCAGGATTGCCTTGTATAGTTTCTGGAACTCCGTAAGGGTAAATGAGCTGTTGTTGAGCGAAACAGCACTCTCACGGCCGTTCATCAGGTGTATCATACGGGCAATATTAAGGGCGGTACCCGAAGAGGCTATAGCCCTGGTCACCTTGAGTTCTGAGGCTTTTTCAACGGCGGAGACCATCTCTGCCGAAAAGAACTGTTCGAGCATCTTGATATCATGGATACCAATGGGTTCGGAGGCGACGAAGCGTTCGCACATTCTTGCAACACCGATTTTACGGCTCTCGAGCAGTTGTATTCCCTTCTGATTGACGAGCACAAATTCAACCGATCCCCCGCCGATATCGAACAGAAGATCGGAGCTGTTGCCGATCTTTACGGCACTGCGAACTCCATAATAGATAAACTCCGCCTCCTCCTTGCCTGAAATAACCTTGACCTTGAGACCGGTCTCTTCCTTGACTCGACGGAGAAAATCAGCCCGGTTTTTTGCCTCCCGTATGGCACTGGTTGCAAATGCAAGGACATTTTCCTGAGCTACACCATGCTGTGAGGCAAGTACAAGAAAATTTTTCAATGCCGCAATTCCCGACAGCATTGCCTCTTCATTGAGCATTTTCGTGGAAATGCTGCCACGACCGATACAGATCATATCTTTGACACGATCAATTTCGATAATCCCCTTTTCCTTGTTCTCTTCGACAATAATCATGTGGAAGGAATTGGTGCCGAGATCAATAGCGGCAACTCTCAATTTTTCACTCTTCATACCAATAAGTCAAAATCCAATTTTAAAAATCAGTACAAAGTACACGTTTTGAAAGGGAAAAGGAAAAGTTCGGAAATGAAGAGGCTGAAGGAGGGGCAGAACTTTTCTGCTTACGGGGATTTCGTTGTATATTCACCAGTGAAACCGCCATATGTTATGGCAGTTTCACTGGTGAACATCACGTATTCCGACACTTGCACTGCGCCTTTTTACCTTATGGAAGAAATTGACCAGCTGGAACTCAGATATGAAGTTGCGCGAAAAGCAATTCATATCTCCTCTCTTTCAATCCCGATTATTTACTGGTTTATCAGCCGCGAACTTGCCCTTCTTCTCCTTCTCCCGCTTTTTTCAGGTTTTTTTCTGATTGACCTGCTGAAAAATTTTTTTGCACCGGTTTCGAAATGGTATCACCATACCTTCGATTCGATGCTGAGAACGCATGAACTCGAGAGAACAAAAATGCACTTGAATGGAGCTACCTATATTGTTATGGCAGCAGTGCTTCTGGTGCTTTTTTTTCCTAAGATTATTGCCGTTACCGCCTTCAGCCTGGTTGCTGTTTCAGATACCCTCGCGGCCATCATCGGAAAAAGTTTCGGAAAACACCGGTTTGGACAGAAAAGTGTTGAGGGAAGTGCTGCGTTTTTTCTCTCCGCACTGGCTGTAGTTAGTATTGTCCCCGGGCTGAATCTGATGATCGGCATTATCATGGCGATAACGGCAACACTGACCGAGGCGCTTATTTTGCGTATCGGACCGTTCAAGATAGACGATAACCTTGCAATACCTCTTGCCAGTGCAACGGTAGGTGCGCTGTGCTCCCTCTTCTCCATTTTCCGGTAGCTTCCACCCTTTACGCATGATCATGCAGACCACGCTGACCGATTCAGTTGAAGAAGCCGCCAGGATCCTTAACTCGGGCGGGATTGTGGCATTTCCGACTGAAACGGTTTACGGGCTTGGCGCTGGCATCTGCCATCCGGAAGCCATCAGGCAACTCTTTCGGGCAAAAGGACGTCCGATGGATAACCCCCTGATTGTTCATCTCTACAGTACTGGGCAACTGGCGGCCGTTGCGGCTGAAGTCAATCAGGCGGCAAAGATGCTGATTGAACGCTTTTTTCCGGGCCCACTCACCCTGGTGCTGCAAAAAAATCCTGCCGTTCCTTATTCTGTGACCGCAGGCCTTGAAACCGTCGGGGTGCGCTGCCCGGAAAATCCTGTCGCCCGGGAGTTTCTCCGTCTTTGTGCCTCTCCGGTCGCCGCTCCGTCAGCAAATCTTTCGGGATTGCCAAGTTCGACAAACTGGGAGGCTGTCTTGGAGGATCTTGACGGGAAAATCGACTGCCTTCTTCGGGGCAAGCCGAGTGCTATCGGCCTTGAGTCGACCATTGTTGACTGTTCAGGGGCAAAGCCGGTTCTGCTTCGGGCAGGTGCTATCACGCTTGAGCAATTGCAGGCCATTGTGCCTGAGATAACGGCAAATGCCGCAACGAACAGGCAGGAGAGGCCGAAAAGCCCGGGACTGAAGTATCCCCATTATACCCCAAAAGCATCAATTGTTCTTTGGGACGGGAAAGAGGAGATCAACATTATAAACTCTTCGTCGGCCTGTATCGGTTTGTCGAGCCCGCTTAAAGGAGTTGCTTTGCTCAAGGTTTGCCAAAGTCTTGAGGAGTACGGCCAGGAGCTTTTCCGGTTTTTTCGGCAGTGTGACGCCGAAGGCATCAGCATTATCTATTGCGAACTGCCTTCAAGCCGGGGACTTGGACGGGCAATCAGGGACCGCCTGATGCGGGCTGCCGGAGTATCCTAAACTGCTCTGAAGAGCCTATCCTCTTCAGAATGCAAGAAAGCAACCAAGATGGAATGAGCCTGGGGCGCTGGTTGCCTGCTGGTCGTTACTGCTGCTGTATGCTTCCCGGTCACTGTACCAGGTTGTCTCATATCGGGCTCCAAGCTTCATCTGCGGCAAGGGCTGCCATGTTGCCACAACAAAGAGGGATTTACCCCGCCCATTGTACATCCCGAGAGAGGAGGTCAGAGGCAAATCATCCTCGTAAGCATAGATGGCTGCATCATAATCGTCCGTATTGAAAACGGTAAAACGCCCCTTCAGGCCAAATTTTCCTGAAGTGTAACCTGCCTGCTGATAGGCCAGCCATCCGTAAAAGGGCTGGTCTCCGGCAAGATACTCCTTTACCACTTTTTTCACCTCTCCGCGGCTTCTCAACTGAACCTTCCGGGAAAGCGTCATATCGCAGTCAAGTCGACAGCGATTGGTTATTTGGGGAAGCGCTGTCCAGAGCGGATCGCCTGAAGTTCCCTGATTTGACTGTTCTTCCTTCTCCTTGTGCTGAAGTTGCAGGCTCCAGGTCAACAGCGTTGATTGTTTCCAGGTCATGAAAAACCTTGAATCGTTGCCATCTGAAGGGTAGGGACAATGATCGTCAAGCAGGGGGAAGGCAAAAAGGTCATAATAGGCCCCGACTGCAAGCCGGTTGCTTATCTTTGCATTAAGGCCGACATAGTATCCCTGTTCATTTGAGGCTCCGCTGCCCCTTTCGGCAAACGCCCCGGCAAAAGGGGAATAATAGCGGGCTCCATACTGCCGGACAGCGGCAACCGTGCTGAGTCCATGAAGAATCTCATACTCCGCTCCTGCTGTCCACGAGGCATCGTCAGGTCTTTGGGAAAATGCGGCTTCAGCAAAGAGAGCTGCATGGCCAAGGGAGAGATCCGTTTCAAGACCGCAGAGGGTTGCTGAAGAGAGCGTACTTGTTGCTGCAGAAGGCTCAAGCTCATCAAGCGGAACCGGATAACGGAAAGAGAGTACGCTGCCTCCAACCCTGCCTCTAAAGTTTCCGGCCTGATAATGGCAGAGAAGATTTGCCCCGGAAAGGGTTTCTGTAATGTTGTCTTTTCGGCTTAACTCAAGTTCGGTACGATGATAACCCGACGAACTGAAACTGGTTATGACACCGGCATCGTTGATAACAGCGTCGAGATGGTTGGCCGAATAAAAAAGGGTCACTTCAAACGGATCAAGCTTCAGGGTCGTTGCTGCGCCCTGAAGAAAACCGGATTCCGAGCTTGATGAGTAGGGCAAAAGCTGCTTTGAGGAAAGCCGGACACTGCCGGTAGGATCGGAACCCTTTGCATAATAGCGACCCTGACCAATAAGCAGCCCCTGGGCAAAATTCAGTTTATAGTTGCCGAGGACCGCGCTCTTGACAGCACCAATATCAGTGGCACAGAGGCTCAATGAGGTAAAGTCGGCCACATCAGGCTCGCCGATATCTTTTTCCTGAAGCAGGCTTGCCTGGAGGTGGGGCGCCGAAAACTGCAGGCGATGAGAGAGCTTGTAGTTCTCTCCTGCGTATTTGCCATTCAGAATACCTTTGCGCGGCGTTGTTTCCCACATGATACGGCTATAGAGCGAGCCATCAACTTCAAGGGCCTTTGCCTTGGGTGTCAGACGGGAAGAGGGCTCTTTTTTAAAGCGGATATAGGGGGAGACACTTGCCGTTTTCTCTTTGCCGATAATGGTTTCGAGTTCCTGAAGGGAGTGAATGGGGCCCTTGTCGCGCCGGTAGATCAGGATGGCTTGTACATCGAACGTTTTGAGCCAGGGAAGCTGGCGCAGATCGCCGGTGTCGGCGTCATTGATCAAAATCTTGTTTGTTTTCAATTGCTCCATCAGGTCGAGCAATTGCTCAATATTGACTTCAGATTCAGCATTTTCGAGCAAATCCTGAAAGTCACTATTTTCGGCACCGAACGCATCACGGAAACCAGGATGCGGAGCAAAGAGGAAAACAAACGTCATGACCGTCCGAAAAGCATGACGTTTGAAAGCATAAAAAGTCTTTCTCATAAACCATTTGGGTTTTGTATGATGAACAAAACCGGCTGATGGCTTATGGGCTTTCCGTCAACTTGTAGAGTGCCTGAACTTCGTTCCGGCTCAAGTATCGCCATTCGCCTCGCCGTAACTCCCCTGCCTGAAGGCCTGCATAAGCGACCCGTTCAAGCCGTTTTACCTCAAAACCGAGGGTCTCGAACATTCTTCTGACCTGGTGATTCTTTCCTTCATGAATGCTCACCAGTACCTGCATACCCTCGTCAAGTATTTTTGCCCTGCATGAACTGACCTTTTCACCAGTATCTTTCAGACGCATACCCCCTGTTAACTGGGGCAAAAGATTTGGTGTGAATTTTTCAGAAAGCTCGGCAATATACTCTTTTTTTACGTTTGACGAAGGATGCATTAGCTTATGTGCCAAAGTGCCGTCATTGGTCAGCAGAATTACCCCGGTCGTTTTTCGGTCGAGTCGGCCAACGGGAAAAACCCGCTCCTCGACATCAACAAAATCAAGCACCATCTCGCGCTTTTTCTCGTCACTGTTGGTTGTTATGACGTTTCTGGGCTTGTTGAAGAGGATGTAGACCTTCCGATGTTCGGGCTGTGCAAACTTTTCACCGTCGACAATCACCTCGTCGCGCGATGGGCTGACCTTGATGCCCGGTGTAGTAACCACTACACCGTTCACCATAACCCTGCCATCAAGAACAAGCTTATCGGCGGCCCTGCGTGATGCTATGCCGCATGAGGCCAGATAACGGTTGATTCTGACCTCATCGTCTTTGTTGCTGTTTTTCATATTATTCTATCGTCTCCTGCTTGTTCATTGCCGGACGCGGCTCTCTCTTCGCCGCTTAGCCGGGTAAGGCATTCCTGCTCTTCATGCTCCTGAAGAATTTCCTTTATCTCGCGAAGTTCAGGGAGCTCTTTTACTGATGGTAAGTTAAACATGTCGAGAAACTCGGCGGTGGTTCCATATTGCAGGGGCTTACCGGGAGAATCCGCTCTTCCGCGAACTTCGATGAACCCGCGAAGCAGAAGCCTGTCAAGAGCGTAATCAGGACTCGAACCGCGAATCTGCTGAATTTCCCCCCGGGAAACTGGCTGATTATAGGCAATAACGGCAAGAACTTCAAGCAAGGAGCTTGAAAGCCGTTTGCGGATCTTCGGGGCAAGAAGCTTTTTGAGCAGGTCACCAAATTCCGGTCTGGCAAGAAAACGGTAGCCCCCGGCAATCCGGTATATCTGAAAACTTCTTCCGCTCGCTTCATACTCCCGGTTGAGACACTCAACAATGGCCTGAAGCTCGACGGCACGGAGCTCCCTGCCGATAACAGCCCGGATAGCTGCCAGGTCAAGAGCCTCCTCAGAGGCGAAAATAAGCGCCTCGATCTGTTGCTGCAACTGTAAGTCCTGCTTCTGCACGTTGTGGCGGTTATCTGCTATTTTTTCCGTGCTGTCGAAAAATTGTGATCAAGGCTGATGCCTTCTTCAAAATTATACCACAGCTCCTGACAGGGAAAATTGCATTCGTAGAGGGCTTTGCCGATAATGACCGAATCAACTCCGTATGGTTGAAGCAGATTGAGCTTTTTAAGGTCTTCAGCATTGGTAACTCCGCCGGAAGCCGTAATTTTCATACCTGTTTTTTCGGCAAACCGTTTCGTGCTTTCGTAACCAAATCCCTGCATCATACCGTCGCGGCTAATGTCGGTATAAATGACTCGTTCAATACCCATCTCCTTCATCTGGAGCGCCAGATCGTAATCCTGAAGCATGCTGC
>CAJAOR010000057.1 GCA_903942355.1 uncultured Chlorobiaceae bacterium | reverse complement strand
TTCCTGTTTCCTGGTTCACATTGGCATTTTGAATTAGCCTGTTATTCTATAAAAAATATTTGCTTTTTCCAAACATATTGATTACATGTTAAAACCATTATTTCTCTCGTGGCCATTCATTTCAAAAAATATTTTTTTATGTCACTTCGCTGCGGCATTGTCGGATTGCCAAATGTCGGAAAGTCTACACTTTTCAATGCCATCACGGCAAAACAGGCTGAAGCGGCCAACTACCCCTTCTGTACCATAGAACCAAATGTCGGGACCGTCCTGGTGCCTGATGAACGAATGCAACTGATTGCTGATGTCGTAAAAACCCCGACGCTGGTGCCGACAACCCTTGAAATTGTCGATATCGCCGGACTGGTCAAAGGTGCAAGCAAAGGCGAAGGGCTCGGAAACCAGTTTCTCTCGCATATCAGGGAAGTTGATGCCATTGTACACGTTGTCCGTTGTTTTGATGACGATAATATTATTCATGTCGAAGGCAGAATTGATCCTGCAGACGACATCATCACCATTGATACCGAGCTGATGCTGGCCGATCTTGACAGTATGGAACGCCGGATTGACCGCCTCAGAAAAAATGCCAGAAAGGAGAAGGATCTGCTCCTGCAGGTTGAACTGGCCGAAAAAATAATCAGCGGACTCAGCGAGGGCATTCCAGCACGCAAAATAATTGAGAGTGATGAAGAGCTTGAGATGGCCAAACAGTTCTTTCTCTTGTCGTCCAAGCCAATCCTCTTTGCCGCCAATGTTGCTGAAGAGGACATTGTTGAAGGCAATGCCTATACAAAGAAAGTGGCTGAAATCGCTGCGGCATCAGGCTCGAAAATGCTGATTATCAGTGCGAAGACTGAGGCGGATATTGCCGAACTCCCGGCTGAGGATCGCCCGGAATTTCTTGAAAGTCTCGGTCTTGAAATGTCGGGTCTCGACAGGCTGATTCAGACGGCCTATGACCTGCTCGGACTGCAGACCTATTTTACCGCTGGAGTAAAGGAAGTTCATGCCTGGACCATCCGCAAGGGCGCTGCCGCACCGGAAGCTGCAGGAGCAATCCACTCTGATTTTGAAAAGGGATTTATCCGGGCTGAAGTCATGTCATACCGCGATCTCATTGAACTCGGTTCAGAACAGAAGGTCAAAATAGCCGGCAAGCTCCGTTCGGAAGGAAAAGAGTATATTGTTAAAGATGGCGATGTGATTGTGTTTCGTTTTAACGTATAGTTTCAGCAATTGAACCAGAGCCCTATTGGTATTTTCGACTCCGGTATCGGCGGACTGACCGGTGTCAAGGCGATACAGGCAGCTCTTCCGTTTGAGCGGATTATCTACTTCGGCGATACGGCCCGTGTCCCATACGGGCCAAAATCCCAGGTGACCATCAGAAAGTATGCGTCCGATGATACCGCCATGCTCATGCGCTATCAGCCGAAGATCATTATTGTTGCCTGCAATACGGTCTCTGCACTGGCCCTCGATGTTGTTGAAAAATCATGCGGCAATGTCCCTGTCACCGGAGTGCTGAAGGCCGGTGCGAGACTCGCCGCAGAGGGAACAAGAAACAACCGTATCGGCGTTATCGGCACCCAGGCAACGGTATCGTCAAATGCCTACGGCTTGGCCATCAACCAGCTCAATCCCGATATCGAAGTCATCTCGCAAGCCTGCCCTCTTTTTGTCCCGCTGGCCGAAGAGGGTTTTATTGACCACCCGGCCACAAAACTTATCGCAGCACAATATCTGGCGGAGATCACCAAAGAGGGAATCGATACGCTGGTTCTTGGCTGTACACACTATCCGATTCTGCGCAAGGTCATTGAAGAGACGGTGGGCCCTGACATCCGTATCATTGACTCGGCCGAAGCTGTCGCCTTCAGAACCAGGGAGCTTTTGACGCAATCGGGCCTGCTTACATCCTCCATGAAAGCATCCGCCCCGCACCTGCTGGTCAGCGATCTGCCCCAAAAATTCAGCATGCTCTATCAGCTCTTCATGGACTCCGAAATGCCCGATGTTGAACTGGTTGACGTATAACGACCGGCTTTTCCCTTTTCCCTATTGATCATCTAACTAACCCCGCATGAAAGTAAACCTCGACAGAACCTCCTCAGGCTTCTGCATTGGAGTTCAGGGAACGATCTATGTTGCCGAAGAAAAGCTCCAGCAAGAGGGTGGGCTGTACTCTTTCGGTGATGTTGTCCATAATGAGGTTGAGGTAAAGCGACTCGAAGGGCTTGGCCTGGTCACCGTTGACGAAACGGCTTTCAGGAAGCTTAAAAATGCCCGTGTCCTGATCAGAGCCCACGGTGAACCACCCTCAACCTACCAAATTGCCAAAGAAAACAATTTGACGGTTACCGACACCACCTGCCCTGTTGTCTCTCGGTTGCAGCGTACGACACGATTGCTTTATGAACTGGGCTACCAGATTATCATATACGGAAAACCGACCCATCCGGAAGTTATCGGCATCAACGGGCAATGCAACCAGCAGGCAGTCATTATCAAACATGCAGACCTCTGCGATCCTGAAGAGACCAAAGCGCTTGACCCGGCAAAAAAAAGCGCGCTCATCTCCCAGACCACTATGGATGTTCCGGGATTTTACGAGCTGAAAGCAAATCTTGAATCGTACTTCGCCCAGGCACTTTCCAAAAAGCCGGCCCGATGGATGGCAATCCGGGATATCGACATTACTGCCGCCATGACGGGAGTAGGTCCCATGCCTCCGCAGGTATTCAAGGATACCATATGCCGGCAGGTATCGAGCCGAAACCAGAAACTGCATGACTTCTCCCTTGCCAATGATGTTATCATCTTTGTGGCCGGAAAAAAAAGTTCGAACGGGCAGGTTCTGTACCATATCTGCAAGGCGGCAAACCCCCGAAGCTACTTTATCGAAGATATCGAGGATATTGATGAAAACTGGCTGAACGGCAGTGACGGTAAAGCTGTTGAAATGGTGGGCGTATGCGGCGCCACCTCGACACCGATGTGGCATCTTGAAAAAGTCGCTCTCCACCTTGAACAAAACTTTGCCCAACAGCACCCTTCACACCACAACGAACCGTAACGTTTTTTTGCCACTCCCATGAATCCACTCTCTCTTACCATCAATCGGCAACCGGTTACGGCAGCACCCGGAACAACGATTCTTGAAGCAGCAACTTCGGCAGGCATCGATATTCCTACCCTCTGTTTTCACCGCTCTCTTGAAAAGCGGGGTTCGTGCTGGATGTGCATTGTTGAAATCAAGGGTAAAAACCGTTTTGTTCCTGCCTGTGACACCCTTGCTTCAGAAGGAATGGTTATCGAAACCGATAATACAGAAATCAGCGCCATGAGGCGGCAAAACCTTGAACGCATCATCGAAGAGCATGGCGGAGACTGCATGGGACCGTGTGAACGTTCATGCCCTGCCGGTTGCAATATCCCTGACTTTATTGCCGCAATTGCCCGCCATGATGAGCGCGAGGCATTACAGATCATCAAGCAAACCATTCCTCTGCCCGGAATTCTTGGTCGTATCTGCCCGGCTCCCTGCGAGGATGAGTGCCGACGGCACGGCATTGACTCGCCGATTTCAATCTGCGCCCTGAAACGCTATGCTGCCGACAGAGAGAGCGAGCAATCCGAGCGCTTCATCCCCAAAATTGCCCCAAAAACAGGAAAAAGGGTGGCCATTGTCGGTTCCGGACCCGCCGGTCTTGCAGCCGCCTGGTTCCTGCTCTGCAAGGGCCATTCGGTAACGGTTCTTGAATCCGGCGCCAAACCGGGCGGCATGATGCGTTACGGTATCCCTCGCTTCCGACTTCCGGAAAGCGTGCTCGACAGTGACATCGCTCCCCTGCTCAGCATGGGGCTGGAGTTCCGCTTCAACACCACGTTCGGCAAAGAGGTTACCCTTGAAGGGCTGAAAAGCGAATTTGATGCCATCTTTCTTGCCGTCGGCGCACAAAAGGCATCAACGATGAACATTGCCGGTGAAGATGAAGCCGGAGTCATCAGCGGAATCGACTTCCTTCGCAAAGCAACGACCGGCGAGCAGCCTTACCCTGGAAAGCGGGTCGTGGTAACCGGCGGCGGCAACACCGCCATCGATGCAGCAAGAACCGCACTCCGTCTCGGAGCTTCAACCGTTACCATCCTCTACCGCCGCTCTAAAGAGGATATGCCGGTACATGCATCTGAAATAAAGGAAGCTCTGGCTGAAGGAATTTCTCTTGTCGAGCATGTCGCCCCGACGGCAATCAGGGCTCTCAACAGCGCACTCGAAATAACCGCCATAACCATGCAGCCGGGAGAGCCTGACAACAGCGGCCGCAGAAGGCCGGTGCCAATTGAGGGCTCGGAATTCACCATCATGGCCGACACCGTCATCTCGGCCATTGGCCAGCAAACTGAACGTTCAACGGCTTATGATGCCGCAACAGGCACCGGAGAGTACGGCGAACTGCTGGTCAGTACCGGTACACTGCAATCGCAAACGCCATGGCTTTTTGCCGGAGGAGATTGTGTCACCGGAAGCGATACAGCCATCCGCGCTGTTGAGCAGGGAAAACGGGCAGCTTATTCCATCAACCTGTTTTTAAGCGGCGAGACCGTCAGCGCACCAAAAGCATCTTTCAGCTCCTCCTACGGAGCAAGAGACGAGGCACCTGAAGCCTTTTACGCAAAGGCAGCTCCAGCGGCAAGAGTTGCCCTGCCCGAACTGCCTCCGGAAAGTCGCACGAAGAGTTTCTGTGAAGTAGTGACCGGCTATACAGCCGAGCTGGCCCGTGCGGAAGCCCTGCGCTGCCTCCAGTGCCGCTGCAATGCCATCGAGGAGTGCCGTCTCCGGGAACTTGCCTCCCGCTATCTGCCCTTGCACACGGCACAAAAGCATGATCATCAGGGGTTTTACCAGGCAGAAAATGCCGACATAAGCATGGAACGGGGAAAGTGCGTTGACTGCGGCATCTGCGTACGCATGCTCGAAGAGCTTGCAGGCAGTATCGACCTTGCCGTCATGACCGAAAGCTGCCCCACCGGAGCACTCTCTCTGCCGTTTACAGCATCACCTTCTTCTGACCCTTCACCAGGTCAAAAAAATACCCGAAAATGCTGGCAATAAAATGAAAGATATTGTTGAACCAAAGCCCGATATGCTGAAAGGCCTCAAACGTATGGCCTCCGGTGAGCTGCAGATAGGCCGCATAGAGCACCATGATAGCGGCTATAACAAAAAACAGCCGCATGACCCTTTTCATAAAGGAGAAGAGAATCATGATCGAAACGATGACAGCGATGATAAAGATGACCGGATGGCCGACAAGATAGGCAACGGCTTTTTCCATAATATTCAGCTTGTAATGTCCACGACAAATCGGCGCAAGTCCCCGGCTTGCCGGGTGAACAGATTGTGATACGTGCCCATCATGTTAAAGATATTCCTGCAAGATAGCGGCAATTTTATGGGATGGTGAGGCTCCGGCAAGCCGATCGCGGGCGGCAAGCAGCTCTTTCTTCATGGAAGCGGCAAGAGCAGGGTTGTCAAGAATCATCTCTGCCTGCCGGAAAATCTCCGGGCCATTGGCCTCATGCTGGATAAGTTCCGGCACAGCCCTTTCGATGCTGCGGAGTCCTTTCGCCACAATATTGGCCAGTGAAATGTTTTTCAGTTTGACCAGCCGTCGGGCAATCATATAGTTAAGTGCACCGACTTTGTAGACCACCACCATAGGACAGCCAAAACAGAGCGTTTCAAGGGTCGCGGTACCTGACGTAACCAGCGCAATATCGCTGTACTGCATCACTTCATAGGCCGAACAGTTGACAACCTTGAGATCGCTGTAGTCCGAAAGCAACCGGTAGGCTTCCTCATTGAGGTGAGAAGCGAGGCCAAAAAGAAAAACAGTCTGATCCTTTTGGTTGAGCAGACGTGCCGCTCCAAGCATTTCGGGCAATATGTGGGAGATCTCCAGCTTGCGGCTTCCAGGAAGAAGGCCGACCATTCGGGAGCCCGGCTTGATCTGATGCTGGCTTAAAAACAGCTCTTTTGATGGAAGTGAAAGTTCCGACAGCTCCTGGATAACCGGATGACCGACAAATTCCGCCGTAACGCCATGCTGGTAAAAATAATCCACTTCAAAGTCGAAAATAACTAGCAGACGGTCGATGTACCGGCGGATCGCCTTTACCCGACCCTCTTTCCATGCCCATACCTGCGGTGAAACATAGAAGATGACCGGAATGCCAAGTTCATGAAAAAAGCGGGCCATGACAAGGTTCATGCCCGGATAGTCAACAAGAAAAGCAACCTGGGGTTTTTCCCGGCGCACCGCATCCTTGAGGTCACGAAAAACACGCCGAAGAAAGAGCGAATGCTTGAGCACCTCAACAAAACCCATGATGCTCATCTCTGACGTATCATAAAACAACTCTGCTCCAAGAGCCCGAAGCTTTTGACCGCCAATACCGAAAACCTTCAGTTCAGGCCTTGCTTTCAGCAGTTCACTGATAACTCTGGCAGCATGCATATCTCCAGAAACTTCACCGGCTAAAACAAACAGCTTTTTTGACATCAAAAACGGAGATAATTGGATGAACGACAGGGAATCTGTACTTTAAAATATTATCTATCTGTTTTTCATCATAACAAGCAGAACAATCAAGCCTTAATTATATCAAAATCAAGAAAGAATGCAAGTTAAATTCGGTACTGACGGATGGCGCGCGATCATAGCAAAAGATTATACCTTTGACAACCTTAAACTGGCAGCTCTGGCCTCTGCACAATACTTTCTTGGCCATCCAAACAAGGCAAACGGGGTCTGTGTAGGCTACGATACCCGCTTCATGTCGAAAGAGTTTGCTGAATATACCGCTGATGTTTTTTCTTCCCAGGGGTTGAAGGTTTTTCTGTCGGACAGTTTTGCCTCAACACCAGCAGTCTCTCTCTATACAAAAGCAAAGCAGCTTGCCGGCGGCATTGTCATCACCGCCTCCCACAACCCTGCCAACTATAACGGATTCAAGGTCAAGGCCTCCTATGGCGGCCCTGCACACCCTGAAGTGATCGCAGAAATCGAAAACAATCTGACAAAACTCAATCCGCAAACCCTGATTGAGGCCGATAAACAGCTGATTGAGCTGGTCGATATGAAGGGATTTTATCTCAACTACCTGAAAAGCAGCATTAACCTCCCCCTCATCCGCGAATCAAGAATAAAGATCGCGCATAATGCCATGTACGGCGCCGGACAGGATCTTATCACCAGCCTCTTTGATGAATCAATGCTCAGCTGTTACCACTGCAGCATCAACCCCGGTTTCGGAGGAATCAATCCTGAACCAATGCCTCAGTACATCGGAGATTTTATCGAATTCTTCAAGGAGGTTGAGCCCGATGTCGCCATTATCAATGACGGTGATGCTGACAGGATAGGCATGCTCGACGAACATGGAGCCTTTGTGGACTCCCATAAGCTTTTCGCCATTATCCTCAAGGATCTGGTCGAGGAAAGGCACCAGACCGGCGAAGTTGCCAAAACATTTGCCCTGACTGATGTCATCGACAAAATATGCAAGAAACATCATCTCATTATGCATGAGCTGCAGGTCGGCTTCAAGCATGTCAGCAAACTCATGACCACCAATGATATCCTGATGGGTGGCGAAGAGTCTGGCGGCATAGGCATTACGGCATTTCTGCCGGAGCGGGACGGTGTCTATACCGGGCTTCTGATTCTCGAAATGATGACACGCCGCAAAAAAACACTTTCGGAGCTGGTTCAGGAGCTCTACGATGAATATGGCTTTTTCTGTTACAGCCGCAACGACCTGCGTGTCAGTGACGAAAAAAAACAGGCCATCATCGACCGTGCATCAAAAGGAGACCTAACAAGCATCGCAGGCTACAACGTGCTGAAATTCAGCAATCTCGACGGCTACAAATATCACTTTGAAGGCGGATGGATGCTTATTCGCGCGTCCGGCACTGAACCGATACTGCGCCTCTATTGTGAAGCCGACTCTCAGGAGAAGGTCGACAAGGTTCTGGCCTTTGCCGCAAAGCTCGCCTGAACAAAATCAGGTATGACATCCAAAGACGAACTGTTCAAAAGCCTTGTTGCCGAACATCAGGAGATGGTGATCAATACCTGCTACCGTTTTGTTTTTAACCGTGAAGATGCGGAAGATCTTGCCCAGGATGTTTTTGTGGAGCTCTTCCGCTCTCTTGACCAGTTCCGTGAAGAGGCGAAACTCTCAACCTGGATATACCGGATCGCTGTCACAAAATCGCTCGACCACCTGCGTCGGACAAAGAGGAAAAAACGGTTCAGTTCATTGAAAAGGATGATCGGCGTAACTGACCCGTCTGAGGAAATTGCAGCCCCCGGCAATGAAAATCCAGCTGAATCACTGGCAGGAAGCGAACGTGCTGAAATATTGATGGAGGCACTGAATTCGCTTCCCGACAGTCAGAAAACCGCGTTTTTGCTCAGCAAGCAGGAGGGATACAGTCAGCAGGAAATTGCTGATATCCTGAAAACATCGGTATCCGCAGTCGAATCTCTGGTGCACAGGGCAAAAAAAAACCTCCACAACAAGCTTTATGCCTACTACAGCGAGCAATAATTTTTTTTGTAAACCACAAGTTTTTGAGACGCCTGTCGTCATATGTAAATGAAACAGGAGCAAAAGAATGAAAAAACATGACGAGAACATAGAACGAGAGGTCAGCAAGACCATGACGCTGCTTGATGAAATGAAGCCTCTTGAGCTCCATCATCAGTTCAGGGTTCGGCTGATGCAAAGAGTGGAGCGAGAGTGCACGAAGGGGATAAAGAGCGGCTTGCAGGGTCGCGTTGATTTCCGGTTGGCTTTTATGGGCGTGCTTTTGGTGGTCAATGTCGGCTCGGCTTTTCTCTCGGTCACAAGTGACGGTAGGCAGGCAACGGCAACCATCAGTGAACTGCTTGATAACCAGAGCTATGACTACACCAGTCAGGATTTTGCCTACTATGACCAGGCTGCCATGCTCCCTCCGGTCACCGGAACAGAAACAAAACAGACCCCTTGAGCAATGGGACAAAGCTAAAAACAGAGAACCGATGAAAAAGATGAAACGTATTTCCCGCCTGATGCAGGGTGAACCCGAGTCGATGATACCATGAACTTTTTTACTACAAAACGGCTTGTTGCAACGGCATTCGTCCTTCTTGCCCTTCTCAATGTTACGCTGCTCGGCATACTCTGGTGGCAGAATGCAAACGGGCCGCAACCCAGAGCGGGACATCACAATCGCCTGCTCTTTTTTGCCCGCCAACTGGCCCTCAATGAATCGCAAACTGCCAGTTTCGGCAAACTGCGTCAGGAACATTTTCTCAAGGTCGAAGCGGAAATGCAGGCAATCGGCCTGCTGAAAAAGCAACTGATCAAGGAATCGCTTCAAGAGAGGCCTGATGCAAAAAAAATAGAGACCATTGCCGTGAGCATAGGCTCCCGTCAGGCTGCCATAGAAGAGAAAATGGCTCTTTATTTTCATGAACTGGCCAAGGTGTGCACACCTGAACAGCGGGATTCGCTGCAAATAGTGCTTGAACGGGTCTCAACGCGCCGGCACCATAACAACAGCGAGCAATAGCGCTTCAAGCGTCAAGCTTCAACCCTTTCGATAAGGAAGAGGCTCAGCCCTGCTCTTTGCTATCGATACGGTGCAGTCACTTCCGGCTGAATTTGGAGGACACCTTAGCGGCAACCAGCCGGGCCTCAGAGCTGAAGAGCCCCACCGCAATGGCCAGATAGAGAAGCAGCAGCACTATTTTTGAGGCAATAACAGCCCCTGCTGCTGGCCACTCCTGCCCGATGAGGAGCTGAAGGAAAGCCACCCCGACAGCCGTCACCAGCAACAGAGAGAGTTTCGGCCAGTCATAGCGAATCGGAAAAACTTTCAGGGAGTACCAGGCCATAACAAGACACATGACCGCCGTTCCGCCAACAATGGCATAAGCCGCCCCGTCCATACCCCTCAGCGGAATAAGCCACCAGCAGAAGAGCGCAGTCACAGCCGCACCGGCAAAGGTGACAACAGGCAGATACCGGGTATTGCCGGTAATGAGCAGTCCGGCAGAGAGATTGGTTGAAACCATGTCAAAAACATAACTCAAAAAAATCCATGGCAGAATGGAGAGCCCGATCCAGTAACGGGGAGGAAGCAGATAAAAGCTTCCGCCGTAATGATACCGGACAAGATCTGGCACAAAAAAAGTGGCTGCAAGCGCCAGAACCATGGTAAAAATGGTTGAAATGCTCAGCACATGGCGGAAGAGTCTTTTCGCATCAGGATCCTTGGCATGCTGCAGAAAAAATGGCTGCCATGCAAAACGGAAGACCTGGATAAAAAGCTGCAGCACCACGCCGAATGCGGCAATCCTTCCATAAATACCGACAATATCAGAGGCCTGGTAACCCGCGCCGTATATGCGCTCAATTTCCGGGGGCGAGATACGAATCAAAATGTTCCGGTCAATCAGATGGATCAACAGTCCGGCAATCCCGGTAGGCACATAGGGGAGCCCTATGCGAAGCATTGAGAGCAGTTTGGCCGCTGAAAAAGAGAGCCTGAACTGGCGGAACACCGGAATAACCAGCAATAGGCTGACCAAGGAGCCAAAAGCCTCGGAAATAAAAACACCCGACAAACCGCTATGGAGAGGAACAATCAGAATAATGGCACTGACCACAACAGCAATCACCCCGACCACTCTTGCTACAGCAAACTGAAGTGCCTTTCGTTTCAGCCGCAGTTCAGCAAACGGAATGACCAGCATGGTGTCAATCCATAAGATAAGCGCGGCATATCGGACAAACAGATAATCTCCGGCAGAAAGACCTATCGATTCAGCAATGAGCGGGGCAAAGAGAACGATCAGCAGGGCAAACAGCGTCGAGGTGACAAAGAGAGCAACAAAAGCCGTCGAAAACAGCTGCTTCTCGTCCCCCTCCCGATCTGCCGAATCAGACAAAACCTTGAGATAGGAGGTCTCCAGTCCATACGAAAAAAGAACATTTGCCAGAGCAATATTGGCATAAATGATCGTCTGCACGCCATTATCAAACGTCGAAAGTTTGTTGGCATAGAGGGGAACCAACAGATAATTGAGACTGCGGGCAAGAATGGTACTCGAACCGTAGATAACGGTATCTTTGAAAAGAAGCTTTAACTTTGAAAACATACGGCAAAAAAAATCAAAAAAACTTAAACGGTATCCTCGTTTGCCGTCCCGGCGGCTTCACTGTCACGAGCTGCAGCCCGGCGTTGCCGTATCGCCTCCTCATCAATCTGAAAGCGGCCATCCTTTTGAATAACAGGGATTTTTGATATGACCTCATTGAGATGGCGCTGTGCCTCCTTCTGCTGCTCCTTGAGCTTCTCAAGCTCATCACCATAAAGTCCGACCGGATTATCTTTATCGATCATCATGTCTTTGAACGACTCTATCTGCAGGTTCTGCTCTTTTTTCATATAGCCCAGAAACTTGCTGAACAGAAAGACAAACAGGAAGAAGACCAGCAGGGAAAAACCAAGAAGAACGAGCCAGCTCATGACAAAAGGTTTAGTCTTAGTAAAGGAAACGGTATTTTTGCAATTTAGACGATATTACCGTTTATAAAAATAGTAACCAACCATCTTTTCTTCATTGAAGCACTGATACAGCAAAGCATACCATGAGTACACCATCCCGAACCCAACATATTATCGCGAGCGGAAAACAAATTCTTGAACAGGAAGCCCGCGCCATTCATCTGATAGCCGAACGACTTGACGAGCGCTTTTCGGAGGCAGTGGAGCTGTTGGCATCGTGCAAGGGAAAAATCATCATCTCCGGCATGGGCAAATCAGGCCTCATCGCCCAGAAAATAGCTGCAACCATGGCATCGACCGGATCAACAGCCCTTTTTCTTCATCCGGCAGATGCCGCTCACGGGGATCTTGGTATTGTTGAGCGTGATGACATTGTTATCTGCCTGTCGAAAAGCGGAACAACGGAAGAGCTGAACTTTATCATCCCTGCACTCCGCCAGATAGGAGCCCGAATTATTGCCATGACGGGCAACCAACGATCCTTTCTTGCCCAGAACGCCGATATCACGCTCGACACCGATATCGAAAAGGAAGCCTGCCCCTACGATCTGGCACCGACGACGTCAACAACGGCAATGCTTGCCATGGGAGATGCCCTTGCCATATCATTGATGCAGCAGAAAAATTTTACCCAGAGAGATTTCGCACTGACCCATCCCAAAGGCTCACTCGGACGGCGGCTGACGGTAAAAGTAAGTGACATTATGGCAAAAGGCAATGCCGTGCCCCTTGTTGCGGAAAGTGCTTCAGTGACCGATCTTATCCTTGAGATGACCTCAAAGCGGTATGGAGTAAGCGCTGTGGTTGACCGTGAGGGTGCCCTGTGCGGCATCTTTACCGACGGCGACCTTCGTCGCCTGGTACAGAGCGGAAGGGAGTTTCTCAGCCTCAGTGCAGGTTTTGTGATGACAGCAAACCCAAAAACCGTCTCAACCGGCACCATGGCCAAAGAGTGCCTTGACATTCTTGAAACCTACCGCATCACCCAACTGCTCGTTTGCGACGATGAAAAGCATCCGGTAGGCATGGTCCATATTCATGACCTGATAACACTTGGGCTGTGAGATACTTTGAAGGAAGAAGCCATCACGGGCGAACTTGTCCCCGTAGCTCCATTGCCCAAGTCGGCAAAGGCGGAGTAGGCTGCCGTCCAAATTTCAGATTTCAGTATGCCCAAGAGCGAACGTCAAAAACGCTAGGCGGTGCTTTTTCCAAAACCTCGCGGAATTCGTCTTTGCCCACGATGCCTTGCAGCGATTTTAGCTAACGAAACATCCATTTATTTGGTCAAACTGGCGCGACCGGGTATTTTTTGACCAGGGTTTCGAACTTGGCGATTACTGCTTCGGGTGTCAGCATTAAGCGACACGGGTCCTTTTTCCATCGGAGAGCAGGATCCTTGCATCCGACATCCCAGCATGGAAAACAGTCGAGTCCCTCCGGTTCAATAACTTCATATTTCTGATAATAATTGAGTCTTGCTTTGGCTCGCACACCGCCAGTAAAAATGGCAAGAAAGGGAATGCCAGCTAGTGCGGCGATATGGCATGCGCTTGTGTCGGAGCTGATTATGTACTTGCCGAATTTCAGCGCTTCAATGTATTCAGGTATACTGTTTGTTTTTCCGATAAGGTTGATGGCATTTTTCCCTCTGAGATGAGGACTTGCTTCTGTCCCGATAAAGAGGGGGACAAATCCCATCCTCTCGACCGCCTCAATAAGTGCAGGATAATAAGGCTCCCACCAACTCCTGGCTGGGTTGGTTGCCATCAGATTGAAGGACACGAACGGCAAATCTATCTGACACCCCATGTCGAGCAGTATTTGATGGATACTAGCCTTAGCCTTGGGGTATTCTTTGAGCGGCACCGAGCTATAGGTATTGGCGTCCAGCCGGAACTTTCTGGTAAAGGCAATATGCCGATGTACCATGTTATCATCCTTCGATACTGCAAATTGACCTCCAAAATCCATTTCGATATCGATAAGGTTGAACACGGTTGTTCCTTTTGTGGGTACAGGGAGCGGTGAGTATTTTTTCCCGTTCGGGATCGGAAGGATCTCATCAAATATCCCGAAGCTCTCCATCATGGCAATGTTCCGTTCATAGGTCAGGAGAATCAATTTCTGATTCTGGTGCCTATCGCGAAGCATCTTGAAGGAGGAAATTCCCATAAGCAGGTCGCCGACACCATCGTCACGGATAACTATGATTGCATCTTTAAATGCGTCATTGTTGAATGGTTTCCTCTGGTGCTTCACGAGTAAAAGTTTCCGAATATGCTCATCCCATATCTTGTTGAGCAGAATGCGGTCACTCTCTCCTTTCCGCCAATCCCTCGAAGAACCTTCAAAATGAAAGAGTTCAGCCTTGGGCTCATAGAGGATATCAAATCCAGCAACTGAGAGGCGGAGACAGAAATCGGTATCTTGAGCCTCTTCAAGAAAGTCCTCGCTCAATTGAAATCGGTCATAGACATCGTGCCGCATAGCGACACAAGCGAAGGTTAGCCCCGGAACAATTGAGGCTATATTTGCTGCTGGCAGATCCGATGGCTCATTACGAAAGACATGGTATCCATGACCCTCGTTGTTATACTCAATCCCGGCGTGCTGTATGGTCAAATCACGACTGAGCAGCTTGGCACCGACGATGCCTATCCGCTTATCAGCAAGCGGAGCAATGAGTGCATCAAGCCATCCTGATGTTGCTATGGTATCGTTGTTGAGAAGCACCAAATATTCACCATTGGCATACAACGAGACCAGCTCATTGTAATTTCTTGAGAAAAAATACTTCTCAAATCGAACAAAGCGTATGTTCCTGAACCTCTTTTGCGCTGTCCGATAGTACTTGAGGACTCGCTTATTCGTCGTTCCCGTATCGCCGATGATAATCTCGATATTATGCTTTCCGCAATGATTCTGAATTGACTCAATGCAGGGTCGGATGAGGTCGTATCCATCTTTAGAGATGACCGCAATGGTTACGAGGTCTTTAGCGTAATCGGTTGCTACTGCGTAATCTACCGACCCCTTACACTTATAAATTTGTGGATCTCTTTTTTTGGCAAACTTCACCCTTGCGAAACCGCCTGTCTTATTCTTCGCCAGAGAGAGTAACGCTCTGATTTTTCTGCCGCGTTTTCTTACCGAGTGAGTGAGTTTGCGAATCGGCTTTGTCATTCGCCAACTGCTGGAGTTCAGTAATTTATTTATCCGCATAACTTGCTTTGATCTGGCACGGGAGAGAGATCGTTTATCTGCTGAAAAAGTAAATCCTTGGTCAGGTGGCTTTGCAAATATATAAAATCAACACCTTGACTGCAGCTGTATGATACTTTAGAGAGGGGCTTCATCTTTAAAAAGCAAATAGATTGTTGTTGTTTTGGTTGATACCAAATAATTCAATCAGAGTCCGGTCAAGCTGGAATAACTCCATTGCAGCGCGATAGCCTGCGACTCGGACGCGTTCGGCGGAGTTTCGACCCTCTGGGTCATCCAGCAACCAAGCCACCAATTCCGGGAGATTCTTAACATCTTCCTCGAAATAATGTTCCCCCGGTACGAGCCCAGGGGTGCGGGTAGCCGTTTCCGTAACTACACAACAAACCTGCATGAAACCGAAATGGACGAGTCGCTGCCATTCAAAATATGGGGTGTCGAAATGATGGACGTTGAACAAGATTTTTGAGTGCTGAGCAAGGTCAGCAAAATCTTCGCCAGAAACACTTTGCGGATCAGTGACAGACAAAGTTTGGCCCACATTGATTAGCCGTATGAAGCTTTTGCGCCCTGCAAATAGCCGTTGGTTATGTGCGAGAAAATGCTCGCGACGGGCTGAATTTGTACCTATCCATAGCAGGTCAATGTCGCGATCATATATATGGGTTTCTGGCGACCCTCTGAAGATCTTGTTGCCTGGAACATACCCAATCGGTATAAACCGGGCATTTGCGCCAAGTTGCACTAAACTCGCTGCTGTCTGAACATTCATATCCAAAACAAACGGTGCTTTAAGTAGGAACGGTAGAGCTTTTCTAAACCAAACGGATGGCAGTTGCTCTGACCTAAGTTGAGCGATAAGTAATAATCCAGACAGTTCAGAGCGCCATAAAATTCAATAATACGATAGCGATAGCTGAAACGATCAGAAATCATTATCTGGACATTGAGCAAGGCCTGTTTTCCCCGTGAATTGACTGGCA
>CAJAOR010000056.1 GCA_903942355.1 uncultured Chlorobiaceae bacterium | reverse complement strand
GGTATACTTTCCTTCAAGGGCGTGCAGCACAGCCTTCAGTTCATGGTTTTCAGCCAGATTCATGAGGACGGTGTTCAGGAAGTGCCACAGGGCATCCAGTGCTGCCGGCTTGATTCCTGCCTCGCGACGCAGATAGTCGTTAGCCTCTCTGATCCTTACGGCAAGGCTTCCTTCAAGTATTTGGGAAATCGGCAGATCATTGCTCTTTGCCGGGTCAAAGTGGCCGGTAAAGCGCTTGAGGGCTTCACGGTTTATGGACGACACCTGTTGCCAACGTTGCTGGGCCTCGCGGTCATTTCCAAGATGATCCAGCAGTTCACCGTAATCATAGTTCAGGTGATGGCAGATCAGTTCGGGGAGTGATTTTCCTTCAAGCTCAGGGCGGCTATGTGCCGCGAGCAGGGCTAGATGGTCGCTGACGCTTTCGGGTGTTGGTGCTTCGCCCATGATATGCAAACCGAGCGGAATCATGCGCTCCTCAATCAGGTAAAGCTCGCTGTGCAGCCTCGTGACATACTCCTCAGGGGGCCGTTCATCCTTGCTCCCTTCAATATCGAGAACGGTTGCAAGCTCCCTGATCTCCTCAAGCAGCTCATCTGAAGGAAGGCTCCTGAACCCGGCAATGAGCTCTTTGAGTTTGCGCAGGTTTTTGTAGAGTCCGGCATGTTCGAGCGGTGGCGAGAGGTAGCTGACCAGTGTGGCAAACCCGCGACGTTTGGCAATGGCTCCTTCGCTCGGGTTATTGACGCAGTAGCAGTAAAAGTTTGGCAGAGTGCCAATAAGCCGTTTTGGCCAACAGGTGCTTGAAAGCCCGACCTGCTTGCCCGGCATGAACTCAAGGGCGCCATGGGTGCCCAAATGGATGACGGCATCGGCATCAAAGCACTGTTCAATCCAGGTGTAAAAGGCCGCAAAGGCATGGTTTGGTGCGGCATCCTTTGCCATGAGCAGGCGCATCGGGTCGCGTTCGTATCCGAAACTGGGCTGCTGGCCGATAAAGACGTTGCCAAGTGAGCAGCCAAGAATGTGAAAGCGGGTACGGTCATTGAGAATCTCTCCCGGAGCATCTCCCCAGAACGGCTCAATTGCCTCATAGGCAGGGAAGCGCTTGCGGTACTCTTCAACCGGCAGATGAGCCTCCACATTGCCGTCGGTGCCATAGATCAGGCGGTTTCCTTCAAGCAGCCTCTCCCTCAGAGCCTCAGTTGTTTGGGGTACATCAACCCGGTAACCTGCCGTTTTCATCTCCGAAAGAAGGCGGTGGAGGCTTTCGAAAACATTGAGATATGCGGCCGTTCCAGCATTGCCGAGGTTGGGCGGAAAATTAAACAGCACAATGGCAATTTTCTTGTCGGAGGGCACCCGTCCCTGCAGCCGGAGGAGCCGTTGCACCCGCCCGGTAATGATGCGCAGCTCATCTTCAAGCGCCACCGTTTGTTCACTTCCGCTCTCTGTTCCGGCGTAAATGAGCGGCTCGATGGAGCCGTCCAGTTCGGTTACCGCTACACTCAGTGCGGTCTGCAGCGGTGTCAGGCCGAGATTGCTTTCACGCCACTGTTCAATGGGCTGGAAGGAGAGAGGAATCAGATTCAGGCAGGGCACATCGAGCTTTTTCAGCACCACGACCGCCTCGGGCGCCTTGTTTTCTGCGGGGCCGCCAACAAGTGAAAAACCGGTAGCATTGATTAGCAGCGAAGGCTTCAGCGATCCCGGTGTTTCGGGGTTGAAAAAGCGTTCAAGGGCCGGCCGGAAATCGAGCCCGCCGCTATAGGCAATAGAGCTTTGTATTCCTTTTGACTCCAGTGAGCGAACCAGATCGTTCAGGTGGGCCATATTTTTGCTCAGTACCGTTGAGCGCATGGCCAGGATGATCACCGTTCCCTTATCGAGCTTTGTCTTGTTCTTTCGCTGCCAATCAAGAAATTGCGAAGCAGTAAAAAATGGTTCCGGTGCCTCTGGGTGACAGATGGCTGCATCAGGATAGAAGAGCGGGTCTTCCTGGGGCAGTTTGCCTTTCCAGCCCGGAGAGTAGCGCTCCACCAGCAACGAGAGAAATCGCTCCATGTTCTCCTGTGAACCGTTCAGCCAGAACTGGTGGGCGGCAATAAAGGTGTGGATATCGCGCGCCTTTCCGGGGATGTGCTTCATCAGCTTGCTGACACTGCGCACCATTGCCAGCTGCCGTTGGCTCTCCCCGTGGCTATGCTTCGGCATCAGTTTTGATGCCCACTGCTTGAAGATGCTTGCCTCTTTTGGCTCTTCCTGTTTTGGCTTGCGCAGTGAAAATTTGCCTACTCGTGTCTGGGTGATGAGGGCCGGGTTGCTGGTAATGATGCAGACCGGACAGGCCAATTTATCAAGCAGCTTTTCCAGCGGCCTGACAATTTCTTCGCTGAAAAGCATGGAGCCAAAAACAAAATCAGCCGTAGGAAGCCTCTCTTCGAGTGTTTCCCAAAGCTTTTTGCTGTTATGAAGACCAAGACTGAAGACGGAAACCTCCAGCCCGACATGAAACTTCCGGTTCAGTTCACCCGCAGCAGCTTTCAGTGCGCTGTTGTTGGTGGCCTCCATGGTAAGGAAGACAAAATGCATAGGTTATACCTCTAATAAAAGATGATGACTGCTGCCGATCCGCCGATGTTTCCGAAATCACCGTAGCGAGAGTGAACATGAATCTTCAACTGCCCCTTCAAGAGCGGTTGGAAAAAATCAGAGAGGGACAAGGTATCAAATCAGCAGAACGGGATTTTGCTGGAAGAGGTTGCCGGGTTCGGGGAGGAAGGAGGGGCGAAGAGGATTGTTCTGGTTATGGCTGCAATATGATAGAGAGTGGCTTGGATGATGCGGCATTCCCATAAAAACGTGAGCTTGGGAATGATTGCTCAATGACGAGGTGCGTTGCTGATGCGGAGAATGGAAAAAGCTGTAAAGGCGGTTGAAATCGCGGTGTATGTCAGGGGCGGAGAGCTCACGGGGAGCTACAGGACCTCCTGTGAGCGACTTTACCTTCGTTTTGGAGTTGAGAGAGGTGGTTTTGGCAAAAAGGTTTAATCCAACCACAGAAATCACAAAGAAAAGCAGCACCTCAACAAAACGGCAGGCACTGCGTATCATATTGGATTTTCCTGGGCTCATGGCATGAGATTTTTTTAAATATACTGAACATATCAGCAATAATAAAAAAACCGGTAGGTTATTGTTTCACTGAGGTCGATCCGCGAGCTTTTGGGAGCGCTGGCTTCCTGGGAGTGTCGGTTACCTGGGAGCGCCGAGCTCCAGCTCGGCATAGCATTTTCCTTGCTCTCCTTGCCGAGCTGGAGCTCGGCGCTCCCAGAGGCGTTCCCAGAGGCGCTCCAGGAAGTCCCAGAGCGCTTAAACTTCGATCCCTTCAAGGCGGTCTTCGAGGTCGGAGTAGATCTCCTGCAGCTTTTCGATCATGTCGGGGTCGGCTTTCCACATGCCGCGGCCGCTTGCTTCGAGCATACGTCCGACAATATTTTTAAAGGCTTTCGGATTGACCTTCATGAGGCGTTCGCGCATTTTCGGATCCATCGCGTAGGTTTCCGCCGCCTCCTTGTAGACCCAGTCGTCAACACCTTTGGTGACAGCATCCCAGCCAAGCATGTAGGTAAAGCGGTTGCTGATTTCGGCCGCGCCGCTGTGTCCCTGGTCGAGCATGGTCTCGAACCATTTCGGGTTAAGCAGCTTGCTGCGGAACTCAACCTTCAGCGCCTTGTCGGCATCGTCGATCTTGACATCGGCCGTAAAGGTTTCGACATAGTTCAGTTTCACCTTGTCACCCTTCGGGTTGCGGCGGCGGGCTGAAAGCTGGAGCGCTCCCGATGAGGAGAAGTAACGGTCGATATCGGTAATGCCGAACTCAGCCGAGTCAACCTGCTGGACGACGCGGTCAACGGTGCTGAGCAGTCCTTTCAGGATATCGGTCTGC
>CAJAOR010000055.1 GCA_903942355.1 uncultured Chlorobiaceae bacterium | reverse complement strand
CCTCCATAAGCCCCTCAAGCTGGAGGGTGTAGTTATCAACCACCTCCTGGAAGGTGACCGCCCGGAAACCGGGATTGTTGACGTCCGGCGAGAGCGAAAGGGTCTTGCTGGTCGGGCCGATGGAGCCGGCAACAAATCGCGGCTTGTCAGGGGTGCGTGCCGTATACTCATCCGCCGCCCTTCGAGCCAGGCGGGCAGCTTCAATATTGAGCTCTTTTATAAGGTCTGAGGCATTATAGTCAGCCTGTGAAATCGGGTTGGCATTGAAGGTGTTGGTTTCGATAATGTCAGAACCTGCTTCGAGAAAGTCGCAGTGAAGTGCATAAATGATATCCGGTCGGGTCAGCACCAGGATATCATTGTTCCCGATGAGCGGGTGCGAGTGCGCGGCAAACCTTGTGCCCCGGTAGTCCGCTTCCTGTAATTTATGGCGCTGGATCATGGTGCCCATCGCACCGTCAAGTACAAGAATGCGCTGTTCGAGCAGGTTTAAAAGTGTATCCTTCATTCGTTAAAGCATGGCGGGGGTTAAAAAAAAAGAGAATATACGGATAAGCGGGTAATTAATTTTCTGCAGGCGCGATGAGCTGTCGTGTGCTGCCGAGTCATGGTGTGACTGATCTTTTCAGGATTGAAGCCGAGGCGGCAAGGGTGAGGTTTCAATTTTCTCGACTCTCTCCTCAAGCCATGAACGCATGAGTTCGATGCCGCTCGGGGAGATCTGGTGCGCAATAGGGTACTCACGCCAGGTGAGATCATCCACATGCTCCTGCAGCCACTTTTGTGCCGCCCGTCCCTTTGCAATCGGCAAGACATCGTCGTAGATGCCATGCATCACCAGAAAGGGCAGCTTTCTCAGTGCAGGTTTCAGGGTGTCGTGCGGCACTGTTTTTTCAGGCAACTGTCCGGAGCAGGCAATGACGCCGTGGAGCAGTTCCGGAGCAAGAAAGGCGGTCAGATAGCTCATCACGGTTCCCTGGCTGAAGCCCATCAGAAAGACCTTGTTGCCCGCAGGCTTGTATTCGGCAATAACTTCGCTGATAAACCGGGTCAACTGCTCGACGGCCCGTTGTGCTTCGCCATGATCCACCCTTATTCCGGTTGGAGTAAACTCGAGAGGGAACCAGCCGAACATGCCGGCGTCCATCTTTTGCGGTGCCCGTGCACTGATGTAGCGGAACTCCGGGCGCAGCGACGGAGCGAGCTGGATCAAATCTTTTTCGTTGCTGCCATAGCCGTGCAGCATGATGATGAGGGGGGCATTTTCAGGCTTTGCCGGTGCAAGATCCAGACAGGTAAGCGAAAGATGGTGTCGTTGAAACATCGCAGAAACAATGGTTATAGTTGGGAATTATGAATGACTCGAGTAATGAAGCCTCCGCCAAGCACTTCGCGGCCGTGGTAAAAGACCGCCGCCTGCCCCTTTGCTACAGCGCTTTTTGGTGAAGTGAATGAAACCGTTGCCGACCCTTCGCCGAGTGGCTCAATCATGCAGGGCGTCTCCCGGTCACGATAGCGGATTTTTCCGCTCGCCTCAATCGGGAGGTTGAGCCGGTCGATGCCAATCCAGTTTATCCCGGACGCGACAAGCGACGAGCACTCCAGGGATGACTTTTTACCGACCTCGATCCGGTTATGCTCCGTGTCGAGCGCCGTGACATAGAGCGGCTCTTTGGCGGAAACACCGAGTCCCCGTCGCTGGCCGATGGTATAAAAGGGGTAGCCCCGGTGCTTTCCGATTACCGTGCCCGTTTCGTCAACAATATCGCCATCCGCCACCCTTTCGGCCAGGCCGGGGATAGCGCCGGCGAGGTAGCCGCAGTAATCGTCCTGAGGGACAAAGCAAATCTCCTGGCTCTCCTTCTTTTCAGCCGCCCTGACTCCAAATGAGCGGGCGAGCGCACGAACCTCCGGTTTGGTCAGTTCCCCGAGCGGAAAGAGGGTTTTTGCCAGGTCATTCTGCGTGAGCATCCAGAGGAAGTAACTCTGATCCTTTTCCGGGTCAGCCCCTTTATAGAGCCTGTACCTCCCGCTGCTGAAGGCCGTGGCCGCAAAATGGCCCGTAGCAACAAAATCCGCATCAAGCAGCTTCAGTCCCTCAAACAGGCCGAACCACTTGATTTTTTTGTTGCAGACCATGCAGGGGTTGGGGGTCTTGCCGCCAAGATAATCTTCATGAAAATAGCCGATGACATCATCGCGGAATTTACGGCTCAGGTTCAGGGTGAAAACAGGAATCTGAAAATCAGGATGGTCACTGATCACCAGCGGCGATGGTTTCAGCGAAGGGCTCTCGTCAAGAGAATCGAGCACCCTGATGTTCAGCCCCGTCACCGCATAGCCCTGCTCGGCCAGCAGACAAGCTGAAACAGCAGAATCAACCCCGCCAGATATACCTACAACAACTTTTTTCTGTACGCTCATAAATTAAATGAAATTATAATGCAGGCTACTCCGATGAATGACGGTCATCAATCGGTTGCCAGAAGCAGCTTCATGGCGCTTTTGACAGCCTCTTTGTCTGATTTCGATAAACTGCCCAGGCGGTGAGTGATGAGCTGCCGGTCGCCGTTTTTCCGCAAGTTTGTCGGTGAAAGGAAAGGGAACAACGACGACATCAAATGATCCTCCTTGATTTGAAAATGCAAGAGTATCTCCAGCGTTTATATCAGCCTGAGTATTCTTTGACCGTTGAAACTGAACCACCTCACGCCTTTGATGTTTATGTCACGGAGGATACCCTGATCCCGCTATCTGTTAGAGCTACTTGACCACTCGGCTGTAACGCGCCGTATACACTAAAAAAACATATTGGTTACGCGATTGCTTTCAGCATTGGCTGCACATGGTGCTTTGGTTTGTGCAGAGACAAGTCGTGAGTTGCTTGCAGGTTAAGCCAGAACTCCGGTGATGTGTTGAACGCCCCGGCAAGAAGCCAGGCCGTATTTGGTGACACCCCTCTCTTACCACGGACGATCTCGTTGATTCGTTGCACCGGGATGCCGATATGCGCCGAGAGCGCTTTCTGGGACAGACCCAGAGGCTCGATAAACTCCTTCAGTAATATAATTCCGGGATGTGTTGCCACTCTGTTTGATGGTATCATGTTATTTTTTTGCAGAAATTCGTTCGTGGTAATCAATGATCTGAACTTCATGTGCTCTGGAATCCTGCCATCTGAAGACAATTCGCCACTGATCATTGATTCGAATGCTGTGGAAACCCGCGAAATCACCTTTCAATGCTTCCAGCCGATTGCCTGGAGGAGATTTTAAATCTTCCAGAGACTGGTCGGCATTGAGAACATCCAGTTTGTACAGGGCCACATCTTTTATCTGAGCAGGTATTTTTCTTGAGCGACTTCTTGAAATACCGTGATAGAAATCTGATGTTGCTCGATTTCCAAAAGTAACTATCATGATCAAAAGTTAATGGATTCCCGGTATCCATGCAAGCGGATATCAGGAAGAAGCTGAGATAGTCGAAAGAATCCTGAAGTATGTTGGTGAAAAGCTCAAGCGGGCAGTTTGGTTTTGCCATTGATGAGGCTTATTTGGAGCGGATTAATGGGATGGTCCAGAAGCTGATTACTTTGAAGGAGGGGAGGTCGGATGAGATAAAAATCAAGGGGAGGCTTGCACCGTTCACGTTGCGGGCTCCCAGGGAGTTGATGGAGGTTGGCTATGAGTGCGGGTTTGGCGAAAAAAAACTCTATGGGTTTTGGCATGGTGAAGGTGTATTTTAAGCCTTTTGGAGAACCGGAGGGGCTGATGGAAACCGTCCAATAATCTTTTTCAATTTTTATTGGTTGAATAATGAAGAAAGTACTTGTGGCCGGTTCGACCGGTTATCTTGGTCGGTATGCAGTGCAGGAGTTTAAAAATCGCGGTTATTGGGTGCGTGCTCTGGTGCGTAATCCGGATAAGGTTGGGCAAAGCGGCTCTTATTTTGCTCCGGCTATTGAGGATCTTGTTGACGAGGTGGTTGTGGGCGATGCAACGAAGCCCGAAACCATTATGGCGGCTTGTGATGGCATAGATGTTGTTTTTTCATCACTTGGGATGATCAAGCCTGATTTTGTGCATACCATCTTCGAGGTGGACTACCAGGCAAACATGAATCTGCTTGATCTGGCGCTGAAGGCCAAGGTCAGGAAATTCATTTATGTGTCGGTTTTTGACGCACATCGGATGATGAATATCCCCAATGTCCAGGCTCATGAAAAGTTTGTCCGGGAGCTGAAAGCGGCGAACATCGAGTCCGCAATCATTCGCCCGACAGGCTATTATTCAGAGATCGGCCAGTTTGTTGCCAGGGCACGCAAAGGGTTCATGCTGATGGTCGGTGACGGTTACCAGCGATCGAATCCCATTCATGGCTCTGACTTGGCGAAGGTTTGCGTTGATGCGGTCAATGGAACGGCCAATGAGGTTGAAGTTGGCGGGCCGGAAGTGTTTACCTACCTTGAAATGGTTGACCTGGCTATTGAAATTGCCCAAACCAAGCCGGTCGTTTTTCCTCTTCCGCTCTGGGCGGCTGACGGGCTGGTTGCGGCCGTTGGCCTCTTCAACCGTGATGTGCACGATGTTGCGCTCTTTGCGACAACACTCAGTCGGGTAGATTTCATTGCTCCGCTTTATGGCACCCACCGGTTGCGTGATTTTTTCATGCAGTGCAAAACGCTTGGAAGCTGACGGTCAGCTTAGTTTGTACCCCGGTCCGCCGCCGCCTTCGGGCACCCTCCAGGTGATGATGCCGTAGGGGTCGGCCACTTCACAGGTCTTGCAGTGCAGGCAGTTGGATGCGTTGAGCTTGAGTGCTGGAGCGGGGTCGAAGGTTATCTCGTATACCGCTGCGGGGCAGAAGTGCTGGCAGGGGTTGCTGAACTCGACAAGGCATTTTTGCAGGCAGATCTCTGCGATATCTTCAGCCTTGATGTGCAGGTGGCAGGGCTGGTTCTCTTCGTGCATGGTGCCTGAATGGTAAAGGCTTTGCTCCTTGCTGAAGGTGAGCTGGCCGTCCGGCTTGAACTCCTTTTTTCCGTCAACAGTTATTTTCTGCTTTTTCGGGCCTGTTTTTGCGGTGAGGGAGAGGCCGGGAAAGCTGAGCTGGAGGCCTGCCTGAACAAGTCCGGCATAGAGCCCTTTGTCGAATGCTGTGCGGTAGTTCCGGGCGGCGTGAAGCTCTTCGTATGCCCATGAGCTTCTGAACCGTTCGTCGTAGTTTTTCAGCTTTTCAATGGAAAAATCTTCGTGCAGCAGCGCTTCAAAAAGGGTTTCGGCGGCAAGGATGCCTGATTTCATGGCGAGGTGTATCCCTTTGTGGCGTTGCATGTTTACCATTCCGGCGGATTCTCCGGTGACCAGAAAACCGGGACCGTAGAGCGGGGGCATGGTGTCGATGCCGCCGGAGCTGATGGTTCTTGCGCCGGACTCAATCATGCTTCCCCCTTTAAGGATTTCGGCAACGAGCGGATGCTCTTTGAAACGCTGGAGGTTGAGATGGGGGTCGCACAGGGGCGACTCGGCTCCCGGTGAGGAGATGAATCCGATGGAGAGGAGTGTCGGGGAGAAGGCGTAGAGCCAGCCTCCGCCGTAGTTATCTGGGGAAAGAGGGTAGCCGAACATCTGGTGGACCTCTCCGGCCTTGAGACGGCCTGCTGGTATCCGCCAGGTCTCTTTGACGCCTGTTTCGTAGCGCTGCTCAGTGCTTCCGGCTGGAACTTGTGCGGAGAGCTGGCGGAAGAGCGAACCGTCGGAGCCTTCGCCGATTACGGTAACCTTGCTTTTCAGCAGCAATCCGGGCTCATAGCCGGGTTTCTGGTTGCCGTATTTGTCGAGCCCCTTGTCGTCGGTAATGACGCCGGCAAGGGTGCCGTTTTCAAGATACGGGGCTGTAGCTGCGGTGTTGTCGAAGAGCTGCACGCCCTCCTGCTCTGCCTCCTTGGCCATCCATGCACCGAGGCGGCTGAGCGAAACAAGCAGGGCCCCTTTGTTGCTGAACTGTTCCGGGAGAAACGGAAAGGGGAATTTTCTTTTTCTGCCGAGATACCAGAGGCTTTCATGCGAGACAGTGGCTTCAATAGGGCAGCCTTCCTCACGGTAGTCGGGGAGAAATTCGTCAAGGCATTTCGGGTCAAGCAGGGCTCCTGAGAGCAGGTGTGCGCCTGCGTAGCGCCCCTTGTCGATGATTGCTATAGCGGGCTCGAGTGCTGTGGCCGATTGGGCGTTGTGGCGCTTGATGAGGCGCTGGAGGTGGATGGCCGACGCAAGGTTTGCCGGGCCGGCGCCGACAAAGAGGATATCAAATTCGAGTGATTCACGTTTCTGTTCCATACCGCAAGCTTTTTTTCAGAGAAGGATTCCGCCCAAAATCAGCGATGCGACGCTGAAGTAGATGACAATACCGGTTACATCAACAAGTGTAGCCACAAAGGGCGCTGAGGAGACTGCCGGGTCGAGACCGAGCCTTTTCAGCAGCAGGGGGAGCATGGAACCGGTGAGCGTTCCGAACATGACGATGCCGACCAGTGAAATGCCTATGGTAAAGGAGATGTAGAGCCACTGGGTGTTCAGATGGCCAAGGACTGATGCCCAGATGAGCACCCTGAAGACGCCGATAGCGCCGAGAATGCAGCCAAGCGCCAGTCCTGAAATGAGTTCGCGGCGCATGACTTTCCACCAGTCGCGTATGGTTATTTCACCGAGCGAGAGGGAGCGGATAATGAGCGAGGCTGCCTGGGAGCCGGAGTTCCCTCCGCTCGACATGATGAGCGGTATGAAGGTGGCTAGAACAATTGCTTTGGCCATTTCATCCTGGAAAAATGCCATGGCGGAAGCGGTCAGCATCTCACCGATAAAAAGAATGACCAGCCAGACAGCCCGTTTTTTTATCAACTGGGGTATCGGCAGGTCTATGTATGGTTCTTCGAGTGCTTCGATACCGCCGAATTTCTGTATGTCTTCGGTCTCTTCCTCTTCAGCGACGTCAAGCATATCATCAACCGTCACGACCCCGATCAGGTAGCCGTTGGAATCGACAACCGGCAGTGCAACGCTGTCGTACCGCTTGAAGGCTTCGAGCGCATCGGCCTGGTCTTGTGAGGCGGTGAGGGTGATGATTTTTTCTTCGGCGATAATGTCACTCACCTTTTTGTCAGGTGTGGAGAGCAGCAGCGTTCTTGCCAGCAGTTCTCCCTTGAGCTTGCCGTTGTCGTCCACGACATAGATGACGTTCAGGGTTTCGCTCTCATGGCCATAAATACGGATGTAGTCGAGAACCTGGTTGATATCCCAGTCTTTCTTGACGCTGAGATAGTCGGGAGACATGAGGCGGCCGACGCTTCCTTCAGCATAGGCAAGCAGGGTTTTGGCAATTTTGAATTCTTTGAAAGAGAGCAGCTTGAGCAACTCCTGTACCACGGTTCCCGGAAGCTCTTCAAGCAGCGCTGTTCTATCATCGGCCGACATGCTGTTGAGGATGTGGGTAACATGCTTCTTGGTCAGCGCAGTCAGCAGGTTTTGCTGGGCATCAAAATCAAGATATTCAAAGGTTTCGGTCGCAACATCTTTCGGAAACAACCGGAAAAGGACGGCCTGCTCGTTTTCAGGAAGATCGGAAATGAGTTCTGCAAGGTCAACCGGCAGCCAGTCGTTGAAAATTCTCTGCAAGGCGCTGAAGTTTCGCTGTTCGATCAGCTCCCTGATTTCCGGCAAGAGTGGAGTTCCGATCATGGACGGGCAGATTTAGTGTGGGTTACGGCGGCTTCCTGACAGGGAGACCAAGCTTCAAAAAGAGTTATTTTTTGAAACTTTCCAATATGCGGCACGCTCTTTTTTGCATTCAGGTAACCTTGCCCTTCGAGACATGAGGATTGTTGAGCATGAATTTTCGCCAGGGTAGTTCCCTGCTTTTTGAAATGCCCACTCTTGATGAAGTGCCGATCATCGCTACGGGAAGCGGCGGAGCATTTTCAAGAAAGAACTCGTCACCGAAAAGATCATTTCCGTTGGAACTGCAATCGATGGCAAGCGCTTTGGTAAGCTTCCCTGGGCCGCTCATCAGATTGGTTAACATGGCTGTTCCTCTCTGCTCCTCCATGAACGGTACGCCTTCAACCGGTTCCATTGCCCTTATCAGTACCGCTCCGGGGCTGTTTTCGGGTTCGCTGACAATATTCAGCAGGTAATGGCATCCATAGGTAAAATATATATAAAGGGTTCCGGGCGCCTGGAACATGATCTGGTTTCTTTGGGTTCTGCCCCGCCATGCATGGCTTGCCTGATCCTGCTGGCCGAGATAGGCCTCTGTTTCAACAATTCTTGCTTTCAGCCGGATATTTCCCGGCAGCGTGCGGACAAAGATTTTTCCGAGCAGTTGTTCGGCAAGTTCAATGGTGGGCTGTTGATAGAATTGTTTTTCGAGTCTGTTCATGAAGCAAGATTAATATTTGTAATGGTTCATGTAAGTATTATAATGTAGATAAGTCATAATTGAACTTCAACTGCTGTAAATTTAGCTGGTTAGTACATGGGCAGAATCATTGCGATTGCAAACCAGAAGGGTGGGGTAGGAAAGACAACCACTTCAGTCAATATAGCGGCCTCTATTGCTATTTCTGAGTTTCGGACATTGCTTATCGATATTGATCCTCAGGCTAATGCTACGTCCGGGTTTGGTCTTGAAATCGGTGACGAAATTGACAATACCTTTTATCAGGTTATGGTAAAGGGCGGGAACATACAGGATGCCATCAAGTCCTCCAGTCTGGAGTATCTCGATGTGCTTCCTTCCAATGTCAATCTTGTAGGAATGGAGGTCGAACTGGTGAACATGAAAGAACGCGAGTATGTGATGCAGAAAGCGCTCAAAGGTATCAGAGATCTTTATGATTATATCATTATCGATTGTCCTCCATCGCTTGGGTTGATCACCCTTAATTCACTCACGGCAGCAGATTCCGTGCTGATTCCGGTTCAGGCCGAATATTATGCACTTGAGGGTCTGGGCAAACTGCTCAATACCATCAGCATCGTCCGCAAGCACCTCAATCCGAAGCTTGAGATTGAAGGAGTTTTGGTGACCATGTATGATGCGCGGCTTCGTCTTGCATCGCAGGTTGCCGAAGAGGTGAAGAAGTTTTTCAAGGAGAAAGTTTACAAGACCTATATCCGGCGAAATGTACGGCTTTCCGAAGCGCCGAGCCATGGCAAACCCGCTCTGCTTTATGATGCCCAGTGTATTGGATCGAAAGATTATCTCGATCTGGCACAGGAGATTTTTGAAAGAGACGGCAATATTAAAAAATTTAAAGTTCGTCAGCCGTAGCTGACTTGGAAAGCTGAT
>CAJAOR010000054.1 GCA_903942355.1 uncultured Chlorobiaceae bacterium | reverse complement strand
GATAAGAATGGAGGAAAGCAGCGAAAACTGAAGGATATAGAGCGCTACGAGAATACCGAGAATAATGGAGATAAAGAAGGTATAGAGTCCAAACAGAATACTTTTGGTGCTGTTCTTGCGGAAATCGGCAACATCAATCTCCAGCCCGGCAAGAAACATGATATAGAGCAAGCCCACCGTTCCAAACAAAATGATACTGTTGTCGCGAAGCATCAGGTTCAGCCCGTGAGGGCCAATCAATGCTCCGGCAAGAATAAGACTGATCAGGCTCGGGATTTTCAGCCGGTTCAGAAGCACCGGGGCAAAAAGAATGATAAACAGTAACAGTGAGAACTGTAATACCGGATTTTTTAAAGGCAATGAGATATCGATCAGGCTTAACAACAGCATCGTATACAATTCAGAAGTTCATCACTGACCCGGCGGCAGTTTTTTTCCTATCCGAAATTTAAATATGCATATCTTTTCAGTTGAACACAAACCGGCCTCCCAGGGGCCCCATTTTCAGGCGCTCAACCGCCTTTAACTTTTTTTTTCAAAACAATGCACTGGTTCTATCTGATTATTGCAATTTTGCTTGAAGTATCCGGCACTACGTGCATGAAAATCTCTGACGGATTCAGTAAACTCGCACCAACGCTTTTTATCTTTATTTTTTACGGGTTTAGCTTTACCTTTCTTTCGCTGGCGCTCAAGGTACTGCCCATCGCATTGACATACGCGATCTGGTCAGGAATCGGAACGGCTGCAATAACCGTGATCGGAGTCATCTGGTTCGGTGAAGGGATCAATGCCATTAAACTCGTATCCCTGCTGCTGATTATTATCGGCGTTGCGGGGTTGCACTTCAGTCAGGAACAGGTTCACTAACGCATGAAACAGCTACGTCATCCGCTCTATAAAAAAATTGTCGTCAAAGTCGGCACCAACGTCATTACCACGAAAAAAGGCGAACTTGACCTTGAAATTCTCCAGCAGCTCACCGCCCAGATAGCAGAGCTTCAGAAGCAAGGGATTGAAATCATCCTCGTCTCGTCGGGTGCTGTCGGCGCCGGCCGTTCGGTGGTCAAACTCTCAGGCACCATCGCACCGGTTGCGGCCCGTCAGGTTCTTGCCTCGACAGGTCAGATCAAGCTGATCAGTACCTACAACGAGCTGTTTGCTGAGCAGGGACTGGTTACCGCCCAGATCCTTGTCACCAAGAGCGATTTCAGCGACCGCCTGCACTACATCAACATGCAGACCTGCTTCAGCTCCCTTCTGCAGCAGAACATCATCCCTGTTGTCAATGAGAACGACGCCGTCTCCGTGACTGAGCTAATGTTTACCGACAATGATGAGCTCTCAGGGCTCATTGCCTCAATGATGGATGTTGAGGGCTATATTATTCTTTCGCATGTTGACGGCCTGTTTGACATGAAAACAGGAGATGGCTCCATCATCCCCGTTATTGACCCCTCGACCAAACACTTCCATCAGTATATCCAACCGGGAAAATCCGAATTCGGCCGAGGAGGCATGTTGACCAAGTGCCACATCGCGCAGAAGCTCTCGCGGCTGGGTATCACCGTCCATATCGCCAACGGACGCACTCCCGGTATTCTTCTCTCGATTCTCAAGGGCGAGCAAAACGGGACGAAATTTCTGCCGCAAAAGCCAACGCACGGGCCAAAACGGTGGATTGCCAACAGCGAGGGGATGGAAAAGGGGGCGGTCACCGTCAACATGGGTGCTGAAATGGCTCTGGTGGCCGGAGATCGTGCAAACAGCCTGCTGCCGGTAGGAATCGTATCAGTAGAAGGGCGCTTCCTGAAAGGTGACATTATCAAGGTATGCGCCATGGACGGAACCATCATCGGCTACGGCATGGCGCAGTACAGCTCTGAAAAAACATTGTCTATCATGGGGCTGAATGATCAGAAACCCCTGATTCATTACGATTACCTCTATATAACCACCTGAACCTGGTTCGACATGAAGGATACGATAACAAAACAGCTCTGCGCCGTCCAACAGGCAAGCAGGGAGATCATCACCCTTACCGACGGGGCCATCAACCGCCTGCTGCTTGCCCTGGCCGACGGCATACCAGCTCACCGGGATGCCATTCTCGAGGCCAACCGGAAAGATATCGAACGGATGGATCCCAGAGACCCGATGGTTGACCGTCTGCTGCTGAACGAATGCCGGCTTGATGCCATCGCTGCCGATATCCGCAATGTGGCGTCGCTCCCCTCTCCGCTTGATACGGTGCTTGAACAACGGGTGCTGCCGAACGGCCTCAACCTGAAAAAAGTGACGGTTCCGATTGGCGTGATCGGCATTATCTACGAGGCAAGGCCAAACGTCACCTTTGACGTCTTTGCGCTCTGCCTGAAATCAGGCAATGCAACCGTCCTGAAAGGCGGAAGTGATGCCATGTACTCCAACATCGCCATTGTCGAGCTAATCCATAGCGTTCTGAAGGAACACGGCATCAATCCAGATACCATCTACCTGCTGCCCGCAGAACGGGAAGCGGCAGCCGTCATGCTCAACGCGGTCGGCTATATCGACATGATCATCCCCAGAGGGAGCCAGAAGCTGATCGACTTTGTGCGTAACAACGCCAAAGTTCCGGTCATCGAAACCGGAGCAGGCATTGTGCACACCTATTTCGACAAAAGCGGAAACCTTGAGCTGGGCAAGAATATCATCTTCAACGCCAAAACCCGGCGTCCAAGCGTCTGCAACGCGCTCGACACGCTGGTGATCCACCAGGAGCGTCTCAGTGACCTCCCTGCTCTGGTGGCACCCCTTCAGGAGAAGCAGGTGGTGCTTTTTGCCGACAAAGCGGCTTTTCATGCGCTGCAAGGCTTCTACCCTGAAGCACTGCTCCATCGGGCTGAGCCGGAACATTTCGGCACCGAGTTCCTCTCGCTGAAGATGTCGATAAAGACCGTTGCCTCGCTTGATGAAGCGCTTGAGCATATCGCCCGCTACAGCTCACGTCACAGCGAAGCGATCATTGCGACCGACCCCGACACAACGGCCACCTTCCTCAAACGGGTTGATGCTGCGGTGGTCTACGCCAACACCTCGACCGCCTTCACCGACGGCGCACAGTTCGGACTTGGCGCAGAGATCGGCATCAGCACGCAGAAGCTGCATGCCAGAGGCCCTATGGCTCTTAAAGAGCTCACTACCTACAAATGGATTATTGAAGGAAACGGCCAAGTAAGGCCGGTGTGAGGGGTGGGAATTGGAATGCATTTTCAGGCCGTCTATGGAGAACATGTTGGATTGTTCAACATAGAGACCATGGAAATGATCGAAGGTGACGTGCCCGGCCGAGCACGAAAGCTTCCGAACGGAGAGAAATGAAATCAATTCAAGCGGAAGAAGTTTTCAGGAAATTGAACGTGGAAAATTCAAATAAATATCTTCATTATCTTTTCCACTCTTGCATCATGATATCGCATTTAGTATCATACACCTTGTGAGCAAAGCAGATAAAATCCTCCAGCAGATGCAAAACAATCCCCTTGATTGGCGGATTGATAGTCTGAAAACCGTTGCGAGCGCTTACAACATCGAATGGCGACAACGCGGTACAAGTCACATCGTTTTTGTACGCACTGATGGTCGGACGTTACCTGTCCCTGTTCATAGACCAATTAAACCGATATACATAAAGAAATTTGTTGACTTTGTAATGGATTGAGCTATGAAAGATTTAAGCAAATACCCATTTGAAATTCGCCCTCTTTCAAAAGAAGAGGGTGGCGGTTATATGATTTCATTTACTGACTTTTCTGAATGTATTTCAGATGGTGAAACCATAGCAGAAGCAATTGAAAATGGTATGGATGCGTTGCAAGAAACAATTGCTGCCCTGGAATGCCTGGAACTGCCTGTTCCAGAACCAGATAGTGGTGGTACGCACAGTGGCAAGTTTATGCAACGAGTTCCTAAAAGCATTCATTCCCGTTTGATTATGAGAGCAAAACAAGAGGGTGTCAGCATGAACTCTCTTGTAATATCCATGCTGGCAGAGAGTTTAGGCAAACGCGAAACGGTGTAACGAAAAATTAATAATGCTCGAAGCAAAAAACATCAGCAAGTCCTACACCCTGCCGGGAAAAAAGAGTCTGGAAATCCTCCATGGAGTCAATCTTTCGCTTGGTGAAGGTGAGATGGTGACCGTCATCGGAGCGTCTGGAAGTGGCAAAACCACCCTACTGAACCTGCTTGGCACCCTTGATACACCAGACAGCGGCGAAATCCTCTTTGATGGGGAACTCCTCTTCAAGGATAAAAAATACACACTCTCCCAAAAAGCGCTCGCAAAGTTCCGGAACCGGAAAATCGGCTTTGTCTTCCAGTTCCACCACCTTCTTTCCGACTTTACCGCCCTTGAAAATGTGGCGATGCCGGAATTCATCGCCACGGGCAAGCTCCCGCCCGCAAAAAAAAGGGCCGGAGAGCTGCTATCAAGCCTCGGCCTTTCGGAGCGCTTCGACCATCTCCCTTCAGAACTATCCGGCGGTGAACAGCAGCGCGTTGCCATTGCCCGCGCCCTGATGAATAACCCGAAACTGATACTGGCCGACGAACCAAGCGGCAACCTCGACAGCCAGAACAGCCGCATCCTTTATGAGCTGATGGCTCGCCTGAGCAAGGAGCGCCGCACATCCTTCATCATCGTCACCCACAACGAAGAGTACGCTGCCCTCGCTGACCGCTGCCTGCGGATGGAGGGCGGGCAGTTGCATCAAGCAGGAGGTTACGAACTCCATTCTGAAGCAAAATGGCAAAAAACGTCTGCCGAATCGGAAGACATTCTTGAGAAGCTTGCTGATGCCAAAGATATTTGGCGGAAAAAGGGTTAACCATTGAAAATTGGGCCGCATTATAAACTTCTGTAACTATGCCTGAAAACGCAACGCTGATCGCCCCCGGAACTTACACCACTAACGGACGACAGGCCTCTGTTGACCGCCACTTTATTGAGGTAAACGGCTTCACTGTCCACTACCGGATGGCCGGCACAGGAAAGCCGCTCGTTGTGCTGCTGCACGGGAGTTTTCTGAGTCTCCGGTCTTGGCGGTTTGTGCTGGATGAGCTGGCGAAAAACGCAACAGTAGTGGCGTTCGACCGTCCTGCTTTTGGCTTTACTTCACGCCCTCTGCCCTCAACGGCCACAGGAGTCAGCTACACTCCTGAGGCACAGAGTGATCTGGTTATCGCTCTGATAAAAAAGCTGGGTTTCAGCAAGGCGGTTCTGGTTGGCAATTCAACGGGGGGCACCCTGGCGCTTCTCTGTGCCCTGCGCTATCCGCAGCATGTTGATGGGTTGGTGCTTGCCGGCGCCATGATTTACAGCGGTTATGCCACAAGCGAAGTCCCTGCGTTCATGAAGCCTGCAATGAAAGCCCTGACCCCGCTCTTTTCCCGTCTGATGAAGTTCCTCATCACCAGACTGTACAACCGCAATATTCGCGGCTTCTGG
Source organism: uncultured Chlorobiaceae bacterium (assembly GCA_903942355.1). Taxonomy (GTDB): domain Bacteria; phylum Bacteroidota; class Chlorobiia; order Chlorobiales; family Chlorobiaceae; genus Chlorobium. The sequence continues at coordinate 16,413 of CAJAOR010000054.1, read as the reverse complement.
TATAACAAGGAGCGGCTCAGCGATGATGTTCTGGCCGCGTTCCGCAGTGACCTGATGATTGGCGACTGGTCGAGAGCCTTCTGGGAGCTTTTTTCGGAGACTCATCATCTTCGGCTGAATGAAAAGCTGAAAACCATGTCGCTCCCCTCCCTGGTCATTACCGGTGAACAGGATCTTACGGTAAAAACAGAGGAGAGTATCCGGCTTGCCCGTGAGCTTCCCTGCGCGGAGCTGGTGGTTGTGTCGGATTGCGGGCACCTTCCGCACGAAGAGCAGCCTCAAGCCTTTCTTGTGGCCGTCAGGAAATTTCTGAAAAGCGTTACTGTGTAAAGATAACTGGAGGCGCCGTTCATTGCTGTCGGCGCCATCAGTGCCCTGGTCATGCTTGCCGGGATTTATTTCCGCATCAAGTTTCAGGGGAAGAGTATCCGTAAACGATCAGGTACGCAAAAGCACCGCACATATTTGGTCGATCTCATCTTCATCAAGATAGGGGTGCATCGGAAGCGAGAAAATCCGGCTGCTTAAATCTTCTGAAATGGGGAAATCGCCGTTTTTATAACCGAGGAAATCATAGGCTTTCTGGAGATGAAGGGGAATCTTGTAATAGATCATCGTTGGAATTCCCTCCTGCTGCAGGGCCTGCATGATCTGTTCCCGCTCTTGGGTTGAGGCTGCCAGTACCGAGTATTGCGCCCATGCCGAACGGTAGTGCTCCGCAATACGGGGAACGCCGACCCTGCCCTGCAGCCTTTCGCTGTAGTAGTCGGCAATGCGCTGGCGCGCTTCAAGTTCATCGTCAAATATCGTAAGTTTTTCGAGCAGTACTGCCGCCTGGATTGAATCAAGCCTTCCGTTGATACCGATACGGTCGTTGCTGTACTTGTCAACTCCGCTCCCATGCACCCTTATTGAACGCAAAAGCATATCAAGCTCATCATCATCGGTAAAAATTGCTCCTCCGTCGCCATAACAGCCGAGTGGTTTAGCCGGAAAAAAGGAGGTGGCCCCGACAAGGCCGAAACTGCCCGCCCGACGCCCATTAAAACTGCCTCCGAAACTCTGAGCGGCATCCTCAAGAATCCAGAGTCTGTAAGCGTCAGCAACGGCGTGGAGACGGTCGTAATCCGCCGGCAAGCCGAAAAGATCGACCGGAATAAGTGCCTTGGGTTTCAAACCCCGCTGAACAGCATCATCAATGGCATAGCCGACAAGATCGGGATCCATATTGAAGGTATCGGGAGAAACATCAACAAAAACGGGAGTTGCTCCAGCCAGGCTGATCACTTCGGCCGTTGCAACAAAGGTAAAGGGAGTGGTAAGCACGGCATCTCCCGGGCCGATACCTTTGGCAAGAAGAGGCATGAGCAGTGCGTCTGTTCCTGAGGAGCAGGAGACGCAGTGCCGTGAGCCGACATAGGAGGCCAGTTGTGATTCAAGTTCGGTTATCTCCGGGCCCATGATAAACTGGCCACGATCCAGAATACCTTCAATACGATGAAGAAGTGCTTTACGTATCCGCTCTTTCTGCGAAAGCAGGTCGATAAACTGCATAAATGGTAATAGTTGAAATCATTGAAGACTGTCTCGTAAAATACAGATTCATTTCATTCTTTTACACCATCTTCTATTCTTTCAGAAGAGAATGTTTTTTTATGTATATAAGCCCATTAAACCTGCGTATGCAGCACAGTAATTTGCAAATTGACAATCAGCCACGATGAGCTCCTTCTACTTTCTCGGTATCGGCGGTACGGCAATGGCATCAGTTGCCGTGGCCCTTTCCCATGCAGGTCATGCCATCAGCGGCTCTGATACGCAGCTCTATCCGCCAATGAGCAACTATCTTGACGATCATAATATCCGCTACTTCACCGGGTTTTCAGATAAGAACCTACAAAGCTCGTCACCGGATGTTGTCGTCGTTGGCAATGCAATAAGCCGGGGAAATCCGGAACTCGAATATGCCCTGAACCATCATCTTGAGCTCCTTTCGATGCCTGAGCTGGTTCGGCGTCACCTGATTTGCAACAACACCTCCATTGTGGTAGCAGGTACACATGGCAAAACAACAACAACCTCACTGGTTGCCTGGTTGCTTGAACATGGCGGGCTCAAGCCGGGATTTCTTGTTGGCGGCATCCCTGAAAACTTTTCCATAGGTTGCCGAGCTTCGGGACGCAGTGAAAAGGGCTTTTTTGTGAGCGAAGGTGATGAGTACGATACCGCCTTTTTCGACAAGCGAAGCAAGTTCCTGCTCTACAGCCCCGACATTGCCATTATTAACAATATTGAATTTGACCACGCCGATATTTTCGACTCTCTTGAGGATATCAAGCGCAGTTTCAGGCTCTTTGTCAACTTGATTCCAGGAAACGGCACCTTGCTCGTGAACGGTGACGACCAGGTTGCTCTTGAAATTGCTTCAAAGGCCTTCTGCCGGGTTGAACGGTTTGGCATGACCGCAGAGTCGGACTGGAGCGCCAGCAACATATCCACCGGCAGCGAAGCATCAACGTTTGACCTCATCTATAAAGGGACTCTCCAGGGAACAATCCATGTGCCGCTCTTCGGCAATTACAATATCATGAATGCCCTGGCAGCAATTGCTGCAGCAACCCATTGCGGGCTCCCTGTGGAGGCCATAATGCGCGCCACGCCGCTCTTCAAACGCCCGAAACGCCGTATGGAAATTGTCGGCACCTACGAGCGAAACATTACGCTTGTTGAGGATTTCGCCCATCATCCTACCGCCATAAGGGTGACACTTGAAGCTCTCGGCGAACTTTATGCCGGGAGGCGGATTGTCACCTGTTTTGAACCTCGTTCAAACACAACCACCCGCAACATTTTCCAGCAGGAACTGGCTGAGTGTTTTGGCCCGGCATCCATTGTGGTTATGGGCAAGGTCCACAGGCCTGAACGCTACGGACCCGAAAAATCGCTTGATACCGGACGGCTGAAAGACGAGTTGCAAAAACAAGGAAAAACCGTTTTGCTTGCCGGAGATAATTCTTCAAACTATCCTGCAGATATTGTGGAATTTCTTCAACCCCAACTGCAAGAAGGAGATGTGGTTGTCTTGCTCAGCAACGGAAGTTTCAGTAATCTTAAAAATCTTTTGATAGAAAGTTTTCTAAAAAACTCCTGAATAATTCCAGTTTCATATCATATCTTAAGGTTTGTTTTTGGCCGCAAAAGAGGAGTCTCTGCGGCAGTTTTTCATGTCAATCAATACTAACGTAGTACAATACCGGAACGACATTATGGCAAAAGTGAAAGTCGGCATTAATGGATTTGGCCGCATCGGGCGTCTGGTTTTTCGCCAGGCATTGAACAACCCGAATTATGAAATTGTTGCAATCAACGACCTGTGTGACCCCAAGACCCTTGCACACCTTCTCAAGTACGATTCAACCCACAAGAAATTCCAGGGTGAAGTGAGTGTTGAGGGCAGCAATCTTGTCGTCAACGGCAAGGTTATCACCATTACCGCACAGCGTGACCCGGCATCACTTCCATGGAAAGAGCTTGGATGTGATCTGGTTGTTGAGTCAACAGGCCTCTTCACCTCAAGAGAAGCTGCTTCGAAGCATATTACCGCAGGCGCAAAAAAAGTTATCATTTCCGCTCCGGCAAAAGACAAAATTGACGCCACCATCGTGCTCGGTGTCAATGGCGACTCCATAACCGGCAAAGAGGAAATTATTTCAAACGCAAGTTGCACAACCAACTGCCTTGCTCCAATGATGAAGGTGCTTGAAGACAGTTTCGGTATCGAAAAAGGGTTCATGACCACGGTTCATGCCTACACCAACGACCAGAACATCCTTGATCTTCCTCACTCCGATCTTCGTCGTGCCCGTTCAGCAGCACTTTCCATCATCCCTACCAGCACCGGCGCTGCAAAGGCTATTGGCGAGGTTATTCCTGAACTGATCGGCCGCCTTGACGGTTTCGCTATGAGAGTACCAGTACCAGACGGTTCAGTCACCGACGTGACCGCCATTCTCAAAAAACCGGCAACAAAAGCAGAAATCAATGCTGCCATGAAAATCGCAGCAGACGGCCCTATGAAGGGATTCATGGAATATTGTGAAGATCCTATCGTTTCACAGGACATCGTCGGCAACTCGCACTCCTGTGTTTTCGATTCACTGCTGACCATGAGCTCAGGCAACCTCGTAAAGGTAGTCGGCTGGTACGACAACGAGCTTGGATACTCAACCAGAGTAACCGATCTGCTTGACATCTACTCGAAGTTTGTCTAAACACCACTCTTCAAAACGATGATTATAAAAAAAGGCGCTCTTAACCGGGCGCTTTTTTTTTGTACTTTGTTTTTTGTCTAATGCCTTAGACAATTTCAGTTCTGTGTTCAACCCAACTATCCGTTTTTCTTATGACACACACAGCTTCTGCGCCCATGAAAGCAATCATCCTGTTCGACAGCAAAACTTCAGGTGGATCGACCGAAAAGCTTATCGATTCAATTGGTCAAAAGCTTGCAGAAACAGGCGCTTATGTCGAAAAAGCAAAATGCAAAACAACAGGCGATTACAGTTTCGTCAAGGAGTTTGATGTTGTGATCATGGGCGCCCCGATTTACTATCTGCTTGTCGCATCGGAACTTCTTGGTGCGCTCCTGCAAAGCAACCTAAAAAGCTGCCTTCAGGGCAAAAAAATTGCCCTTTTTCTCACCTGCGGCAGTCCTGAACTGATGGCCAATCTGCTCTACCTTCCGCAACTGAAACTCAACCTTATCGGCAGCACCATCATTGCCGAAAAGATTTTTGCGCCGGATCAGCTTTCTGACCAGACCGTCATTGCCAAATATGTCGACGAGCTGAATGCAGCTTACAAGTCGAAGGAATAGCAGCGTAATTGCGCACCAAAATAAGTAAAACACGCTATCAACACCGTCACTAGAGATGGGGATGGGGATATAGGGGCAGCTTTGCAAAAGAGTCGTAGGATAATCAGTAAATAAAATTAGATTATGCTGTTCCTAAATCACCTTGTCCGCCTGTAGCCCTTTTTAAGGGATGTTTCGATACGTTTACCTGCGTTCACCGGCACACCACCCAGTACGACAAGCTTATTTTATATCATACGACAGACATGACAAGGGAGTCAGTTTAAGCACATGGATTATTCAAAACCTTCGATAGCATTACATCTCAAATCGCGCGGAAAAATCGAAATCCGCTCAAAAGTCAGCATTAAAACCAAAGATGATCTCTCTTTGGCTTATACCCCGGGTGTTGCTGCCGTTTGTACCGAGATTGGCCTTGACAAACAGAAATCCTATACCTTGACCAATCGGTGCAATCAGGTTGCAGTTGTCAGTGACGGCACAGCAATTCTGGGTCTCGGTGACCTCGGTCCTGAGGCTGCCATGCCGGTCATGGAAGGCAAAGCTATCATTTTTAAAGAGTTTGCCGATATTGATGCGATGCCGCTCTGTATCAACTCGACCGATGTAGAAGAAATCATAAAATTCTGCAAAATGATTGAGCCAAGTTTTGCAGGCATCAATCTCGAAGATATTTCAGCACCAAGATGTTTTGAAATTTTTACACGCCTCGAAGAGGAGCTCTCAATTCCGGTTTTTCATGATGACCAGGACGGAACAGCTATCGTAACATTGGCAGCCATGATCAATGCATGCCGTGTGACCGGACGTGAACTCAAGGATCTTTCTGTCGTCGTCAATGGTGCCGGAGCTGCCGGTATTGCCATCGCGAGACTGTTGATTTATGCAAAGGTCAAAGAGGTTGTACTGGTTGATACGCAGGGCGCAATCTACGATGGTCGCCCGGGCATGAATTCAATCAAGCAGGGAATCGCTGAAATCAGCAACAAGGCAAAGCATTCAGGCGATCTACAGAGCACGATGGTTGGTACCGATGTCTTTGTCGGCGTCTCTATCGGCAACATTGTTACTCCCGCCATGGTTGAGGGAATGAACAGTGCGCCATTTATTTTTGCCATGGCCAATCCTGTGCCGGAAATCATGCCTGACCTTGCCTACAAGGCTGGTGCCAGTGTTGTCGGAACAGGCCGTTCAGACCTTTTGAATCAGGTTAACAATGCCCTTGTTTTTCCTGGTCTCTTCAAAGGACTCTTTGTCAGCGGCATCAAGAAAGTGACATCTGAAATCAAAATGGCTGTTGCGACTTCTATCGCCTACTCCATTGAGCCGACTCGCGACAGTTTAATGCCGACAGTTTTTAACAAGGATGTTGTGCCGAATATCGTTGCCGCTATAAGCAGCTTGGCTGTGAATGAACCAGAGTTGGAAACACTGGCAAGTGCATTGCTGAACTAACGAGGAATGTGATCTCACAAATAAAAAAGGCCGGTTATAAACCGGCCTTTTTTATTTACCACCATAACGGAAAAAATCTCTTAACTGAAAATATCGCGGGCTTTTTCAAAAAAACCTTTTGCATTCTTGTCATTATGGGCCGAAGGTGAAATCCCTGCTGATTTTTTCATCTCCTTCAGAAGCTCCTTGTCCTGGTGCGAAAGATCTTTCGGCACGAAGACATTGACTTTTACATACTGGTCACCCCTTGACGACCCTCTCAGATGACCTATCCCGTGACCGGCAATGCGAAGCATGGTTTCAGGCTGTGTCGAGGGAGGAATGGTCAGCTTGACCGCTCCGTCAAGCGTCGGAACGTCAACTTTCGTACCGAGTACAAGGTCAGGAAAACTGACGGCCAGAGTATAGATCACATCATCGCCATTGCGTGAGAAAAGTTCGTGCGGGATTTCCTCAATCACAACGATCAGGTCACCGGCTGCGCCACTTCTCGGCCCTGCGTTGCCCTGACCTCTCAGCGTAAGGTAATTTCCATCTTCAACTCCTGATGGAACCGCAACCTTGACGGTCACCTCTCCAAGCTTTATCCCTTCGCCGTAACAGGCAGGACAACGATCCTTGATCATCCGGCCTTCACCTCCGCATGTCGGACAGGCTGCAACATTGACAAACTGACCGAACATCGTTTTTGAAACCTGACGAACCTCTCCGCTGCCGTGGCAAGTCTGACAGTTCTCTGTTGCACCGGATTTGGAACCGCTTCCGTTACACTCCTTGCAGGAAACCTGTTTTTTGATCTTCAGTGTTTTTTCAACACCCTTGGCAATCTCCTCAAGAGTTAACTTGAGACGAATTTTGAGATCGGTTCCAGGAATGCCGCCAGGTGCGCGACCTCGTCTTCCGCCACCACCAAATGCATCTTCAAAACCAAATGGAGAACCCCCTCCCCTGTTTCTGCCACCGCTGAACATGTCGTTGAAGGCACTGAAAATATCGTTCAAATCGGCGCCACCGCCAGGCTGTCCGCCACCGGATGCGGCAGACGAGCCCACACCGGCATGGCCAAACTGGTCGTAACGGCGTCGTTTGTCGTCGTTACTCAGCACTTCGTATGCTTCGTTCACCTCTTTGAAATGATCCTCGGCATCCTTGTTATCAGGATTCTTGTCGGGATGAAACTGCAAGGCCAGCTTCCTGTATGCCTTCTTTATTTCGTCCTTGGTTGCCGTCCGGCTTACACCAAGAACCTCGTAATATTCTCTCTTCATAATTTGACCTGCAAATGTTCTTGGATATCATTTATTCTAAAAAAAGTACCGCTCTATCTGGCTACAATGACCTTTGCATGCCGGATAACCTTCTCTCCCAACAGATAGCCTGTCTGGTACTCTTCAACAATCACGTCTGGCTCTGTATCGGGATGATCGATTTGGGAAATGGCTTCATGGAAGTTCACATCAAGCTTCATCCCTTTCGATTCTATGGCTTTCACCCCTTTTTCAGCAAGCCACTTTTCGAGATTTTTTTTCACCATCTTCACGCCCTCAATGTAGGGCCGTGCTTCACTTGCACTTTCAGAATCAACGGGAGCATGAGCAAGCAGGCGCTTGACATCATCGATAACAGGAAGCAGCTCCCTGATAATGTTTTCAAGTGCCCTCGAAGAGGCCATCATGGACTCGCGTTCCTTCTGCTTGCGGAAATTCTCAAAATCCGCAGCTCTACGCAACAACTCATCACGATACTTGCCAGCCTGCTCTTTATGGGTGTTCAGCTCAGCTTCAAGCTCAGCTATCCTTGCCGTAGCTGATTCACTCTCTTTAGAAGGTTCCCCCTGAGACCACTCCGCATCGGCTGCGGTGCAGTCCTGAACCTCATTGATTTCCGGAATATCTTCCAGATGCTCTTTATTAGTCTCTTGCTGGTCCATTGCTTTTTTGGTCATAAATACATTGCTTTTTTTAGTTAACACCCGACAGCGTTGCAGAAAGGCTGTCGGCCATATAATTGAGAACACGGACTGCATGCTCATAATCCATTCTTTTCGGTCCGAGAATCCCGAGTTTTCCAACCATATTTCCAACATAGTAGGGCGTTGAGACAATGGTCAGGTCTTCAGCCTGCCGTTCACAGTTCTCCTTGCCAATACTGATGGTAATATCCATGCGCGACGGTCCGCTGTTTTCAACAAGCTTTGCCATACTGAACTTATCCTCAATCATGGTGATAAGATCCCGAACCTTTTCAGGCTGCTTGAACTCAGGCTGATCGACAATATATTCGGTACCGGATATATAGAGCCGTTCAAAAATAGGCGACTCATCAAAAAGGGTGCCGGCCGAGCGGACAATAAGATTTTTCAGGCCAGTATCGCAACTGCAATCCGAAAGACGCCGGGTAATTGAGCGACGAATTTCGGCAAGCGTCAGGCCCGACAGCCGTTGATTAAGCATATCGACCACCCCGTCAACCGTCTGGCGGGAAACCTCAAGATCGAGCTCCATGACAATCGTCTTGACAAACAACGACTGAATGGAAAGAATCACCATCATTCGGGTCGAACTCAGCAATACCATGTCCAGTTTTTCAAAAATCGCATTTGAGAGCGTCGGTGATAAAACAACACTCAACTGCCTTGAAATGGTGCCAAGAACTTTCACTGCCGAAAGGAGTACATCAGACGATGTACCCTTTCGATCAATACTGATTTGACCAACATTTTCTTCAATCCTCTTTTTTTCCTGGTCATCAAGACATTGAAAGGTCATGATGAGATCAACATAATAGCGATAGCCCTTATCGGTCGGAATTCTGCCCGCTGAAGTATGCGGCTGGCTTATATAGCCTTCATTTTCAAGTTCAGCCATGACATTGCGTATCGTGGCATCAGAAAGACCAAGATTGTAATTTCTGGCTATATATCTTGAGCCTACCGGAGCTGCGGTCACAACATAGGACTGGATAATGATTCCCAGAACCTGCCGCTCTCTCAATTTGAGATCACGAAATTCCATCAACGTACACCCAAGTGATGACCATAAAGGATTAAGGAGAAACAAACAGGTGAATTTAAAAAAACTAATCTTTTCTGCACCCTGTGAATGATATTATTAATAAAGCTCTATAAATAGAGTCCCGCAACTCTGTTTTCACGAAAAAAAGAACTCCCCCACCCTCATCAGGCAAAAGTCCCTGAAATAATCCTGTCGTGCCCGGAATAATCCTTTGCTACCGTTATTCCGCTAAAACCATTTATTTCCATAATTTCCGAGACCATCAGGGCTGCATCAGCATGAAGTTCAAAGCAAAGCGTGCCTCCCGGAACAAGCATCTTGATTGCCTGCGCCGCAATCGCACGGTAACATTCCAGCCCATGACGCGTGGTCAATGCAATTTTCGGTTCGTACTGCTTTACCTCGCGTTGCAGAGTCTCCCATTCGAGCGCCGGTATATAGGGCGGGTTGGATACAATCAGGTCATAAGGCGTTCCGGGCAACTTTGCAGCAAAAAACTCCTCGAACATATCAGCAAAAACAAATGCGATCCGGGATTCCACACCATGCTTTGCGGCATTAAGGCGAGCAACAGCAAGGGCATCAAGGGAGCAATCGACGGCGGTCATCTGCAGCGAGGGGCAAAGCGATGCCATGGTCACCGCAATGCAACCGCTTCCGGTACCAATATCCAGAATCTTTGCCTCTCGGGAACCGCCACGACCGGTCATGCCGAGAGATTCAAGCGCATGCTCGACAAGAAGTTCCGTTTCAGGACGGGGAATGAGAACCCGTTCATCAACCATAAACTGCAAACCGTAAAAGTATTGCTCTCCGGTAATGTACTGAACCGGACGGCCTTCAATCCGCTGGCGGCAACATGCCCTGAACCGGTCAAGCTCATCCTGATAAACCGGCCGGTTATGATGCAGATAGAGCTCCATACGGCTCTTGGCAAGAATATGCCCCAAAAGCAACTCCGCGCTGATGCGTGGTTCATCGACCTTTTTTGCAACAAAAAACTCAGTTGTTGTCTTGAGCAGTTCAACAACCTCCCAAACTTTCACCTCTTCCATCACACCCTTTTAAACCAATAGTTCGCTCTGCCCGCTCTCTCTGTCCACATAGAACAACAAAAGTTATTAAGGTTACACCTGCCGGGGCAGCTCTTTAAAAAAAATTCATCTTACCTGACCATTACAAAGAGTACATTGCCTAATTATCATGATAACCGATATCCTGCCATAACAGAACATCACCAACGACTCCAACAAAGCAACGACACGATGAAAAAAGTTCTTCTTGCACTCTTCATACTGCTGTTTGCCGTTCAAGGCTCGACGGCCTCAGCCGCTTCAAAATTTACCGGCATTATGGCCATGGCGCTTACCATGCCGAACGGTTCCGCCAAAATCACCTACTCGTTCGGAACATCGGCACAACGCATGGACATGATCATGCAGATGGACAAAATACCCGACCAGCTCAAAACAACGGTAATCACCAAAGCATCCCAGCCTGACCAGGCATGCATCATCAATCATCAGGCAAAAAATTACAGCCTCGTCAATTTGAAAACCGCGGCCGAAAATGCCATGCTGCTAGATTTCGACAGTAACTATACCCTTGCAAAACTTGGAACAGAAACAATCAAAGGCTACCGTTGCCAGCACATCATGCTCACCAGTACCACCGAAAAACTGGAACTCTGGGTTACACGCGATCTTGGCGATTTCTCGACCTTCAGAATCCTTCAGTCGCAAAACCCCCGCCTCTCCAATACCCAGCTTGCAAAAAAGCTCAGCACAGAAGGTATTGAAGGATTCCCCGTCAAGATCGTACAATATAACGATAACGGAAAATACATGATGGAAGTTGTTCAAATCTGGCCAAAAACAGTTCCTCCCTTGCAGTTCGCCATACCGGCAGGATACCAGAAAGTTGCCGACAACCAGAAGCCTCTGGATGCAGGGCAGAAAGCACATCTGAAAAACCTTATGGAAAAGATGAAAAAATTTGAATAGCAGGTTGTATATTTTTCCACACTATTCTTCTTCCGTAACAATCTTTTACCGAAAACGTGGCAGATAAAATCACTTCAAGAAGCGAGGACTATTCCCAGTGGTATATTGACCTTGTACGTTCAGCAAAACTGGCCGATTATGCTGATGTCAGGGGATGCATGGTCATACGGCCAAACGGCTATGCAATATGGGAAAAAATGCAGGCCGCCCTCGACAGGATGTTCAAGGAGACCGGCCATGTCAACGCCTATTTCCCGCTCTTCATTCCTGAAAGCTTCATTGCAAAGGAGGCAGAGCATATTGAGGGGTTTGCCCCTGAATGCGCCGTTGTCACCCACGGAGGAGGAGAAGAGCTCGCTGAAAAGCTCTATATCCGCCCCACATCGGAAACGATCATCTGGTCTTCCTATAAAAAGTGGATTCAGTCATACCGCGACCTGCCGATTCTGATCAACCAGTGGGCCAACGTGGTACGCTGGGAGATGAGAACCCGTCTTTTCCTGAGAACCACCGAATTTCTCTGGCAGGAGGGCCATACCGCCCATGCCAACCCGGAGGAGTCGCAGGAAGAGGTGCTCCGCATGATCAACGTCTACAAGACTTTTGCCGAAGAGTACATGGCAATGCCGGTTATCATGGGCAAGAAAACCGACAACGAAAAATTTGCCGGTGCGGTCGATACCTGGTGCATTGAAGCGATGATGCAAGACAGCAAGGCGCTTCAGGCCGGCACATCCCACAACCTTGGCCAGAATTTCGCCAAGGCATTTGACTGCCAGTTCCAGACAAAAGAGGGTGTACTTGACTATGTCTGGGCAACAAGCTGGGGGGTTTCGACAAGGCTTATCGGTGCTTTGATCATGGCCCACTCTGATGATCGCGGCCTGGTGCTGCCGCCGAAACTTGCCACGCGCCAGGTAGTCATCATCCCCATTCTCAGGGGCGACAAGGCGGCCGTCATTGAACGGGCCAATGCCGTTGCCCACGAACTCAACAAAAGCGGCATACCCTCCTTTGTTGACAGCAGCGAACAGAACTCGCCCGGATGGAAGTTTGCCGAATATGAGCTACAGGGTATTCCAATCCGTATCGAGCTCGGGCCACGCGATATCCAGAACGGCATCTGCATTGCCGCACGACGCGACACGCTCGAAAAAACCGAGCTGGCGCTCGACGATACCCTGCCGGTACGTATCAGTGAAATTTTGAACGCCATTCAGCAAAGCATGTTTGACAAGGCGCTCCAGTTCCGCAATGATCACACCGTTGAAGTGCAGAGTTACGAGGAGTTCAAGGTAGCTGTTGAAAAGGGATTTGTCATCGCCCACTGGGACGGAACGGCAGAAACTGAAGCGAAAATCAAGGCAGAAACCAAAGCCACTATCAGGGTACTTCCCGAAGAGGCCCACTATATTGCACAATACCGAATCGATGAACCCGGTACCTGTATCTACTCCGGAAAACCAGCCGCGCGCAAAGTCGTCTTTGCAAAAGCATACTGATTCTACCTTAACTCCCTCCCCCGCTTTTCAAAAAAAGGCGCGGGAGGCAGTAATTTCAAAGACTATCAATAAGTCACCCATTCAATGGCTTTGAGCCCTGAAGCAGCGGCATATTGGCGGTAATTGTTATCAGGTCTCCTCAAAAAACTCCCTCAAACCCTCTTGAGTCGGTGCCATCGTTTTATCACCCTTGTTCCAGTTTGCCGGACAAACCTCACCAAATTCTTCGGAAAACTGAAGCGCATCGACAAGTCGGAGAACCTCATCAATGTTGCGGCCAAGAGCAAGATGATTGACCACCTGATGCTGGACAACACCCTCCTTGTCGATCAGGAAAAGCCCTCTCAGTGCAATCCCCTCGCCCTCAAGCAGCACATCATAATCGGCTGAAACAGTCTTTTTGAGATCCGAAAGCAGCGTATAGCTAATTCCCTTGATACCACCTAAAGTTCTCGGGGTGTGAAGCCAGGCGTAATGGGAAAATGTGGAATCCACTGAACAGCCAATCAGCTCAACATTCCGGTCGTGGAACTCCTGAAGCTTCTCCTGAAAGGCGTGCAGCTCGGTCGGGCATACAAAAGTGAAATCAAGCGGATAAAAGAAGAGCACCACATACTTGCCCTTGAAATCAGAAAGCTTTATTGAATCAACAAACTCCGCGCCATTGACAACGGCTGCTACATCAAAATCAGGCGCCTTGCGGCCGACGAGCACACTCATGATATTTCCTTTTTTTAGTTAAAGTTAAGGGCAAAAAGCATAAACAGGATAAATTTTATCCATTATAAGACTTTTTCTGATTTTTTGCAACATAATAAACCGTCTCTGTAAAGAGATTCTTGGTCAATGGCCGAAAAAAACCAACTACACTTAAATTTATACAATCGATCGAATAAATACACATAAATGACATCAAAAACAATCAGCACTGCCCGTTCATACAAGTCATCCAGCCCAAGCCTTTGCGTGTTTACGATTCACCATTTTCACGCTTTATGTTTATCTTGCGATCAAAAAAAAAACCTCTTCCCTATACCCGACCATGACACTACGCTCGTACTTCCATTTCGACAGGCACGGCACCAGTTACCGGCAGGAGACGCTCGCCGGCATCACAACCTTCTTCACGCTCTCCTATATCATTATAGTCAATCCTGCGATCCTTGCTGCGGCAGGTATCCCGAAGGGAGCCTCAATGACGGCAACCATTCTCACCTCCATCTTCGGTACCCTGCTGATGGGCCTTTATGCCAAACGGCCTTTTGCTGTAGCACCCTACATGGGCGAAAATGCCTTTATTGCCTATACGGTTGTGCAGACGCTGGGATTCTCATGGCAGACGGCAATGGCAGCTATCTTTATCAGCGGCATTCTTTTCACCCTGATCACCATCGGGGGACTGCGCAAGTGGCTGTCTGAGGCTATTCCCTCTTCGCTCAAGCACAGCTTTTCGGGCGGTATCGGTCTTTTTCTTGCGTTTCTCGGTCTTGGCGATATGGGTATCGTAACACTCGGTGTGCCCGGTGCACCGGTTCAACTTGGCAATATCGCACAACTCCCGGTACTTCTGAGCCTCGGCGGGCTGCTCATTACCGCTGTCCTTCTCATCCAGCGGGTAACCGGAGCAATTCTTGCCGGCATGGGCGTCACGACAGCCGCATTTCTCCTGACCGGTCTGGTTCCCCTTCCTGCAACGGCATTCAGCATGCCGCCCTCCTTAGAGCCGATCTTTATGAAAATCGACGTACAGGGGGCATTGACCTGGGGATTTGCCAGCGTCATTATCAGCGTGCTGGTGATGGATTTTGTTGATACCATGGGCACTCTTTTCGGTTTGTCGTCAAGAGCAAACCTGCTCGATGAAAAACATAACCTGCCGGAGATTGAAAAACCGATGATGGTTGACGCACTGTCAACCATCGCCGCTTCGATTTTCGGAACGACCACGGCGGGCGTCTATATTGAATCGGCTGCCGGTATTGAACAGGGAGGAAAAACAGGATTTACGGCGCTAGTTGTGGCAGCTCTTTTTGCCCTCGCCCTCTTTTTTTCACCCGTTCTTACCATTGTTCCGCCTTATGCCTACGGGCCAGCACTGGTTATTGTGGGCATGTTCATGCTCCAGTCAGTCGCGAAAATGGATTTTAATGACTACAGCGAGCTCCTCCCGGCATTTCTGACAATTGCACTAATGATCTTTACCTTCAATATCGGCGTCGGGATGACCGCCGGGTTTATTGCCTATGTTCTCCTGAAACTCTTCACCGGAAGGGTCAAGGAGGTACGCGGTGGTATGTGGATTCTTGCTGCTCTCTCATTTACCTTCTATCTTTTCTACCCTTACCATTAAACCCCGATAAAGGATGCTGAACGCAAAACTACGAATAGCCCAGATTGACTGTACGCTGGCAAATTTCGATGAAAATCTTGCACAACACTGCGCCCTGACTGAACAGGCTATCCGTGATGGGGCTGATGCCATAGCCTTCCCTGAGCTCTCACTCACAGGATACAATGTTCAGGATGCTGCACAGGATATCGCCATGCATATCGAGGATGTCCGGTTTGACCCTCTACGTGAGCTCAGCCGAAAGATCTGCATCATCTGCGGTGGTATTGAACTGAGCAACGACTACGGCGTCTATAACTCGGCATTGATGTTTGAAGAAGGAGTTGGAAGAAGTGTTCACCGCAAAATCTACTTGCCAACCTACGGCATGTTTGAAGAGCTGCGCTATTTTTCCGCCGGACAGCAAATCAAGGCTGTTACCTCAAAAAGGCTTGGCCGAATCGGCGTGGCCATCTGCGAAGATTTCTGGCATGTATCGGTACCCTACCTGCTTGCCCACCAGGGAGCAAAGCTGCTCTTTGTGTTGATGTCGAGCCCCCTGCGGATGTCACCAGGAATCGGGAACCCGGCAATTGTAACACAGTGGCAGACCATTGCCTCAACCTACTCATTTCTCTTCAGCAGCTATGTTGCCTGCGTCAACCGCGTTGGCAATGAAGACAGCTTCACCTATTGGGGCAACTCATCGCTGACCGGGCCGGACGGCACCGTACTTTGCGCAGCTCCCCTTTTCAAGCATCATGTGATGGATGCGGTGGTTGACGTTACGGAGGTCAAACGAGCTCGTCTGCACTCATCCCATTTCCTTGACGAAGACCTCCGCCTAATCAGTGCTGAACTCAGCGAAATCATCGGGCAGGGACGTCGGTTCTGAGCCTTCCAAGATTACCGAGTTGTTAAGGAATACCCGACACCATGAGAGCAATTATGTTTCAGACAAATCAGACAGGACTAAACAAACAGCAGGTGAATTACCTGATTAAACCTAAAACTAAACGGGTGAAACTTTTAAACAAAAAAACAACTTACTGATTTGAAAATGTTTTGCTTTGCAGAAAGAGTTGTATTAGTCTCAGTGGTGTCCGGTTAAAATAATGCCAGTTGAGATACCGGATCCCTCACCTTTTTGAGAGATTGTTCTTTGAGAGATAAAATATCGATCAACAGGCGCTGCTCCATGACGACTGCGGCGATCATTCGTGTCAATTCCTGT
>CAJAOR010000053.1 GCA_903942355.1 uncultured Chlorobiaceae bacterium | reverse complement strand
TCCATCGGGCTTTCCATCGCGCTCTTTCTTGGCTTTGAAGGTTTTCAGGAGCTGCTCAATGGAGCATATGCGATGGATGAGCATTTCCGTAAGGAGCCTCTTGAAGGCAATATTCCTGTTCTTCTCGGGTTGCTTGGCGTCTGGTACAATAATTTCTTCGATGTGCAGTCGCATGCCGTGATACCGTACGACCAGTATTTGCACCGTTTTCCTGCCTTTCTCCAGCAGCTCGATATGGAGAGCAACGGCAAGCGGGTTGACAAGCAAGGCAACAGGGTTGAGTATGCAACCGGCCCGGTAATCTGGGGCGAACCGGGTACAAATTCACAGCACGCTTTCTTCCAGTTGCTCCATCAGAGCCCGAATTTTATTCCTGCTGATTTTATTGTGCCGCTCAAAACCCAGAACCCGGTAGGGGAGCATCATGATATTCTGCTTGCCAACTGTTTTGCACAGACCGAAGCGCTCATGAAAGGCAAAAATGAGCAGGAGGTGCGTCAGGAACTTGAAGCTGCCGGTTGTGATGCTTCAGAAGTGAGCGCGCTCTTGCCGCATAAGGTTTTTCCCGGAAACCGTCCGACAAATACGATTCTTCTTGATGAGCTTAATCCCTACACTCTCGGAAGCTTGATTGCCATGTATGAGCACAAGGTTTTTGTGCAGGGCGTTATCTGGGGGGTTAACTCTTTTGACCAATGGGGTGTTGAGCTTGGCAAACAGCTCGCCAAGGCGATTTACCCGGAAATCCAGGGTATCGAGAGCGTTTCCTCTCACGACAGTTCAACGAATGCCCTTATCAATGCCTACCGCGAAGCGCGAATCAAGAACAGGTCTGATGCATGAGATTTGAATGTCCATAAGGTATTTTGATACAACAAAAAAGCCGCCTTTTTCAGGGTGGCTTTTTTGTTGACGGGCTTTTCGCTGTTGCGAGGATAGCTTAGTCAGTCTTTGTTATACATGGAATCGTCACCACTCTCTCCAGTACGGATACGATAGGACTCTTCAACATTCCATACGAAGATCTTTCCGTCTCCTATTTCGCCGGTATAAGCTGTTTTCAAAAGGCAGTCTACAGTTTTACGAAGATTGATGTCGCGAACAACGATAGATAGCGTTAAACGTGAGATATAATCGGTATCAGCAGAGCCACGGAATACATCTTTCTTTTTCCGCTCATTTCCAACGCCGAACGTTTCGGTATAGGAAAAGAAGTCAATATCAATAGCGTGCAAAGCCGCTTTGACTTCTTCGAATTTGGAACGCCTGATAATCGCCTCTATTTTTTTCATAACAGAATAGTTTTTTATTGGGTTAGTAATTTTAAAAATCAAAACTTACTGTTGACCTCAAAATTAACACATTTGCATGGGAAAGATCTCATGTTCATGGGATGTAACTGACAGAAAACAGGAGTATTGCATTGCTCCTGTTTTCAATCAATGGCATTGACGTCAGTTGGTGTATGCTTCAGCACCATGCTCGAAAACATCCAATCCGCCAACTCCGGTTTCACCTTCAGGCTCAACACGTAATTTGAATGGGTACGGTAACTTGTTGATTACCCACATCAGTATGATGGCAACGGTAAAGGTTGTCAGCGTAACAATTGCATTTCCTACAAATTGTGCCAGGAATACATTCCAGCCGCCGCCGTAAAACAATCCCGTTACAGGGGCAGTGTTGTCAGCACCGAAGGGAGTTGCAAAACCATATTCGCCTGTAGCAAAAAGACCGATTGCCCAGGTTCCGAAAATACCGTTTAAGCCGTGAACCGGTACTGCACCGACAGGATCATCAATTCTAAGGTATTCAAGAAGGTAGATGCCGCCAAAAACAATTCCACCAGCAATAAGGCCGATGATGATTGATCCAAACGGTGATACCCAGTAGCACGGTGCGGTAATGGCGACCAATCCGCCCAACAGGCCGTTCACGGTAAAGCCAACATCAAATTTCCCTTTGAATGAGCCGAAATAGAAAGCAAGGAACATGGCACTCAATGCACCACCGCAAGCTGCCAGTGTTGTATTTGCAGCCACGCGACCGATACCAATGGCATCCATGGCAGAAAGCGTACTTCCAGGGTTAAAGCCATACCATCCAAACCATAGCAGGAAAGCTCCTGTAACAGCAACCGGCAGGTTGTGAGCAGCAGGTAGACCGCCTCTTTCTTTGTCATCCCGCAGAAAAACGCGTCCAATGCGAGGTCCTAAAACAATGGCTCCTGCCAATGAAACTACACCGCCAATGGTATGCACAACCGTAGAACCTGCAAAATCACGGAAAGGATTGCCAAGGAAGGGCAGGAAATTTCCGGGAGTGCCCATGGTTACCAAAAATCCGTCAGGACCCCATGCCCAGTGACCAATGATTGGATAGATGAATGCCGTTACACCAATACTGTAAAGGATATCGCCACGGAAGCTGGTACGTCCAATCATGGCGCCTGATGTAATGGTTGAAGCGGTATCGGCAAATGCAAACTGGAACACCCAGTGAGCCAGAAGCGCTACGCCGGTTGAGCCATAGGTCGCTGGTGCACCTTGCAGGAAGAACCACTCCTGGCCGATAAAGCCATTTCCTGTACTGAACATGAAGGCATATCCGATTGCCCAGAACGAGATTCCGCAGATAGCCGTGTCGAGCACGCACTCAATCAGAACGTTGACCGTTTCGCGTTTTCTGGCAAAACCGGCTTCAAGCATCACGAATCCGGCCTGCATTCCAAAAACCAGAGCTGCAGCGATCAATGTCCAGACGGTGTTAAGCGAATTGATCAGGTTCGTTTCAATCGGGGAATAGGTATCTGCAGCGATTGCCGGTGTCCCCATAATTCCGCCTAACGTGTTCATAGACAGGAGGACCAGCAATAGTCCGATCATCTTACCTGCAAAAATGGTCAACCCAAGTTTCCAGTTTTTTTGTCTCTTCATATTCGCCCTGATTCGGGCAAAATAGTGACCCCTTTCGAGGCTGACTGCTCTTGATTTCATATTATTTTTTTTAGATGTTTAGGAAATTGCCAGATGTTGTGTTTTTCTTTAATTGATCGAAAGTGTTATTAGCGTAACGTTGTTTTTAAAGAGTGTAGTCATATTATTTGGATACTTCACCGGTTAGTGCTCCTGAAATTGAGCACAAGATATTTTTGCATTTTTTTTTGTTTTCATCTGGTACATATTGTGAATCGGTGACAGTTAATAATTTAGGCACAGATCAATTATAGTTGATTTTTTTTAATAAAAAAATACATTTATGCAATAAATTTAAGGTTTATTGATGTTTTTGGCAAAATATGGCTGTGGTTTTGGCAGGTCGGATATCTGAGCGAGAGCCTGCGACTGCGAAAAAAAAGCCACTCACTGACGGATGGCTTTTTTTTATTGATGTAACTTGCGGGGGCGAAGCAGGAATCAGGTTGAAAAGAGGAGTTTGCTACATGAGGTTTTGGGGATCGACATCAATACTGAACTGAAGTCCTGATGAACGGAAGTGGAAGGTTATGTTGTCGCTCATCTGCTTGACAAATGGTGCTGAGAGTTTGCCATCGAAGAGTTTGACGAGTACATGGTAGCGGTATCGGCTTTTGATTTTTGGAATGCCTGCCGGTGCAGGGCCAAGAACAGTTCCTTTTTCTGCCGGAAGTTGCTGCTCGAGGGTGTTTCGGCAATACAGTGCGGCAGCTTCAGCCTGTTTTTCATCCTCTGCGCTGCATTCAAATTTTATGAGCCGTGAAGCAGGC
>CAJAOR010000052.1 GCA_903942355.1 uncultured Chlorobiaceae bacterium | reverse complement strand
GGAAAAATACTTGATACCGTAACCAGATTGCATTTCTCAATTTTGGCCTCTCTCAGGGCAAGCTCGAATGATGAGAGATATTCCTTATGCCTTCCCACACCTTTGGTGAAAAATACTTTTGATGGGACAAATGACAATGCCGTGCCTCCGGATTAATATGGTTACTTAAGCGGTTTCAGTGCTGAAATTGACGAATTATAGGAAAAAGCATCCGTATTCAAAATGTTTTTCTTGCGGCTACTTTAAAAAACCTTCGTTTTCCAGCCCTGATTATTTTTGGCTCAATGCTGAGTTCAATGCATTCGGCAATCTCTTCGATTTTTCTCTCATCAACTAGAACCGATTTTTGCTGAATCATCCTTCGTGCCTCGCTTTTTGAAACGGCAGCTCCGATGGTTACGAGTATATCGATCAATGATACCGATTGCTCTTCAAGTTCAAAGAGCTCAATATTGTCCGGGGCCTGTTTATGGATAAACACCTGATCAAAATGGATTTCAGCTCCTTCCGCCTCAGCCTCTGAAGAGTACATCGAAACAATTTTCTTTGCCAGCGCCCGCTTTGCCGCTCTAGGGTTTTCCGTTATCTGGTCAAGAATTCCGGCGGCACTTTCGTCATCCTGAATTACCAGCAGCTTGCAGTAGGTCTCAATGAGCGTGTCGGGAATGGAGAGTGTTTTTCCATACATGTCGGCAGGTGAGTCATTGAAACAGATGGCATTGCCGAGCGATTTTGACATTTTTTCTTTTCCGTCAGTGCCCACAAGCAGCGGCATGGTAATGCAGACTTGAGGCGCAATTCCGTACTCCCGCTGCAAATCCCTTCCGACAAGGAGGTTGAATTTCTGGTCAGTGCCGCCAAGCTCAACGTCGTTTTTCAGATGCACCGAATCCATTCCCTGCGCAAGCGGATAGAGGAATTCGTGAATGGAAATGGGCTCTTGGGCTCGATACCTCCGTTCGAAGTCGTCACGCTCAAGCATCCTGGCTACGGTGTAATGACTTGAAAGTTTGATGACATCAGCAAAACTCATTTTCCCGAGCCAGTCGGCGTTATAGCAGATGGCAGTTTTTTCAGGGTCAAGAATTTTTGAAGCCTGCTCGAAGTAGCTAAGACCATTTTCTCTGGCCTCCTCGGCTGAAAGTTGTGGCCTTGTCTTGCTTTTCCCCGAAGGATCACCGATCATTGCGGTAAAGTCGCCGATGATCAGAATGGCTTCATGGCCGAGATCCTGGAACTCGCGGAGCTTGCGCAAAACGACTGAGTGACCGAGATGCAGGTCAGGTCTTGATGGATCGGCCCCGAGCTTTATCTTCAGCGGCTTGCCTGTTTTCAGGCTCTGGAGGAGTTTTTGTTCAAGTTCAGCGACGCTGATAACTTCGACGACATTGCTGACAATAATATCAAGCTGTTCCTTTATAGGCGGAAAAAGCATGTGAATTCCCTGTTTTTTAGTATTGCTTCCTTATCTGCTCCATATGCCGCTGGTTTTCCCGCGCCTTGATTGTTTCGCGCTTGTCGTAGAGCTTTTTGCCTTTGGCTATGGCCAGT
>CAJAOR010000051.1 GCA_903942355.1 uncultured Chlorobiaceae bacterium | reverse complement strand
TTCAAAGACATATTTGTGACCGTCCGCATAGGCATCGATCAGGCGGCGCCGTTCATCCTCATATTTTTCGGGCCGGGCCTTGCCTGTCAGCGTTTCGAGCAGGCTGAAAAACTTGTCGCTCTCCTTGATGCCGATGGGCAGGGAGAGATGATACCGCGGTACGTCAAACGCCTCTTCGAGATACCCGGCAGCCGATTTTGATGCTTCAAGCGTTGAGCCGAACTCAATGCTTGCCGACGCACTGCCCGCTGATACAATGGCGCTTGCCGGAGTGCCGCCAGGCGGTATGCGGTGGTATTCACCCCAGGGGCCGCCATCCATAGTCTGCGAATAGTCCGGCAGCAGCATCAGGGGAGCCTTGAAATCAGCGAATATCTCCTTAAGGTAGCGCAGGTCAGCCGGCGAGACCATGTTCGGAAACAGGTTGATCAGGCTTTGTTCTTCGCCTTTTTCGGCCAGGGTTTTGACGGTTGCCCTTACGGCGGCATGAAAGCCGTCGATGTGGCTGCCCTGGTAGCTTGGCGTTGAGGCATGAATCAAAATGGGCATTGGTGAGCCGTTTTTGAACTCCTTCTTATATTCACGCAAAATCCCGGGCACGTCATCGCCGATGGTTTCGCTCAAACAGGTGGTCGCCACTCCGATAACCTGCGGCTTGTATTGATCGGAGACGTTTTTCAGTCCAATTTTCAGGTTGTGACTCCCGCCAAAGACGGCGGTCTCTTCATGGAAGTTTGACGAGGCAATGTCGATCGGCTCTTTATAATGACTGATCAAGTACCGGCGTATATAGGTTGCGCACCCCTGGGAACCGTGCAGGAACGGTACGCAGCTCTCTATTCCCCTAAAGGCAAGGCATGCACCAAGCGGGTTGCAGAGCTTGCAGGCGTTCTGTGTTGCTGTTTTTGCGTGTTTCATAGGGTACCTCCTTTTCGTGGAGCAAACTGCCATACCGGGCTCATGACCGATTGATAGACCTCCAGTGCAAAATTATACATGCCGACAAATCCGGCGAGAGGGATCTTCCGCTCATGGTTATGGTCGCAGAAACCGATACCGAGCTTGAAGGCTATCGGCCGCTCCTTGACTCCTCCGATAAGCAGGTCGGCCTCTTTTTCAAGAATGAATTTCGAGAGCTCGACGGGGTTGGAGTCGTCCACAATCACGGTCCCTTCGTCGCACATCTCTTTCAGCCGTGCGTAATCATCCTTGTTGCCTGTCTGTGAGCCGGCAAGCACGACGGACATGCCGATTGAACGCAGCGCCTTGATGAGCGAAAAGGTTTTGAAGGCGCCACCGACATAGATGGCTGCCTTCTTGCCTGTCAACGCTTTTTTGAATTTCTGCAGTGAAGGATAGAGGGTCTTGACCTCTTCACTAACGACCTGCTTTGCCGCATCCATAATATCGGGGCGGTCTGGAAAATGTTTTGCGACATCGTAGAGCGATTTCGACATATCCTCAATGCCGAAATAGGAGACCCGGATATAGGGGATTCCGTATTTTTCCTCCATCTCTTTGGCAAGCCAGGTCATTGACCCTGAGCATTGCACAACGTTGAGGGTTGCTCCGTGAGCGCGCCTTACGGCATCGATACGTCCGTCGCCGGTCAGGGTTGAGACTACCTCAATACCCATTTTTTCATAGTATTTCCTGATGATCCACGCTTCTCCCGCCAAGTTGAATTCGCCGAGAATGTTGATGCTGTACTTGCTGATATCCTCGATTGATCCCGTTCCGATCAGCTTCATCAGTGCATGGCACGCGGCCTTGTAGCCATCCTTTTTGGTGCCCTTGAACCCTTCGGAATGAACCGGCAGCACCGGAATTCCGGTCTCTTTTGCAACTTTTTTGCAGACGGCCTCAATATCGTCGCCGATGAGACCGACAATGCAGGTCGAGTAAATAAAGGCAGCCTTGGGCTTGTACTGCTCAATCAGTTCAATCAGTGAGTGGTAAAGCTTTTTTTCGCCGCCGTAGATGACATCCATCTCCTGCAGGTCGGTTGAAAAGCTTAACCGGTGCAATTCAGGGCCCGAAGAGACTGCACCCCGGATGTCCCATGTATAGGCGGCACACCCGATAGGGCCGTGAACAAGATGAATGGCATCAGCTACGGGATAGAGTACCACACGGGAACCGCAGAAGACGCAG
>CAJAOR010000050.1 GCA_903942355.1 uncultured Chlorobiaceae bacterium | reverse complement strand
TTCACCAGATTGAGCTTGAGATGCAGAACGAAACGCTTCAGGATTCAAGGGATGAAATCGAGAGGGAACATAATCGCTACATCAATCTCTACGATTTTTCGCCGGTCGGCTATCTGACGCTTGCTCGAGACGGCACGATACTGGAGGCCAATCTTACCATAGCCAGAATGCTCTCTATTGAGAGATCAAAACTCAAAGGCAGGATGGGGGGATTTGGCCGATTTATTGCCCATCAAGACCTCCCGGTCTTTAACAGCATGGTAGACAGGGTGTTCCAGTGTTCTGCTCTGGAACACTGCGAGATTATGATTGGAGGCATTTCCTTTCGCCTGGACGCCATCATCAGCGACAATTCCCAGGAATACCGCGTCTCGCTCACCGATATCCACGATACCCGGCAGGCTTTGGAGCTAGTCCTTGCCAACAAAGAACTGGTCTTTCAAAATGAAGAGAAGGAAAAGCGGGCGGCGGAGCTCGTCCTTGCCAACAAAGAACTTCTCTTTCAAAATGAAGAGAAGGAAAAGCGAGCTGCGGAGCTGGTCCTTGCCAACAAGGAACTAATCTTTCAAAATGAAGAGAAGGAAAAGCGGGCGGCGGAGCTAGTCGTTGCCAACAAAGAACTTGCCTTTCAAAATGAAGAGAAAGAAAAGCGGGCGGTAGAGCTAGTCCTTGCCATCACAGCGCAGAAAGATGCAGAACAAAAGATACTGAATCATGTAAAGCAGTTGGAAAACGCAATGCAGACCACGCTCCAGGCAGTTGCCAAAGTTGTGGAAGCCCATGATCCTTACACTGCAGGTCATGAGTTGCGCGTTGGCCAGATTGCTGCGGATATAGCACGAGAAATGGGTTGGAGCGAAGAGACGTGCCAAACAATGCAGCTTGTCGGGTTAGTGCATGACATAGGCAAAATGAGCATACCTGGCGAGCTACTTACCAAACCAGGCAAATTGTCAGCAATCGAGTTTGAGCTCATCAAGACTCATGCTGAAAACGGCTATGAAATCCTCAAAGATGTCGAGTTTCCTCTGCCGATTGCCCGAATCATCAGGGAGCACCACGAGCGTATGGACGGCAGCGGTTATCCGCAGGGGCTGAAAGGAGAGGAGATTCTTATTGAATCGCGCATACTTGCTGTAGCCGATATACTTGAAGCCATGGCCTCACATCGCCCTTACCGAGCTTCCTTCGGCATTGATGCTGCCATTAGTGAGATTGAGACAAATCGTGGCAGCTTATTCGACCCTGAAGTAGTTGATGCCATGCTCCGCCTGTTTCGCGAAAAAGACTATCATCTGCCTGACTGAAGTAAACCAAACCGGAACAGAGAGTTACCCTTTCCTGAAAAGCACAATAAGTTCAGCGTGCAACTGTTACGATTTATTGCAAAATATCCCGTTTAAGTATTAAATTTGTAAGCTGGAGGCGTTGCGGCCAGTGCATTACGAGAGAGCCTGCTACTGAGTGCCTCGGGGGCTTACATAAACGGGAACAGATTGTTATGAAAAAGAATAACAATGGCTCAGAGTTGCGAAAACGGGCTGAGGAGCAGCACAAAAAAAGCGGAGTTGCGGCCGATATTCGCTGTTCGGAAGGGGAGTTGCAGCATGTTGTGCAAGAGCTCTCCATTCACCAGATTGAACTCGAGATGCAGAGTGACGAGCTCCAGCATGCAAAGCATCAACTCGAAGAGGCACTGACCCAATACACCGCTCTTTACGACTACGCCCCGGTGGGTTATCTGACCCTGGAAGGTAACAGCACCATACGCAAGGCAAACATAACTGCTGAAAAACTTCTTGGTCGAGATCGTGCACTCTTGATTGGCGACAGATTTATCCGTTTTGTTGACCATAAGGAGCGCAACCGTTTCAACACCTTCATTGAAAGGGTCTTCAGCCAGAAGGAGCACCTCACTCTTGACCTGTTGCTGCAAGATGAGGAGGTTGCGGCACTCTCCTTGCCAGGCCGGATCATGCGTCTTGAGGCAATCGCCTCAGAGAACCCTCACGAGTGCCGGCTCACCCTTTCCGACATCACCCGCCAGCGCCAGCTCGAAAAGGAGAATGTAGGGTTAAACAATCAAAAAAAGCTGTGGAATAAAACGATACACTCCCTCTTCGACAATTTTCAAGACCCCATCTTTCTTCTCGACCGCGATTGCACGATCCTGGCTGCAAACCAGGCCTTTTGCGACATGGTTGGCAAAACCCTTGAGGAGCTTATCAACACGAATGGCCTTGAACTCCTCCCGCCAGAGCTGCAAAAATCAAGAAGGCAAAGAGTGGAAGAGGTTATGGTGTCACGCAAGCCCCTCTTCTTTGAAGATGAACAGTATGGCGAGATTCTTCGAAGTTCGCTCTATCCCATCAATGAGGACGGGGAGCGACTTCTTGTTATCGTCCAGAATATCACCAAAACCAGGGTGATCGAGCAGAAACTCAAAAGTCAGGAAGCCTTCAACCAGGCAATCATCAACAGTATTCCCGGTGTTTTTTATATCGTCGATCACAACGGGCAGTTTGTTGGCGGTAACGATTATCTTCGTGAAAAGATCATCGGAAATTCGGGCGCTGATCTCGACCGTGTCAAGGTGCTTGATCTCCTCCACCCGGATGACAGGGAACAGGGGATAGCGGTACTTGAGCGCCTCATCGACCAAAACAGTCCTGCAGAACCCTTTGAAGGTAGACTGATTCAGCATGGCGGCCCCGAGTACCGATGGTATTTAGCCATATCGCACCAAGCCGTTATAGACGGTGTGGACTATATCATCGGCGTGGGCATCGATATTAACGACCATAAAGCGGCTGAGTTAGCTCTCATTGAGAGTGAAGAGCGGTTCCGAAAACTCTTTGAAAGCCATGCCGCTGCAAAGATGGTTATTGACGCACAAACAGGCTCAATCATTGACGCCAACCAGGCAGCAGCAGCGTTTTATGGCTGGATGGTCGAAGAGCTTAAAAAGATGAATATCAACCAGATCATCGTACCCTCAGACGAAGAGATACAACAGAACATTGAAAACGCCTCGTCCCGTCACCGCACCGCCGACGGCTCTCTCCGCGATGTCGAGGTCTACAGCAACAAAATCGAGGCCAATGGCAAGCTCCTTATCTATGGCATTATCATCGACGTCACTGAACGAAAACGTCTCGAATCATTAGCCGACGGCATCATCGTCACCGACACTCAAGGCACCATCACCAGCATTTCACCAATGGCGCTCATTCTCTTTGAGGCCAAAGATTAAAGCCGAGCTTCTCGCAAAACCCTTTACCGCTCTGGTTCATACCAGAGACACCAAAAAATGGCAAGACATCCTCCAGGAGGAGCCAGAAAAAGCAGCCTCAATCCGCACTCTGGAGCTGTTATGCAAAAAAGGCAGAGAAGAGGCGACCTTCCTGGCTGAAATCACCGTCCTGCAGATTCATGATGTTTACGGTGCACTCCAGTCATATCAGCTCATCATACGCGACATCACCCTGCATAAACTCAACGAAAACCAGCAACTGCATACCAGCAGCCTTATCGCCCTTGGAGAGATGGCCTCAGGTGTTGCCCACGAAATCACGCAACCCGTCAACAACATAAGCCTGCTGGCTGATAAAATGCTTGAAAAAGCCAAAAGTGACAGCCTCGATATCAAAAACACCGTAACCAAACAAGCACAAAAAATAGTACAGAACATCGCAAGGTTGCAAACCATCGTCGATAACATCCTGCACTTCGCCAGCAAAGAGCAAAAATGCGTAACAACCCGGTTCGACTGCAAAGAGCCTATACACTCAGCCCACACCCTCACCTCAAGAGAGTGCACAAAAAAATCAATAGAGCTCACTTTCCATTGCGACCCGGAAGAGTTGCCGGTCAAAGGCAACCTCTATAAAATGGAACAGGTAATCCTCAACCTCATCCGCAACTCCATAGACGCCATTGAAGAAAAAAGGCAACAGGGCATAGAGCCTGGAACGGAAATGTACATACACCTCCAGGCGAAGCGCCAGAAAGAGAGCGTTATCATCAGCATTGCCGATAACGGCATCGGCATCAGCCGGCAAAACATCGACTATATTCTCCAGCCTTTTTTTACAACCAAAGAATCAGGAAAAGGTACCGGACTTGGACTGTCGATATCATCCGGCATCATCAAAGAAATGCATGGTCAGTTAAACGTTACAAGCACCCCAATGCAAGGAACCACCGTGCAACTGAGCCTCCCTCTCGCTACGAACCCGCCTGCAGGATAAGATCGGGCCCTGCTGCGCTCTCTGCTTTGCCCGCCTGCCTCATGCGCGCGGTTCGAGATGACGTTGGTGCGCTCGTCGGCTACTACGAGCGCTATGAGGTTTCGTGCATGGGATGAGCGTCGGCGGTTGGGGTGCTAACACCGGCATCAAGCGGACGGCGCAAGCGATAGAGTAATGAACGGTGTGGGCCGCTGCTCATGCCAAAAACGTTAGGCTTCACAATGGAAATAGCGAGATGATTACGAGAATATTCAGAGTAAGGGTTCCGGCATTACTACATGCTGAGTTCGAATCAAAGTTTAAATCCGTATCAGTACCGTATGTGAAATCGGCAAAGGGCTTGCTTTCAGTCATGGTCGGTCGACCAACATGTTGGGAACCAGAAGAGTATGTAATGATTTCCACATGGCAAAGTGAATCTGATATTGTAGTCTTTGCAGGTGAAAACTGGAACAAGGCTGTAATTCCGCATGGCCTGGAAAAGTACGTTTCGGAGTGTTGGGTTCACCACTATGAAGATTTCAATTAAATTGTGGCAGTCGAGCCTAACCCAACGCTCCAGCGGACTCCGCTAACGCTCCGCCGCTGCGCCCGCGGTGGGCCGGGTACGGCCAATGCCTGAAGACTCCGCTTCGAGTCATTACTGTGAAAGAAACGGAAAAAAATATGTAAGTTTTATCAGCATATCTGACCTGAAAAAGGGTGTACATTATTACCAGGGAATACTCACTCGCCGCAATGCTGAAAAGGCGATTCTCCTGTTCTGTTATCTGGTAATTTTATCTTTGGTCTTCACAAGAGGCTCCTCCACATGGGAAAAAAGCAGCAAAGCATAAACCTCTCAAACTCAAAAGAGTTACGCGATCTGGCTCTGAAGCGTCTGAAGCAAAAACAGCTCAGCACAGACCTCTCACCACTGAGCCCTCTCTCCTCACCTGAAGAGATGCTCAGGCTGGTCCATGAGCTTGAGGTGCACCAAATAGAGCTTGAAATGCAGCAGGCAGAGCTGGCCAGAACCAGGGTTGAGGTTGAGGATAGTCTTGCCAGTTACACGGAACTTTATGACTTTTCACCAGTCGGGTATTTGACTTTGGGCCGCGACAGCAAAATCCAGCAAGCAAACCTTACTTCCACCACATTGCTTGGAGTTGATCGATCTCATTTACTTGGTTTGCCGTTAAAACAATTTGTTTTGCCAGAGGACTATCGGGTAATTGATCACCTGCTTGAAACCGTGTTCACCGAGAGAAAAAATGGATACTGCGAAGTCAAGCTTATAGCAAATGCTTTTCAGCGTCCCAAGGTTAACCCGACTCTCTCAAGCTGCACGGTTCGCATTGATGCCGGAATTGGTGATGCTGAAAATACATGCAGGGTTATTCTCTCAGATATTAGTGAGCAAAAAAATGCTGAACAGGAACAGCACAGGCTGACCCGCATACTCCGGGCAACCACACTGTGCAATCAGGCCCTGATTCACAGCACTGATGAAATGGAGCTGGTTCAAAAGATTTGCAATATCGTTGTCGATATCGGCAGTTACCGGATGGCATGGATTGGTTATGCGGAACACGACAAGGCAAAACGCTTACGCCCGATAGCTCAATCAGGTTTTGAGGAAGGTTACCTTGAATCCGTTACCATATCATGGGATGATAGTGAATCTGGACGAGGCCCAACAGGAACCGCAATCCGCACTGGTAAGCCAATAACCTCGACTGATATCATCCATGACCCGAGGATGAACCCCTGGCGAAGCGAAGCAATCAAGCGCGGTTATTCTTCCTCTCTCAGCTTGCCCATGAAAACAGATCATGAGGTATTTGGTGCATTATCGATCTATTCTGCCCATCCTGATGCATTTAATGCAGAGGAAATAGAACTGCTCATCACACTGGCCGACAATCTGGCGTATGGGATTACCATGCTGAGGACAAGGCAGGCACGTCAAAAAGTACAGGATGAGCTCTCTCGAAGCAATGAGCTGATGCATTTCACGATGCAGGCAACCAATGCTGGCTTTTGGCAGCATGACCTGAGCACCAATACCATTACCTTTTCGGATGAGGTGTGGAAGCTTTACGGACTCAAGCCCAACAGCCATGAAAATGGGTATGATGCATGGATCAGTACCATTATCCCGGAGGACAGGGAAGCGGTGGAGCAGACCGTTCAGGAAGCCCTCAAAACCAATGGCGAATATAGTTGCCGATGGCGAGTCCTCAATCCTGATGGCACTTTTCGCTGGCTTCAGTCGAAAGGCTCTCCAGTTAAAGATTCCAAAGGAGAGATAGTCAGGTATGCAGGTCTCGTTCTTGACATCACCGATCAAAAGAAAAAGGAAGATGCACTGGCAAAAAGTGAGCAACGATTTACAACACTTTTTGAAAAACACTCCTCCATCATGCTGATCATCGATCCTGATACAGGTCGTATCGTTAAAGCCAATAATGCAGCAGCGGCCTTTTATGGATGGCCGATTGACCAACTCTGTCAGATGCATATCCAGCAGATCAATACCCTCTCTTCTGAAGAGATTAAATCGGCAATGGAAAAAAGCAGAACAGGAGAGCAGAACCACTTTTTTTTCCAACATCGCATAGCCAACAAATCGGTTCGCGATATTGAAGTTTTCAGCATCACCATTGAGATTGGAGGCAAAGGTTTTCTCTATTCAATTATTCATGACATTACCGAACGCAATCTGGCAGAAAATGAACTGAAGCAAAGTGAAGAGCGATTCAGGAAGATGTTTGAGGAGCATTCTGCTATAAAATTAGTTGTTGATGGGGATACCGGTAATATTACCGATGCAAACCAATCTGCCGCTGATTTCTATGGGTACTCAATTGAAAAACTCCGCACGATGTGTGTACAGGAGCTCACTAATCTCTCGTCTGAAGAGTTTGGCGATCGTATGCAGCAAGTCAGATTGAGAGGGAAAAAACAGTTTTTATCACAACACTTCATGGCAGATGGATCCCTTCGGGATGTTGAAGTGTTCACCAATGCAATTGAGATCGGAGGGAAAAAGCTCTTTTTTTCAATCATTCAAGACATCACCGAGAAAAAAGCTGGAGAACAAAAGATAAGGGACTATGTAAGACAGTTGGAAGGCGCAATGAAAAGCACTCTCCAGGCCGTTGCAAAAGTTGTGGAATCCCATGATCCCTACACTGCAGGTCATGATTTGCGCGTTGGCCAGATAGCGGCGGATATAGCACGGGAAATGGGGTGGAGCGAAGAGAAGTGCAACACTCTGCAGCTCATCGGATTGGTGCACGACATTGGCAAAATGAGCATACCTTCCGAGATACTTTCAAAACCGAGCCAATTGTCAGCAATTGAGTTTGAGCTCATCAAGACTCATGCTGAACAAGGCTATCAAATCCTCCATGATGTCGAGTTCCCTCTGCCGATTGCAGAAATCATCCGGGAACACCACGAGCGTATGGATGGCAGTGGCTATCCGCAGGGCCTGAAAGGAGAGGAGATACTGATTGAATCTCGCATACTTGCCGTAGCCGATGTGCTTGAAGCCATGGCCTCAAATCGCCCTTACCGAGCCTCCTTAGGCATTGAAGCGGCTATTAGTGAGATTGAGTCACATCGAGGCAGCTTATTCGACCCGGATGTGGCTGATGCCATGCTCCGCCTGTTTCGCGAAAGAGGCTATCAGCTCCCTGCCTGATGCAGCGGCAGGGGAGCAGAAGGCACGCCGGTTCTCGGTAATCTTTATGGCGTTCAAGTGAACTTGTTGAGAGAGGCAAGAAAAGAAATCATCGTCGCAATCAGTCCGGAGCCTTGCGGTTCGGCAGAATCTTATAAGCGCTCCACAAGAATTTGTTTCCTACGGTAACAATTCATGTGGAGCGTTTAACACACACAAGAATGAGTTAGAAATTGTATCTCGCCCCAACCAAAAAGTTACTGCTGGCAGCACTTATATCCATATCCAGAACGGTATATGGTGCAGGTTTGAAATAACGGTATCCCAGATCAATAACAATATTTTCAGATGCCTTTATACCTATGCCAGCACCAAGTTGATACGTAAACATACTTTGTGAATCTGACACGTATGCAGAATCCAGGGCATTTAAAAAGCCTTTCACTCTGATTGTCGAACTACCAATACCTGCTGTGATATAGGGTGCGATACCGTTTTTCAAATTAATATCATAATAATAATTAAGCATATATGAAAAAATTGCGACGCTACTTCCTGATACTGAAGGTAGAATAATAACATCACTCTTGAATTTATCCACACCATTAGATTGATATCCGAAAGCAAATTCAAGACGATACGCATCCTCTTTGTAACCAACAGCGCCAATAAACGGAACTCCTGACTTGTAGGTTATGAAATCATTATATGTGACGCTACTCACCGTTACATTTGAGTTTGCAACATATCCTAATCCAGTTGATACACTCACATAAGGTTCTGCAAAAACTGGGGTTGCAAAAAGAGCGCTAGTAAGGATGGTTAAGAGTACTTTTTTCATTTAGTTAGTTTTTTTTGAGTTACATAAACTTAAAAAGAAAACCATTAACGGTCGACAGATGTCCTTTAATTCTGTCCTGAATGGGGTGTGTTTTACAGTTTACGTATTGCGAGGGTTAAAAACAAAATTAGTGAGTGGTTCTAGGGTAAAATGCTGATTGTTGCCTTCGATTCCATCGCTCTGCCTTGCCTCGCCACTCAGCCCTGCGCGGCCGCTCTTTTGCGGTAAGCCGCCAGCCTCTGCAGCGCTTGATGCTGTCGCTCGCTTTGCGGCATTGCATTGCGCTAGTGCGAACCCCTTGAACCCGCCATTACAGCATAAATTATCCTCCGGCATGGGGGGATAATTCGGTATACTCCCTCACTGAAGATGTCAATAGAGTGCGCTCTGTTTTCCATTTCA
The DNA here is from genome assembly GCA_903942355.1 of uncultured Chlorobiaceae bacterium. Classification (GTDB taxonomy): domain Bacteria; phylum Bacteroidota; class Chlorobiia; order Chlorobiales; family Chlorobiaceae; genus Chlorobium. The sequence continues at coordinate 8,515 of CAJAOR010000050.1, read as the reverse complement.
AAACAACGTTAGGTATCATGTCATTAGATCAAGCAAGAGCGTTCATCGAGAAGATGAAATCTGTCGTTGCTTTTCCTTCGAAGGCACAAAGCTTTTTTGTTCTCCGCGTTCTGAAACCGCTATTGGCTGGATGTGCATTATCAATGCTCTCTTGCAATGCCCTCGCCATCCCAGACTTTCATCCCAAACCGACCATCCCAACATTGGATCAACTCTGGGGCCTCAGCATGATAGGGCATGACCGTGCCGTTGAGGCTGGATTTACAGGGAAAGGAGTCGTTGTGGGTGTAGTTGATGATATCATCTACGTGAACCATCCTGAGTTTGCCCAGAGAGTTCTTGCTACTTACAATATCTATGGAGCTGCTTATGTACCTAGCTCTGATGATTTTCATGGAACCCATGTAGCCGGTACGATTCTCGGTAAAAATGTTGGTGTAGCACCAGGGAGTCAACTGGTCGGAATCAATATGTTTGACGTTAAGAATAAAAATCCCGGATTCGATGATCATATTGTTGCCGGCTATGAATTCGGTCTGCACCATGGCGTTCGGGTTTTCAATAATTCCTGGGGAGCTGGTCCAATCGATATCTTTACACGAGAGACGTTTGAAATTTATTTACCCGGTTTGTTGCAGGCATTTCGCAATACCGCAGCAGCAGGCGCTATCCAGGTCTTTTCAGCGGGTAATGATGGTTCTACCAAGCCCTGCATCCCGGCTGGCATACCTTACTATTTTCCCGAACTGCAGCCGTATTGGATTAACGTTGTGGCCGTGGGGCCTGATAGAACGCTCGCATGGTATTCTAATGCCGCTGACGTTGCTGCCGAGTGGACTATTGCGGCTCCAGGTGGTGCTGGTAAAGCGCATAATGCGTCTGATTATGGTACTGATGAGGTAATCTGGTCAGCCTACCTGAGCGATGCCTACGCCAGTTTGTTTGGCACGTCCATGGCCGCTCCACATGTCACCGGCGCCGTAGCGGTGACTGCCGAAATCTTCCCGAAGTCCACCGGCCCGGAGCTGGTACAGATGGTTTTGCAGACTGCGACCGACATCGGCGCACCCGGGGTGGACGCCGTTTATGGCTGGGGCCTCCTGAATCTCGGCAATATTGTCCAAAGTATCGAACCCCGTACAGCAGGCCTCTTCGCTAACGCAGCATGGTCGCGCTTCGCCACTATGAACCATATGGGCACGGCACTGCGCCAGCATCTTTTGTCGCCGGTGCTTGGTTCGGGAACGGTCAAGCCGGAAGAGCGGCTTTCTTTTTCAGCCGGTCAAGGAGAAGGCCGTGTCAACATCACGAATCCGAAATCCGCGGGCTTATGGGTCTTGCCAATCTACGGTGATGCGACTCTTGCTTCTGGTACAGATTCTCAGTCGGCACATGCCATCACTACCGGAGCGTGGTTTGGCACTGACCTGATTGATTATCAGACGTCACGTTTGGGTATAGCCGCCGGGTTATCTCGAAGCGACATGGAAACGAGCACATCAAGCGACAACGGCCGCACCGATGCCGTGCATTTCGGTGTCTTTGCCTCCAGGAACTGGGACAACTGGATACTTGAAGGCTCTGGCCAACTGGTATTGATGGCTCAATCGCTTTCACGTTATGCTATTTCAGGGGCAGACGGCACCTCCCGCATACCTGTCGGCCACAGCAGTTTCGACACTGATGGCCTGGAGGCATCGGTCAGTCTGGCTCGCAAGTTTGAACATGCCGGAAGCTGGAGCATTTCCCCCTATGCTGCGCTGAACTGGAGATGGCAGAAATCCGATGCCTTCAATGAAGCTGATGCCAGAATCTTCAGCCTGAAGGCTCCGTCGAACACTTTGTCCCAACTCGAACCGGGGGTGGGATTGCGCTGGTCATCGGCTCCAGCTGTTAGTCGCATCGGGTGCTGGTGGTTCTCCTCGGATTTGGGGTACTCAAATCTGACCGGCGATCTTGACCACGGGATTCAGGTCACCTTGCTCGGTCGTCCAATCCAGGGTGTTAGCGCAACAGTTGGAAGGGACATCTTCAACGTCGGGGCACAGTTGAACTTTGTCACCGTCAGCCAGAAAATTGCAGCATTTCTGGCTTATCGGGGAAGGTTCCAGCAAAATGCAAAGGAAAATACCATCATGGCTGGACTGGACCTTCGATTGTAACCTGGTAACCATAGTTACCTGCAGTCAGATGCGGCTTGTCCACTCCTCCGGTGCTTGGCGGTGCTAGCTTAACTTATGTTTGAGGTCGGTAGCTGACCCTCACGCACATCGCATCGGGGCCGACTAAGCCGGAATCGAATAGCCCTTTTCGCGGAATAGCCGCAGGCAGGCGTCGACTGCGTTGGCGTCATAGGCAGTGGCGCGGCCTTGCTCGATTTCGGCCAGTGCCTTGTCGATGCCGAGGCCGGGCCGGTAGGGACGGTCTGATGACATCGCCTCCACTACGTCGGCAACCGCTAGAATTCGTGCTTCCAGCAAGATCTCGTCGCCCTTGAGGTTGCGCGGATAGCCGCTGCCGTCGATGCGTTCGTGATGTTGGCGTGCGACCTCAGCTATCGGCCATGGAAAGTTGATGCCCTTGAGCACTTCGTAGCCCTCCTGAGCATGCGTCTGGATAATCGCCATCTCGATTGCGGAAATGTGGCCCGGTTTGCCCAGAATTTCAGTCGGCACCGCGATCTTGCCGACGTCGTGCAGCGCTCCGGCCACGCGCAGCCCGCGTTGGGTGTTTGCATCAAGCCCCATCTCGGCGGCGATTTCGCCAGCGATTTCGCCCACGCGCTGCTGATGGCCTGCGGTGTATGGGTCGCGCTGGTCCATCATCAGCGACAGCGCATCGACCGTACCGAGCATGGCGCGCTTGAGCTGCACCGCATCTTCGTGCTCTTGCAGCTGCAGTCGTTTGAGCTCGGTGATGTCGGTGGAAAAGCCGATCAGCGCCTGCGGATGGTTACGCATTTTGATGGGCATCTTGACGCTCCAGAAATAGCGGTCCTTGCCGCTGCTGTCGGTCAACATTTCTTCAGACGCCTGCTTGACACCACTCTGGCCGACTTTGCTATCGAGTTCCATGACATGTCTGGCGGTGTCGGGCGGCAGGATTTCAAGATCAGATTTGCTAAGGATGTCGGCAACCGGTCGGCCGAATTGATGGGCGACAGCCTTGTTGACGTAGAGGTAGCGTCCATCATGGTCCTTGATGTAGATATGGGCCTCGACGTTGTCGATCACTGCGTCCAGAACGCGGCGCTGTTCAGCGATTTCTTCTTCGATGCGCTTGTGCTCGGTGATATCCTGCACCGTGCCGATCAGGCTTATCGCCTGGCCCTTGTCGTCATAGTAAATTTGTCCCAGACCATGCATCCAGCGTTCGGCGCCATCGCTGGGCCGTATGATCTTGTATTCGGCATCAAACGGTTTCTTGTTGATGATTGAGTCCAAAAGCGCATCTTGCATACCCTGCATGAAATCCGGATGCATGAAATTCATCCAGCCTTCATTGGTGTGCGGGTAGTCCTTGGTGATCCCGAAGATTTCATCAAGCATGGTTGAACTCTCAAAAGTCCCTGCTTCAAGCGTATTGATGTAGCTTCCGATCCGGGCGGCCTCCTGCGATTCGCGCAGCAGCTTTTCATTTTTCTCGAGTGCTTGCTGTGTTCTTTGGTGCTCGGTGACGTCCGAGACAATGGAAAAAAGCAAGATCCGCGTGTCAATCGTTATGGGCGTTGAACGCACTTCGACACTCCGGATTTCGCCGCTGGCAAGGATGTGCGAAAAGACGAAGAAATGGTTTTCCTGCTTCACAGCGCGTGCCATCTCCGCCGCGATTTCCGATGGTGTCATTGTATTGATCTGATCAATGCGCATGAGCTGCAGTTGCTCGACGCTGTAGCCATAGTATCTGGCCGCTGCCGGGTTGGCGTCGATGATGGCGCCGGAATCAGGATCGATCAGCAACAGAACTGCCGCGTTGTTCTCGAACATCTGGCGAAAGCGCTGTTCACTCTTGCGCAGGGCAACCTCGGCACTCTTCAACAATGCTTCGCCTTGTTCTTTCTCCTTCGTTTCGGCGTTGATCAGATAGAGTGTTCGCGCCAGCATAAAAACCAATGCAATCCCGAGTACGATAAAAACCAACCGTGTGCGCCCAAGATTGAGCTTGGCATCATTAACCGCAGAGAGCATACGCTGATTTACCAAATCGACAGATTTGCCGATCTGTTGCATGATGTAGCACTTTGCTTGGTGATAGTCAGCGTCCTCAAGCCTCTGGCTAGCCGTGTTGCGATGAGCATCTGTTGGGGGTGTTGTGGATTCGACGAGTGCCATGGCCGCGAGTTCGGTACTTGTGAGCCAATCTGATGCTGCCTTGGCAGACTGAAGGTGCTTTAATTCATCGGCAGTAAATCCAGCCTGCCGCATCAACTCCAGCGTCGAAACAGCTTTCCCAAACGAACGCGGCCGAGCGTCATCGTTCAGGACCAAATCCCAATAGACATGGCCGTAATTGACTGGTCGGGGCGATTTGCCATCACGTATTGCCAGAATTTCGAGGTAATGCTGTTTGTATATCGGGTTCCCCGTAGCAACATAGGTACGCACCATCCGGGTTAAATCATCTGACGATTGCCTCAGTTCATCACTCAGTTCAAAGGAAGTTATTCGCTGTTCGTTTGCTCGATTAACGCGCTCTTCGGCAGTGATATAGAAACCGAAAGCCACAATGAAAAACGCACAAATAGCTGCTGTTAACCAAGTGCTGACAGCGGATTTTGAGATTTTTTGCAAAATACCCTCCATAACAAAGATGTACTGCTTTCAAAAAGATTCGATTCCGGTACCTATGGTTAGGTATGTAATACAACGAGGACATCCCGTCAAATGCGACCTCTGCCGTTGAGTATCAAGCCACAAGAGACAAATTGAGTGGCATCATCACGGATGGCCGGCCTACTCGGGAATCGAATAGCCCTTTTCGCGGAACAGCCGCAGGCAGGCATCGGCGACAGTTGTGTCGTACAGGCTGCCACGGCCGCGTTCAATCTCCTCCAGCGCCTTGTCGATGCCCAGGGCTCGACGGTACGGCCTGTGTGAGGACATTGCCTCGATCACATCGGCTACTGCTATGATCCGTGCTTCGATCAGAATAGCCTCGCCCTTGAGGCCTTGCGGATAGCCGCTGCCATCCATGCGCTCGTGATGCTGCAGTGCAATCTCTGCCACCGGCCATGGAAACTTCACGCCCTTGAGTACATCGTAGCCGATCCGCGCGTGGCCCTTAACCAACTCGTACATCAGGGTGCTGAGTTTGCCGGGTTTGCCCACCACTTCGGCCGGGATTGCGAACTGACCGATGTCGTGCAGGTTGCCCGCGACGCGCAGGCCTTCCTGGCGGCGAGCGTTCCATCCCAGTTCGGCACCGATGGCAAACGCAATCTGTGCTACGCGCCGTTGGTGTTCGGCGGTGTAGGGGTCGCGCAGTTCGCCCAGGTGCGTCGCTATCTCGACCGAACTCATGAACGCAACTTCAAGTTCCGTGACATAGCGCTTACTTTCTTCTTCAGCAGCCTTGCGCTTGACCATCGCGCCCAACTCGCTCGCGAGCGTATTGAGCAGCACCCTTTCTTCCTGGAGAAAAGGGCCCTCGTCACGAGCCGGTTTTTGTTCCAGGTAGTAAACTTCCAGTGTCCCAGCAAGAATGCCCCCAACCAGGATGTCGGCGCCAAGCTTCCATGGTGTTTCCCTGAAATTCCCGGTGGCGAACTGCTGCCCCTGAAAAACGATTCTGGCGCACGTTATCTCGGGGTAAAACCAGCCCTGAGGCATCAGTTGAACCACTTCGCCCATTATATCCCGCTGGGCCTTGTCTGCGCTGGTGATCAGCGCTGTCACGTTGTGCAGGCATCGCAGCTCTTTCATGCTTTCGCCCAGGCGCCCGTTGATCGAGGCCAGATTATGATTCTGCTCGGTTAGCTCGGCATACAGGTTGCGCAACGCTGTCAACAGGCGGTCTACGCTGCTGTCCAGTGGCGTTTGCGCGATTTCGAATGCTTCGCCACTGGTCTTGCCGGCGCGTATCAGGGCGATTTGCCGCGCCATGTCCTGGTCTACGCCAAGAACGTGAAAGGCCAGCCAGGCGCAAAGAAATCCATGCAATGCCTCGACCGGTTTTGCCAGGGTGGTCCGGGCGTTCCACATCAATGTCACCTGATTGAGGAAATCCTCGTGGTGGCGGATATGCATATCGATATGCCGCGGCTCTACGGCGCATTCGCGCATCAGAGTTTCTTCGGCCGAAAAGTGGTATTTCGCGTAGTCCTTGAGCTGATCGAAAACGGACACCAACTCGGCATCTTCCATAGACTTGCTCGCAATCAGGGAGTCGCCGAATTTGTTGATAAGATCGATCAGAAAATGGTGCTGCTCGTCGACGAGCTCAAGGCCGGTGACAAAATGCTCATCCCAAACAAAGATCTTCATGCTTTTCTCCCCTCTGAATTGCTTGCCGACTATGATTTACTGTCCGCTACTGCGGCAGCAGCACCAGATTGTTCGGGCCCAAAAATCTGCAAGGCCTGATTCGCGTTCTTTATATTGACCTTGTTGAGCATAACCGTAGGAGGTTTAGTAATGAGATTGGGTGCAACTATCAAGAGCCGTGAGTTATCATCGCGGATATGATTAGTCGGCTTAACTAGCAACCTGTCGGATTATCCCGCAAGATAAAATCACGAAAATTTCTGCATAAACCTTTTATTATAACCTAAGTTGAGCGATAAGTAATAATCCAGACAGTTCAGAGCGCCATAAAATTCAATAATACGATAGCGATAGCTGAAACGATCAGAAATCATTATCTGGACATTGAGCAAGGCCTGTTTTCCCCGTGAATTGACTGGCAAACATACGTTCCACAATACATTAACACGGTTTCTGCTCTTGCCGAGCGTACCTCTCCCATGATACATGAGGCTCTCTCCCGTCAAGACAGGGTTGTTTAACCGCTCATTACCGGCGCACTCTGACAGGCTGCAAACAAACGATCCAACTGTAATCGTTCAAAGGTAGCTCGTGGTACTTTCATAATCAGTTTCCCCGCATGGCGGACAATCTTGCCAGCAGTATCTATAAGCTGACGACGGAAGGTATCAGCATACACGCTTACCGAAATGACTGGAGCACTGACATCTTCCTTGAACGCTTCAAATAGGTTATGGCTCACACACATCAGATAATACCAGGCTGTGTTAGCGGCGAAACGCTTGAAAGGTAACTGCTCATGCCCAAAGTTTTTCAGGGCTCTGTTGGCCAGTTCATCAGCGCCCCTTTGATGATACTCGGCAAGAATAGTATGCGCTGTCAAGAGATCGCCTTGGCCAGCCTTACGGATCAGTTCGTCAATTTGGCCACCCATTCCGAGATTCGTGATGATGACGCTGTCCTTGTCCAGACCCGGCAAAGCTAATTGCCTGCCTTTCTGGATCAAGCGGCTATAAATGGTTCTGCGGGCTTTATGCCAGCCTCCCTGTCTGGTTTTGAATTCAGTATACTCCCAGATTTCCTTGTTGTCCTTGGAGGTAAAAGAAAGCCAGTCGGTGGCTAAAGCTGCGGCATTCCTGACATTGTTATAGCGCTTGCCACCACAGTAGTAGCCGACGTTGAGGTACTCCATAATTTCAAACAGCTCATGATCAAAAAAGCCAGCATCCATGCGTACGATAATCGGTACATCAGCACGGTACTCTTTTCTGATTTTCTCAACGACATAAAGTAGCATACTATCGGCGGTATCACCATGATTGCAGTGCTTCTTGCCTCCCCGGAATACTGCGTCAACAAAGTATCGGCCCCAGTTTAGCTGCAGGGGATGAAATCCTTTGACTTGCTTGTAGGTCGGTTGTACACCATGCCGTTTCAGAGCATCATCATTGTCGAGTACCATGGTATCCATGCCGAGTACAATGACCTCCGGCTTCGTGATCTTGAGTCTCCAGATGAAGAGGTGCTGAAGCAGTCGCCGAAACAGGAATCCACGCACATACGAAAACTTGCTGAACAATCGTTTGATCGTATGAGACGAAGCCAAATTGCTGCTGCCAATTACTCCAGCATAACTCTCATCTACCTTCAGATGATCAAACCAAGTGATGTGGCGACTGGTGCCATCCATGAAAAAGCAGAACAACTGAACAAACAACTCAGTGATGGCAAGACCTTTGCTGTTTTTGCGCATTGAGCCAAACCAACGATCAATCAGAGGCAAAATCTGGATGCTGCGAACATATGCCTCAAACAGGGCCAATCCGGCTCTTCCAGTCAAGCGTTCATCAGTTGGCTGAATTGCACTTATTTTCTGTTCCTTTTTATCCCGAAACCGTGTATCTTTTGCCATGAAGCTCTCTACCTATTTGGTTGTGTTCTATTGGGTGGTAATTTCGACGTTACCCATTTTAATATAACACTTTATCCTATAAGTTGAGGGCTTTTTTTATTACTTATCGATCAGGTTAGGT
>CAJAOR010000049.1 GCA_903942355.1 uncultured Chlorobiaceae bacterium | reverse complement strand
TACCCTTTTTCCCTTCCGGTTTCAATAATCTGCTGCAATGCGTCGAAAAGCCCTGGATATTTTGAGATGTAGGTGTCGATAATGGCCTTGGCCTCTTTTTGGGGAATATTGAGTCTTCGAGAGAGGCCGAAAGGCATTATGCCGTATAGGACTCCAAAATTCACCTCTTTTGCTTTGCGCCGCATATCGCCGGTAATCTCATTGGTGCCGAAAATTACCTTTGCGGTTGCAGTGTGAATGTCTTCGCGGTTGCGGAAGGCTTCAAGAAGCTGCGGATCACCGGAAATTTCAGCGGCAATTCTCAGCTCAATCTGGGAATAATCGGCCGAGAGAAGCCATTTGTCTGGAGATGAGGGGATAAATGCGCGGCGAATCTCTTTACCGAGAGTGCTGCGGATGGGAATGTTCTGTAGGTTCGGATTGGAGGAAGAGAGCCGCCCTGTTGCCGTGATAAATTGATAGAAAGAGGTATGCAGCCTGCCAGTTTGGGGATTGACCATTTTTGGCAATGCGTCGATATAGGTTGTCTTGAGTTTCTGGAGGCTCCGGTATTCGAGGAGGTCACGTGCTATGGGATAGAGTGCAGCCAGCTCTTCAAGCACTTCGACATTGGTTGAGTAACCTGTTTTTGTTGTTTTCTTTGGCGGAATTGCAAGAACATTGAAGAGGATATGGGCAAGCTGTTTCGGGGAATCGATGTTGAAAACGGAGCCTGCTCGGCCATAAATGGTTGCTGTCAGCAGTTCGAGCTCATTTTTGACCCGGTCAGAGGCTTTTGCCAGATGCGCGGTGTCGATGCATATGCCGGCGTATTCCATTGCTGCAAGCACGGAGACCAGCGGGAATTCAATGTTTTCGCAGATCCAGAGGAGCTCTTTTTCCGGTTCAAGTTTTTTCCTGAATACCTCCTCAAGCTGGAGGGCAAGATCGGCATCCTGGCAGGCATAATTTGAGAGCTTTTCAGGCTCTACCTCAAAAATATGCAGCTTCATTTTTCCTGTGCCGACCAATTCGTCAAAGGTTGTTGTTCGGTAACCGAGATGGTGGGCCGCCAGGTCATCGAGATTGTGCTTTTCTTCTGGATTGAGCACATAGCTTGCAAGCATGGTGTCGAATTCAACAGGAGAGAGTTCTATGCCATATTTTTTCAGAACAAGAATGTCGTACTTGAGGTTTTGTCCGGTTTTTGGCAAAGAGGCATTTTCAAGCAGCGGCTTGAGGGCTTCAAGTGTTTTTTTTCGCTCAAGCGTGCTCTTTGAAAAGGAGATAAATCGGGCTTTTCCAGCTTCGACGGAGATTGATATGCCTGCCAGTTCGGCTTCAAAGGTATCAAGACTGGTGGTTTCCGTATCGACGGCGATCCGCCGGGCGAGCTGAAGCGAGTCCAAAAGGTCCTGAAGTTTTTTCTCTGTGTCGACAATGGCGTAGTCAGCGCCCTCTTGAGGGGATCGAAGCGAGGGCGCCTGGCCATCATCAGGATTGGCCGGCTCTTCATGGGGCGGAACGGTTGCTGAAGAATGTTGCGGTAGCTCTCCAAAAAGAGAGGGCACTCTTGAAGCAATGGTTTTAAGACCAAGTTTTTGCAGGAGCGGGAACAGCTTATTCTGGTCAGGCAACCCGCAGGCAAGCTGTTTGAGGGTAACGTCAATCTGCAAATCTGTGCGGATGGTGACCAGTTTCGTTATCAGGTCGAGTGTGGGCTTAAATTCCTCAAGGCTGTGGCGGTTTTTAGGGGAGATCTCGTCCAGATGATTGTATATATTTTGCAGGGAACCGTATTTCTGAAGCAGGGAGACGGCTGTTTTCGGGCCAATCCCTTTAGCACCGGGAATATTGTCGGAGGTGTCACCGGTGAGAGTCAAAAACTGGGTGAAGAGCTCAGGCGAAACCCCGAACTGTTCGATAATCTCCGTTGTCCCGAGCAACTCAAGCTCATTCTGGTTTTTGCCGGGTTTGAGGATTTTCACTCCGTCGTGAACCAGTTGGGCAAGATCCTTGTCGGGAGTGACGATATAGACCTGGCAAGTTTGACTGAATGTATGGGAGGCTGTACCGATAAGATCATCTGCCTCATATCCGGGGGTTTTGATGAGCGGAATGTCGAAGGCATCAAGAAGCTCGAAGATGGCATCAAGCTGCATGATGAGATCTTCGGGTGGCGCTGGTCGATTGGCTTTGTATAACGGGTAAAGATCGTGCCGGAAGGTTTTTTCCTTGCTGTCAAATACTGCTGCGAGGTAATGCGGTCTGTAAGTTTCAAAGATTTTAAGCAGCGTAGACGTAAAGCCGTAAATAGCGCCGGTCGGCATGCCGTCCCTGCTGGTCATGCCTGCCCGCTGCAAGGCAAAAAATGCCCGATAGACGATGGCCATGCCGTCGAGCAGAAAGAGCGATGGCTTTTCGGTCACGGGTGCCGGTTTTTCAATTGTCTCCGCCACGGTAGCAGTGGAAAAGAAGTCTAGTTGTCTATGGTTCATTCTGAAACTACTCCGTAACTTCCAAGAACGTTCAGCATGGTGGCAAATTCTTTGAGATGACAAAGTGCGTTTTGAATATTCCGATCGTTTTGATGACCGATAAAATCGACATAAAAGAGATACTCAAACGCTTTTTTCCTGAACGGTCTTGACTCGATTTTTGTCAGGTCAATATCACGCATGGCAAAGGTGGCCAGTGCCTTGAACAGCGATCCCTGTTCGTTCGGGAGTGTGAACGCAATAGAGGTTTTGTGCTGCGCGGTATCAGGTTTTATTTTAAGCTGCAAGGGTTCTGGATTATTTGCATGGGTAATACAGAAAAACCGGGTAATGTTCCACTCTTCATCGGCCAGGTTTTCCTGCAGGATTTCAAGCCCGTAGAGCTCCCCGGCTCTTTTTGAGGCAATGGCAAGTTTTGTGGAATCTTTTTCTGCGGCAATTATTTTTGCGCTGCCTGCGGTATCATAGGCTACTTCGGCCTTCAGGTTTTTGTGAGTGGCAAAAAAGTTTCGGCACTGGGCCAGCGCCTGGGGGTGTGAGAGTACCTTCGAGGCCCCCTCTATTGATGAACCTGGGATACCGAGCAGACAGTGTTTTACCTTGACAAACGTTTCAGCGACAATAATAACCGGATGCTGGAGCAGAAGGTCATAGTTTTGATGAATGCTACCGCCCAGAGAGTTTTCTATCGGAATGACGGCATAATTGACCTCGTGGTTTTCAACAGATGCAAAAACCTCCTCAAATGATTCGAATGGTTTTGGCTCTCCAATCCGGAGCGCAGCTATTTCACTGTAAGCTCCCGGTTCACCCTGATAGGCGATCAACACGTTTGTCATTGTTTTTACTTGTTGGTAAATTACACGAATACCGTCAGATTTGATTTTATTTAAAGAAAATAAATCTATTATCATAGGCGGGCATCTGGAGGAATAATAAATCACCATTTTTTATTATGTCAGGACATAGCAAATGGGCAACCATTAAAAGAAAAAAAGCCGTTACCGATCAGAAAAGAGGCAGTTTGTTCACCAAACTGGTTAAAGAGATTACGATTGCGGCAAAAATGGGTGGAGGTGACCCCTCAGGTAATCCTCGTCTCAGACTTGCAATTGATACGGCAAGGGACAATTCCATGCCGATGGACAATATCCAGCGTGCGGTAAAGAAGGGAACAGGCGAACTTGAGGGTGTTATCTGGGATGAGATTACCTATGAAGGGTATGGCCCGGCAGGGATTGCGCTGATTATTGAGACGGCAACGGACAATCGGAACCGTACTGTTGCCGATATCCGGCACATCATGAGCCGCAACAATGGCTCGCTTGGTGAAAGCGGCAGTGTTGCGTGGATGTTCCAGCGCAAGGGGACGCTTGATATTCTGAAGTCTGCTGCCAGCGAGGATCAGCTTATGGAAATTCTGCTTGATGCCGGTCTTGAAGATCTTGGTAGCGATGATGATAACTATTTGACCGTCATAACTGATTTCAAGGATCTTGAACGTGTCAAAAAAGTGCTTGACGATGCCGCTATCGCTTATGAGAATGCAAAAATTGATCTGATTCCGGAAAATTATATCGAGCTTGAAGCTGAGGATGCCCGGAAAGTGATCAAGCTGATTGATGCGCTTGAAAACAATGATGATATACAGGCGGTTTACACCAACATGGAGATCAGCGAGAGTGCAATGAGCAGCTTAAACGACTAGAAGAGTGGTTGTGCTTGGGGTTGATCCTGGAAGCCGCATAACCGGTTATGGTGTGATTCATGAGGATTGCGGAGGTTTTGCGGTGCTTGCATGCGGTGTTATCCGGCTTCATGCCGGCAGCAGTCATCCTGAGCGGATTGGCCAGATATACAGGGAGCTTGAGACGGTGATAGCTGATTTCCGGCCTGAACGGGTTGCTCTTGAAACCGCTTTTTTAAGCAGGAATGTGCAGTCGGCATTGAAACTTGGTCAGGTTCGGGGTGCGGTTATTGCGCTTGCAATGAACCGGAATCTTTTGTTGCATGAGTATGCTCCCCGTGAGGTGAAATCGGCCGTAACCGGAAAAGGGGCTGCAAGCAAGGAGCAGGTTGCATTTATGGTTGGAAGGATGCTTGCTCTCAGTCCGGTTCCCGAGCCTTATGATGTTACTGATGCCTTGGGGATTGCGTTGTGCGATCTGCTCAGGGGAGAAAGTCGGGAGCTTTTCTTTCCTACGGGAAAGAGCCGAAAAGGGGGGAATAACTGGTCGAAGTTTGTTCGGGCTTCACCGGATCTGGTTATCCGTTAGTATCGTTTGTGTAAAGAAAGCAGTTTCTTGTCTTAACAAGAGTGTCCGAGACTCAATACTAAATTTATAACTGTGGAAGGTCGTATCGTTAATCTCCCGAATTTTCTCAGTTTTTTGAGAATACTCCTGATACCCTGGTTTCTCTACTTTTTTCATACCGGTCATCATTACATCGCCATTGTCATTATGATTGTGGCGGTTCTGACTGACTGGTTCGACGGCCAGGCGGCCCGGTGGACGAATGAGGTTTCAGAGATGGGTAAAATTCTTGATCCCCTTGCCGACAAGCTTTGCCTTGCCAGTGTGGCACTCTATTTTCTCTGGATTGGCCAGCTTCCCCTGTGGTTTGTGCTTTTTGCCGTGCTCCGCGATATCCTGATTTTTGTCGGTGCAGGGTATGTAAAATTTCGTCATTCAGTGGTGACTACCTCTCTCTGGCCGGGGAAGTGGGCAGTTGGCTTTGTCTCCATGATGTTCATCGCTATTGTCTGGTCTATGGTCTGGCCCCACGCTTTTTTCAAGCAGTACCCGGTGAAAGAGTTCTTTTTGTACCTCTCCGCCTTCATGCTTCTTTACTCTTTTCTTCTTTATTGCGTGAGATTTTTCAAAATCCACAAGGGGATGGAGTACAAGGCCTAATTTTCAGCAGACATTTTCTTCTCTCTCAAGGAGTTTATTGTCTCCTTATCCTTTTCTTGACTGCCTGTTTAGCGGCGAGCAATCCGTACCGTCCTGATATTGACAACTTTGCACAAGCCGTGAAAATATTGATGCCATTATTTTGTAAGCGCTTATTTTGTAATATTTTATATGTGTTAACGCGCTTTATTCTGGCGGCTGCGGAATGTTGATAACTTGTTGACGGAATGTGGAGACGGGATTGCGGCAAGCCCTTTAAGTGGCTTTTATCTCTTACTTTTGCCAAGAGACACTGAGCTGTGAATATTGTCACGGTGCGCCCGGCATTCAGAGATGCGGGGGCGAACCGTGTGTGAGGGTGACCGGGAATTACTTGCTTTTTGGTGCCACGGTGGCCATGAGTGATGCTTCGCAGACCAGCTCGCCCCTAACAAAGGCTTTTGCGTCAAATTGGCAGACGTTTCTGCGCTTGTTGGTCAGGATTGCTTCAATGACAAGTGTGTCGCCCGGAAGCACCGGCTTGCGGAAGCGGGCCTTGTCGATACCCATGAAGTAGACGACGCTATCCTGGATATTGTCGTTGCCGTTGAGCATCATGATGCCGCCAGTCTGGGCCATGGCTTCTAGAATGAGCACGCCTGGCATGATGGGATTTCCGGGAAAATGGCCCTGGAAGAAGGGTTCGTTGATGGTGACGTTTTTGATCGATACTATTTTTTCGTCGAGTTTGAACTCCACGATCTTGTCGATCAAAAGGAAGGGATAGCGATGGGGGAGGATCTTTTGAATCGCGTTGATGTCAAAAATAACGCCCGCTTTTTTCTCGTGCTGGTATTGTCTTGCAAGCTTGTTGCGATCGGCATATTTTTTAAGCTGCTTGACGAATTCCACATTCGATGCATGGCCGGGACGGGCGGCGAGTACCTGGGCCTTGAGCGGCATGCCCAGGAGTGCAATGTCGCCGAGAAGGTCGAGCAGCTTATGGCGTGCCGGCTCGTTCTTGAAGCGCAACTCCCGGTTGTTGAGGATGCCGTTATCGCCCAGCACAAGATTTCCGCTCTCTATGCCGAGCTTCTTTGCAAGGTCGGCAAGTTCCTCTTTTCCCATGGTTTTGTCGAGAATGACAATGGCGTTGTCAACATCACCGCCCTTGATGATACCCTGATTTGCAAGGGCTTCAACTTCGCTCAGAAAACAGAAGGTTCTGGAGGCTGAAAACTCGTTTAAAAATTCCTTGTCAAGGTCAAAAAGACCTGAGTGCTGTGAGCCGAGTGCCGGATTATTGTAATCCACCATGACCGTTATTCTGAAGCTGTCGAGCGGCAGCGCTACAATATCCACGCTGTTTTCAGCATCATGGTATTCAATGGTGTCATCAATGACCAGGTAATTTTTCGGTTCTTCCTGTTCCTGAAATCCTGCTTCGATCAATGCTTCGGCAAAAGGGCGCGAGCTTCCGTCCATGAGCGGTGGTTCCGGCCCGCTCATTTCAATGCGGCAGTTATCGATCTGGAGACCGTAAAGAGCGCCAAGAACGTGTTCGGTGGTATAGACTTTTACCCCATCGACCTCAATGGTGGTTCCCCGCAAGACATCAACGACATTCTCTATCAGGGCGGGTATCTCGGGACTGTTGTCAATATCGGTACGTACAAACCGATAGCCATAGTTTACCGGTGCAGGTTTAAAGGTGATAATGCACTCTTTGCCGGTGTGCAGTCCGGTACCTGAAAGAGAAACTACTTTTTGAAGCGTACGCTGATGAATGAGCATAGTGGAATCGTTGCTCCTGCTTGGGCTTGAACCGTGCAGGAAATGAAGACAAACTGTAATGAAAAAAACTGCTGATTTTCAAGATACTAAAGAACCATTTCCTGTTCAAATCAGACGCATTAATGAGCCTCTCTCTTCTGCTTTATTGCAAAAGGTAAATCAGGACAATTCACTTCGCCCTTGCTGTCACTGCTGTCTGTTGCGTGAAGTGCTTCAGTGCTTTTTCAAGCAGAAGGGGGTGCGTTATATTGTTGCCGGCAATAATGCTCTGCCGTTGAAAGACATCGGAATCACCGCTGAAGTCGGTGACCGTTCCTCCCGCTTCGCGGACCAGCAGGACTCCAGCCGCAAAATCCCAGGGAAAGAGCTTGTATTCCCAAAAGCCGTCAAACCGGCCGCAGGCGGTATAGGCCAAATCAAGGGCTGCCGACCCTGCACGCCGGATACCGGCAGAATCGTGAATGACCTCTTTCAGCATATTGATATAAGATTCCAGATAGTGATACTCCTTGAACGGCAAGCCGGTTCCCATCAAAAAACTCTCCTTTTCGGTGCGGTTTGATATGGCAATCTGTTTTCCATTCAGATAAGCACCCCGACCGCGTTCGGCGGTAAAGAGCTCCTTCAGGACGGGCTGATAGACAACACCGGCGAGCAGGTCATCATGCTTTTTCAGTGCAATGCTTATGGAGAAAACAGGAAAGGAGTGGATAAAGTTAAGGGTTCCATCAAGAGGATCGACAATCCAGGTTCTTCCGGAAGAGCCTTTTATGACGGTGCCCTCTTCGCAGAGCATGCTGTCTTCAGGAAAACTTTCGGTGATTATTGAGCTGATTGCCGCTTCACAGGCCTTGTCGACATCCGTGACAAAATCCTTGAAATCTTTTGGCTGGATTTCAAGATGAGTGAGTTCTCCGAATTTTTCAAGGGTGATTGCTCCTGCAGCATGAGCCGCTCTGATCGCCGTTTGCAGCTCGTTACTTTGTTCTCCCATGTACCTGTAAAAATTGAAATTTAAGTGGATTCGAATATAGCATTTCTTCGAGAGAGTACCTATAAGGGCTAAAGGCGCTTTGAGCAGGCCAAATAATTTGCATCTTTATCGGAAGGGGAATTATGGGTAAGATATATCTGTTCATCATGTTATCGTGATGTAATCATTTGATAACCGTAACCCTGATTATAATGAAACTCAACATTCCAAAGCTTGCACTCTCTGTTGGCTTGTGCTTCGTGTTTGCCTATGCGGGCAGCACCTTTACGCCCCTGCCGGGTTCTGAGTGGTACTACCATGTGCTCCACAAACCTTCATGGAATCCGCCGGACTGGCTTTTTCCTCCAGCGTGGAGTCTGCTCTTTCTTCTCATGGGCATTGCTCTCTACCTCGTTGTTCAGCGGAGGTCTGAAACAACAAAGATACAGGGCGCTCTTATCGTCTTCGGCGTTCAGCTTTTGCTGAATCTTGCCTGGTCGGCCGTATTTTTCGGACTTCACTCCCCATTGTTTGCGCTGGTGGTGATTGTTCTGCTCTGGACGTCGATTGTGCTGACTATCGTGAAGTTTAAAGCGGTTTATCCGCTCTCGGGGTATCTCCTGATTCCCTATCTCTTGTGGGTGACCTTTGCGTCATGTCTCAACTTTACGATCTGGCAGCTGAATTGATTGATTGCAAGATATTCTGAAGAGCCATTGCTCTTCGTGCAAATGACAAAGGGATGCGCCAGGCAGAGCGCATCCTTTTGTCATGGCAATTATAGGATATGAAGCCAAGCTTTATCTGATCTTTTCGAGTTTGTCGAGAGCTTTTCTCCCTGCCGCCTTGAGGATGGCGATTGTCTCCTGGTTCCTGGAATTATTGCCTGCGGAGATCATAATGTAGTAGCCATCCTTGAAAAGATACAAGCCACCGGCTGCGATAAAGGCTTCACTGCCGAGTTTCGTAACATTGGTTTTTGAACCGCCGAACATCTTTTTTAGTTCACGGTATATCGTCTCGGTGCCCACCCCTTTGGGAGGCATGAACGAGTCTTGGGTGAGCGATACCTGAAGATAGCGGTTTGATGACGGGTTTAGGGCATTGTACATGCAGAGTTTCATGCCGACAACCTCGGTTTCACTTTTTTTCCCCTCCTGGACGTCTTCACCGAGGAGTTCCGCAGCGTCACCCTTGCTGATGAGCATCTCTGGCTCTAGGAGTTTTCCCGATTTTTTGCCTTCTGTGGCAGACGTGCCGTTAGTTTCCTTTTTGTTTTGGCTCTTGCAGGCGCCGAGGGTAAGTGCGAAGCCGAGCAGCAGAATGGCAATATTCCTGGTTTTCATGAGAGTTGTTTTCATTGGGGAGTATCTGGGGCTTAATCTACTGGGTAAAGCCGAAGCGCTTAAAGTCAAAAAATCATAAAGCGCAGTTGGAAGCTGCGCTTTATGAAGGTTGTAAGGCGATAAAAGAACGGCAAGGCGTGGGGCTTAGTCGTTTTCCTGATCGCGAAGGTTTTCAAGAACACCGAAATCTTCCAGCGTGGTGACATCCCCCTTGATTTCATTGCTTGTGGCAAGTTCACGAAGGAGACGGCGCATGATTTTGCCGCTGCGGGTTTTTGGAAGACCTTTGGCCCATCTGATTTCGTCAGGCTTGGCAATAGGCCCGATCTCCTTGGCAACGTGGTTGCGCAGGGCTTCACGGAGTGTCATGTCGCCGACATATTCATCTTTAAGGGTAACAAAGGCTACGAGGGCATTGCCTTTCAGCTCATCAGGACGGCTGACAACGGCTGCCTCAGCAACGGCTTCATGCGATACCAGGGCGCTTTCGACCTCACTGGTGCCGAGGCGGTGACCTGAAACGTTGACCACATCATCGACACGTCCCATGATCCAGATATAGCCGTCCTCATCCTT
>CAJAOR010000048.1 GCA_903942355.1 uncultured Chlorobiaceae bacterium | reverse complement strand
GTAGAGTTGAAACTTCCAAAAGTTAATGAAGACGTCAACCTGATAAAAACGATGGAAGGTCATCTCGACCGGGTGCTGGGTGTCAAGTTCAGCACTGATGGCAAAAAACTGGTCAGCGGTAGTTTTGATGAAACAGTGAAGCTGTGGGATGTGCAGTCCGGTCAATGCCTGCACACCATGAAAGGGCACGAGACCTGGGTTGAGTGTATTGATTACAGCCGCGACGGCAAACTCCTTGCAAGCGGAAGCACCGACAGTACGGTAAGAATCTGGGATGCTGCAACCGGCCAGTGCCTGCATGTCTGCAAAGGTCACGATACGGCAGTCCGTATGGTAGCGTTCAGCCCCGACAGCAAGATCGTGGCAAGTTGTTCACGTGATACCACAATCCGGCTATGGAGTGTTGAAACAGGAAAAGAACTTTCGAGGCTTCTTGGCCATAAATCATATATTGAATGCCTTGCCTATAGCCATAACGGCAAAACAATTGCAAGCTGCGGCGAGGAACCGGTTGTAAAAATCTGGGATGTTGAAAGCGGCAAAAATATTGCTAACTTCAAAACCAACGACAGGCTCTCGCACGCCTTGGCCTTTAGTCCGGACGACAAGCTCATTGCTTTTTGCGGACGTGATGCCCAGGTCAAGATTCTTGATGCTGCAAGCGGAGAGATTCTGAAGGTGCTTGAAGGTCATCAGGATGCTGTCCGGAGCGTCTGTTTCTCTCCTGACGGCACCAAGGTTGTCAGTGCAGCAAATGACGAAACGGTAAGGCTTTGGGATGTGGAGTCCGGAAAACAGATCCATCTCTATCGCGGTCATGTGCTTGAAGTGCAGTCTGTTGATGTCTCTCCTGATGGAACAATAATTGTCAGCGGAAGCGATGACCGCAAAATCAAGCTCTGGGCAATCAAGTAGGAGGTTACGTCATTGGCTTTATAGCTATCCGGGAGCTCTTTGAGGGTGCTTCCTGGTTTTTTTTTGTCAATGTCAAAAAAGTAGCGTAAACTATAGAACTTCCTTTTTGATTTAGCTTAAAGTGAGTAAATTAATCTTATAAAAAACAAATTGATTTTTGAGCGCCTCATGTCGAGGTTCGCTCATTGTAACGCCAAGTTTAACTGGCAAAAATAAAAAGAGGTAGATATGGGTACTCAGGTTGAAGGAACCGTCAAATGGTTCAACGAAGAAAAAGGTTACGGCTTTATCGAACAGAAAGGCGGAAAGGATGTTTTTGTGCATCACAGTGCTATCAATGGCACCGGACGCAAAACTCTTGTTGAAGGCCAGAAAGTTATGATGGAAGTAACACAGGGAGCAAAGGGCCTTCAGGCTGAAGATGTAACTCCTCTTTAAATTATTTCCCAGTCACAGGGCGGTTTTTTTAGGCAACACAGGGCGCATTTCGATGCGCCCTGTGTTGTTTTGTCACTATCTTTCAGGCAAGCGAAATCGAACAGTAAACACGGGTGAGTAATGGCCGCTGAACCAGAGCTGATTCCAGGCATCTCTATCTATTGCGATCGCTGGTGCGAGCGTTGTGCCTTCACATCGCGTTGCCTCCAATTTCGTATTGAAGCCGAAGAAACAGGTCGAGGCAATTCGCTGCAGGATTTTGATGCATTGAACTTGCAGTTCTGGCAGGAGATGGGCGAAGCACTGGTGCAGGCCATGCGTCTTATCCGGAAAATTGCGGCAAGCAAAGGTATTGACCCCGAAGAGCTGCAGAAAGAAACGGCACTCTCCACCCCGCCCGAGAGTCTCCAGCGGGATGCCCGTGACCATCCGTCTGCGAGTGCGGCCTTGCTCTATGCAGGCATGGTTAACGAATGGTTCGCAGCGGCTGATGAGCTGCCTGAAACCGGTGAATCTCTCCTTGCAAGCCCCCCTCTTTTTCTCGAAGAGCCGATACAGGTTATCCGGCACTATCAATATTTCATCTATCCAAAAATTGTTAGGGCTGTTGAAGGCCGTTTAAGCCAGTCTGTTGCTGCAGAGAGCGAATTAGGCACTGATGCCTGCGGCACAGCCAAAGTAGCCTTGATAGCCATGGACCGCTCACTTGCGGCATGGAGCCTGCTTTACGGAGAGTATCCTGCCCTCGAAGACAGCACCTTGTCGATTCTTCTTCACCTTGACCGGCTGCGCCGTTCAGTTGAAGTTGTTTTTCCCGCCGCGCGCTCCTTTCTTCGTCCGGGATTCGATGCGCCGCATCCCTGACATTTTTTTTTGCTCCTTTCAACTCCATCATCCAGTGAATTCATGCTCAACACCAATACACCATATCTTGTAGAGTTTCTCCTGCAATGCCAGCCAGGACAGCCCAGAACCCGCGGAAACTGGGAGGTTGACCATCAAGGCAAACCTTTTCTTCTTCCTTCGATCGGGGGCATTACCCTGAACATTCAGGTTGGTGATCCGGCATTCGGCTGGCAAGGCGACCATATTGAACCCGGTGTAAGCTGCACGGCCGATACGCAAAAACCCTTTGAACATCCAAATGTAGGG
>CAJAOR010000047.1 GCA_903942355.1 uncultured Chlorobiaceae bacterium | reverse complement strand
GCTATTCGCCCTGGAATTCAAAAATCTACAATGTCATTAATTTCAAAGGGTTTCAAGGATGAGAAAATATAAATTCACGATCAGCGGAAACCGCTACAATGTCGAGATAAAATCTCTTGAGGAGAACAATGCCGAAATCGAAGTGAACGGCACCTCATATCAGGTTCAGCTTGGTCAGGAGATCAAAAGGCCACAGACCCCGAAACTGGTCCGCTATACCCCGCCAACGCCATTGAAACCGCCGCAGCAGCTCAACACCCCAGGGCTGAGCATCGTCAAGGCGCCGCTGCCCGGTACCATTATAGCCCTCATGGTCCAGCCCGGTTCACAGGTAAAACGCGAAGAGCCCATTCTGGTTCTGGAAGCAATGAAAATGGAAAACAATATTTTTGCAGAAAAAGCCGGTACCGTCAAGACAGTCAGGGTAACGGTAGGCGATACAGTCATGCAGGGAGATATCCTGATAGAAATTGAATAAAACCATTATGGACGGACTTGTACAGTTTTTCGGGTATTCCGGTTTTGCTAATGCAACACCGGGCCACCTGCTGATGATTCTTGTCGGAATGGTGTTCATCTATCTGGCCATCCGCTTTGAATATCAACCAATTCTTCTGGTTCCGATCGGTTTCGGCATCCTGATCGGCAATACCCCGTTTCTTGAGCATAGCGGAATGGCACTAGGCATTTACCAGGATGGAAGTGTTTTGAACTACCTCTACCAGGGCGTACTGAAAGGAATTTTTCCTCCCCTGATTTTTCTCGGAATCGGAGCCATGACCGATTTCTCGCCGCTGATTTCAAATCCAAAGCTTATCCTGCTTGGAGGAGCGGCACAGCTCGGGATTTTCATGACCTATCTCGGAGCAATCTCCCTCGGCTTTACCAATCCGGAAGCCGCTTCGATCGGCATCATCGGTGGTGCTGACGGACCGACGGCCATCTTCCTCTCCTCCCGGCTCGCTCCGCATCTTGTCGGTTCCATCGCCATTGCTGCCTACACCTACATGGCGCTTGTCCCGCTGATTCAGCCGCCGATCATGCGCCTTCTGACCACGGAAAAAGAGCGCAAAATCAAAATGAAACCGCCACGTTCGGTTACCAAAATCGAAAAAGTCATGTTCCCCGTATTCGGCCTGCTCCTGACTGGTTTTATCGCTCCCGGATCACTGCCGCTGCTTGGTATGCTTTTTCTGGGCAATCTGCTCAAGGAATCAATGGTCACAAAACGTCTTGCCGATACAGCCAAAAATGCCATGATCGACATTGTCACCATCATTCTTGGCGTTACCATCGGAGCGTCTACACAAGCAACAACATTTCTCTCGCACAGTTCCGCGCTTATTTTCGTCCTTGGCGCAACGGCGTTTATGTTTTCAACAGCCGGCGGAATCCTGTTTGCAAAGTTTATGAACCTTTTTCTTTCCGGTGATAACAAAATCAACCCGCTTATCGGTGCTGCAGGAGTCGCGGCTGTGCCTGAAAGCGCCCGTGTAGCTCAGTTAGAGGGACTGAAAGCTGACCCCGAAAATCATCTGCTCATGCATGCCATGGCGCCAAACGTCGCAGGCGTAATAGGCTCGGCCGTCGCAGCCGGCATCATGATGAGTTTTTTGATGTAACCTTTTTTGTTCAATACTGCAAAAGCAAACATATTGGCTCGGTGAAATGCTTCGTGATGTTCATGGATTTTCGTATTTTTAGCCTTTTTAAAACCATAATTTCTCCTAAGCCATGAGCCAGCTCAATTTACTCAATATTGTCCAGCGACCCAGAAGACTCCGCAAAAGCGCCGCAATCAGAAATCTGGTGCAGGAAAAAAACCTGACTATCAATGATCTGGTCTACCCGCTTTTCGTCTGTCCGGGAACCAACGTTGTAGAAGAGGTCTCCTCCATGCCGGGCAGCTTCCGCTACTCCATCGATCAGGCAGTAAGAGAGTGCCAGGAGCTCTGGGATCTCGGTATTCAGTCCATCGATCTCTTCGGTATTCCGGAAACCAAAACCGAAGACGGCAGCGAAGCATACAATGAATATGGTATCATCCAGGAGGCCCTTCGCGCCATCAAGGCAAAGGTTCCTGACCTCTGTATCATGACCGACGTCGCGCTCGACCCCTTCACTCCTTTCGGCCATGACGGCCTGGTCAGGGACGGCATTATTCTCAATGACGAAACCGTTGAGGTCCTCTGTAAAATGGCCATATCCCATGCCAACGCCGGAGCTGATTTCGTCTCCCCTAGCGATATGATGGACGGCCGTATCGGTGCCATCCGCGAAGCACTTGACGACACTGACTTCTCCGATGTCGGTATTCTCTCCTACGCTGCCAAATATGCATCGAGCTTTTACGGACCATTCCGTGACGCCCTCCATTCGGCACCGCAGTTCGGTGACAAGACCACCTACCAGATGAATCCCGGCAACACCGATGAGGCCATGAAAGAGATCGAGCTCGACATCATTGAAGGTGCCGATATCGTGATGGTGAAACCAGGTCTTGCCTATCTTGACATTGTCTACCGCACAAAAGAGCGCTTCGACACTCCGGTAGCGATCTACCACGTCTCCGGCGAATACTCGATGGTCAAGGCCGCAGCAGCGCGCGGATGGATCGACGAGCAGAGAGTCATGATG
>CAJAOR010000046.1 GCA_903942355.1 uncultured Chlorobiaceae bacterium | reverse complement strand
TGTTGCTGAAGACATCCACATCACGAATTGACCCATCAGCCCGCCGATGACGGAATGAAAAGTGGTTCTGTCTTAAAATCTGGCATTTTTCCATCTCTTTTATGACCTCTTCAGGAGAGAGCGTATTGATCTCCTGAATACGCATCCGCCGGAGCTCTTCAATCCGCCATCCATAATAATCCGCGGCGGCCAGGTTGGCGTCAATAATGTTGCCTGTACTGGGCTGTATAACCAGCATGATTGCCGAGTGACCTTCAAACAGTCTTCTGAATCGCTCTTCACTTTGCCGCAGAGCCTCTTCAGCAAGCAGGCGTTCCGTGACATCGTGAATGATGACATAAAGAAACTCTTTTCCTGCAACATCGATAAAATTACTGAATACCTCAACATTGCGGACAGAGCCGTCTGCTCTGCGGTGTTCAAATAAAAAACGGTTCTGCTTTGCTGTCCGGCATTTTTCTAGGTTGCTTTTCACCTCATCAGGAGTGACACTGGTGATCTGCTGTATACGCATCTGTCGCAACTCTTCAATTGACCAGCCGTAAAACTCTGCGGCTGCATGGTTAGCGTTCGTGATGTTGCCCGTTTCAGGGTCAAGAAGAATCATGACCGCTGAGTGGTTTTCGAAGAGGCATCTGAATCGCTCTTCGCTTTGCATCAACGTATCTTCAGTCAGTTTGCGCTTAGTGATTTCATCGAAGATTGCAACGCTTTCACCTTCCCGCGGGTTGTAGACCGAAATGTCAAACCATTTGTTCAATGCTTTCAGGTAAATCTCGAATTGATCAGGAATCCCCGTTTCAACCACCCTTCTGTGCTTTTCGATAAACTCCGGATTTGACTCGGTTACGCCTGACAAAACCTCAGTCATTTTGAGACCTGTCACATTTCTCAGTCCGGTCAGCCTCTCATAACTTTCGTTGACCTCCAAATGAACAAAATCAACAGCTCCACCATCTTCAATGATCATCCGGCAGTGTGCATAACCGCTCCGCATGAATGTAATAGGGTTAATTTGAGCAGTTGTGTTGGCAGTTGATGCTTCCCGATATTCCGTCATTGAAGTAAAGTCTCTGCAATTATTATAACATAACAACGCTCCAACCGTGTCTCTGCATTGAGATTTTTCCATGGGTTTCTAAGCATGCAGACAAAAAAAGGAGATTGTTACTTATGGCTTCATTTGCTAATAATGCAGATTATTTTTCTTATCGGCTATCAGAATAGCTATAAAAAATAATTGCAACACCGCTGCGTACTTGAGCTGTATTAACGCGATATTTTATCCCGTTTTTTGCATCCGTCCGTACTGCACTGCCTCCGCCCTGGTAACGAAGCTGACAGCAACAGTATTGCTTAGTGCAAATGCGGGAGGAGATGGGCGGAAAAAACAGAAGAGCGTTTTGCAGTCAACCTAAAAAGTGATTCGTGAGGTATATTTTGATTGAGTCGTTTTTTTCAAGACCAAGTTTTTTATGGATTTTGTAACGAATGCTTTCCATGCCTCGGTTCGTGATCGCAGATGTCCGGGCTATCTCCTTGTTATCATAATCGTGCTTGATGAGGAGACATATCTTAAGCTCCCGATTGCTGAGGTTGGGATGTTTTTTTTCAAGTCTGAAAATAAAAAGTGCTTCAATCTCGGAGAGTTTGATGTTCAGCCGGGTAGCTGTCGTCTCGGTTTCGATCAGACGCAAACACATATCCGTCAGCACTCTTTTATGACTGGAGTCAATTTCAAGAGTCTGGAGCTGATCAAGAAGATTGTGCAATATCGGGGCATTGTCAGCGTTTATAAGGGCTATTCTATGCAAGTCGCTCTCATTTTCAGTGATTTTTACCTTGAGTGCAGCCATCTCTTTTTGCAGCTCAAGCATTTCCATGCTGGTTTCTGTTGCGGTATTAATAATCTCTCCTGGATATCATTAGGGAAAAGCAGCAACTGGCAGTCAAAAACTTCGGCCAAACTAAAAAAAGCTTATGCGTAAAACAAGTATTTCTGGCGATTCACATCACTGTTGCCGATATATGTTCTAAACGGTTTTTACCATTAGATTTTCCCTTGAATATAGAACTTCTTCATATGGATATCACCGTTACTTTTATCCGCCCAATCCGCTGATTTTTGAGTTGTAACCAACAGAGGAGACTACAGGCTCACAATGCTAATCTTATCCAGAGCAAACCGTTATCCCATTTTATCAATCTCTGTGTCTATTACGGATTGGCATAAAAACACCGATTTCACCCTTTCTTGTAGAGTACTTAAAAAATAATGTACGCAAGAGTTTTGACCGCCAAAAGTGTTCTTAGTGCATTGTTTTATAAGCGACAGGAGAGAGACACAAATGGAACTAGGAGTTCAAAGGCGGGTGGACGACTATTGGAGTCCGTGACGGCAGAAATGCCGCTTTGCGACCTGAAACTGCACAAGATTTGCGTCTGTCTTTTTCAGTGAAGTGGGGATGTTTATGTGTTCTCTTCTCGACCAATCAGGAGACGACAAGATTGGTGAGGTAATTCTTGATTGAGTCGTTTTTGCCAAGCCCGAGCTTTTGATGCAATTTGTAACGGGCGCTTTCCATGCCTCTTGCTGCTATGCTGGCTGTTCGTGCAATTTCCTGGTTGTCATAATCGAGCTTGATGAGCAGACATATTTTGAGTTCGCGGTTATCGAGAACCGGATGTTTTTTTTCAAGACAGGAGATAAAGTGTGCGTCTGTTTCAGTGAGTTCGATGTTGAGCCTGGTTGCCATAACCGCAGTTTCAAGAAGGCGCAGACAACTGCCAGCCATCGCTCTTTTTTGCACTTGGCCGATATCAAGAGCATGAATCTGCTCAAGCAGGGTTCGCAAGAGTTGCACATTGGCGGTATCCATCGCTTTGAACTTGCTCAGCTCCTGTTCATTTCCGGCTATTGCTGCCTTGAGATCGGCTCTTATTGTTTCCTGTTCCTGGCTTAACATGCAGCTTATTTCTTTAGCGTTATTGAAGAGGAAGCGGCAAGCCGTAATACCCTTTTTATGCTATGTTGTTCATCACGACACCCTCCGCCGGCTCGATGCTGATTGCTGCCGGAAGAGGCTCTCTGTTGATAGTGGCAACCATGGCATCCCAAACCGCATGAAGCAACCCTGCCCTGTCACACGTGATGATCAATGCTAAAATATACAAAATAAATACTGCTGTATAGCAAAAAAAAACAAAAAATATACAGAGGAATAATATCATCAACACTGATATTGGTGTTCCGTTTATCAGGTTCCGCACTTCAATGTGTTCACATGAGTGCGATTTCGGGGGCGCTCAAGCAGAGAATTGTTAGCCGCTAGGCTGGTCACATGCGCTGGATTTACGCGATAATGAAACTGAAGGGCACCCCCTGCGCATGGCCGGGAGCGATTATCCTCGAGGGCTGAAAGGTGAGCAAATCCGGCTTGTAACGCGCCTCTTTGCAGTTGTTGACGTTATGGGACTCTCTCCGCTCTGACCGTCCGTATCGACAGGCCTGGACGAATGAGAAAGTGATTGGTTTAGGGTGCCGCACCGGCACCGGGCAATATCAGGCCCTAACTTACAGAGATATGATCCTTATCTTTTGTTGCATCCTCAATTACCGGCAGCCCAAAAAACACCTCAACATCACCGACACGTTTTGGTGCGACCACTTTATTCTTGAAATCAGCCCGAATCCTCATCATGAACTCAGGATGAACCGTTATCGAAACGGGGTTTTTGACGTTACGGAATCCATAAAAAATAGCAGCGATAACCTCTTCACGAAAAAAATCGCTGCCCACCTCATACTTCTTTTCCATATTTCTTCCTCTTTTAGTTTCATAAATATAGCTAATTTACAACCAAAACAGCCTCACTATGTCCACGCCAACGGCTGCACCACCCTTTGGCTCTGGCCCATCCAAAAAGGTCATAACAAAGCGGCAGATCGTGTTGTATCCTCCATCCTGAACAAGCACAGGCACATCAGGAATATTCATCGTCCTTAAAAATACGAGAAGAAGCTTATCTTGTATACAGAACCATCAGGATCAAGTACCTTACGCCAACAACCTTTTTCTATCATAATATCACCACTTTCGATGACCGTACAGAAGAAAAATATAACAGATCTTACTCTCAAGGAACTACAGCAGGCAATGGCCCTGCTGGGCGAACCCTCTTTCAGGGCTACCCAGATACACCAGTGGCTTTTCAGCCATCATGCTGCAAGTTTTGACGCCATGACCATCCTGAGTCTTGCGTTACGCAAAAAGCTTTCAGAAACCTTCTCAATCCACCAGTTAAGCCTTGTTGATCATCAGGAGTCTAACGAAGAAAGCTGCGACAGTCCAACCGAAAAAATCCTGCTGAAACTGAACGACCAGAGTCTGGTAGAAAGCGTACTCATTGCATCGGAAAACAGAATGACCGCCTGCGTTTCCTCACAGATAGGATGCCCGCTTCAATGCCCCTTCTGTGCAACAGGAAGAATGGGATTCAAACGCAACCTGAGTGCCGGTGAAATTACCGGACAAATCTATGCCCTCAACGAGCTGGCTGCATCGAAAGAGTCCGGCAAAGCCATCACCAACATTGTCTTTATGGGAATGGGTGAGCCGCTGTTGAACACCGACAACGTCATTGAAGCCATTGAAACCCTGACGACAAGAAATTACCAGTTCTGCCTTTCGCAGAAAAAAATAACGATTTCAACGGTAGGAGTAATCCCCGAAATTCAGCGACTCGGGCAATCAGGAATGAAAACAAAACTTGCCGTCTCGCTTCATGCCGCCGATCAGCAGAAACGCGAATCGCTCATGCCTATTGCAGCCCGGCAATATCCACTTAAAGAGCTGGGAAAATCACTTTCTGAATATACCGCTGCAACCGGGATGCCGGTCACCATTGTCTATCTGCTCCTTAAAGGCATCAACGACTCTCTGGACGACGCAAAGTTGCTTGCACGTTTTGCCAAAACCTTTTTATGCAAAATAAATTTGATTGATTACAATTCAATCATTAATATTAAATTCAAACCTGTTAATAGCACTACCAGAGACATGTTCCAGGAATACCTCATGAATTCAGGACTGTATGTCACGGTCAGAAAGAGCTACGGCACAACCATTAATGCGGCATGCGGCCAACTGGCAACAGCCGGCATACAGAACCCGCAATAATCACTAACCGCCTTAAGAATCATGGAGTTGATCGATTTTATTCCGTTCAGAAATGAATTTACCAAAGCGCAATACGGCCTTACAACCAATGCGACACATACCTCCGAAAATCCTGTTTTCAATGAACTGAAGGTACGTCGGTACGACAGGCCCGTCAAAGACATTTCCGATTTTATTCTCAGCAAAATTGATCACTGGCTTGGCTGGAACCTGATAAGCGAAAGAACTGCGGTTGGCGGCATGACTGCCATTCGCGCCGAAGTAAGCTCGTTTATCCTGTTCGGCATGAAAATCAACGTCACCTTCGGGCTTTTTGAAGAGAAGGATGTCAACGGTCGCATGATCACGACAGTCAATGCCAAAGCAGAGACCCATATAGAATCACGTGGAGACCTTGGCGAAAGCCGCAGGACTATCAGGATGATGCTTGGCGCGATGGATTTTGAATTCAGGACAGAACAGATTAACGAAGAGGATTACCAATACCGTTCATTGGATACACAAGGTTATGCCGCCGCTTCGCAGCAGATTTTTAACGAAGCCCAGTTGCAGCATAAACTGCCTGAAGGCAATCAAAAAGGCACAACTATCGAATTCAAGAAGAAGCCTTCTATACAAACTATCCAGCTCAAGCCGACCTCAAAAATTGAGGCTCCCCCCCTTACCGATTCTCCTCTTTCAGGTGCTGACGTACAGAACGAATCATTGACTAGCGCCCCCGCAGCCACTACGACCGCTGAAGAACCACGGCTACAAAAGCCAAAAATAATGATCGTTACTACAAAAAAAACCATCTAAAAACAGTTTGATGAGAATTATTTTACTGGGAGCACCTGGAGCTGGAAAAGGCACACAGTCAAACTATATTTCAAAAGCCCTCGGCATACCACAGATCTCCACCGGCGATATGTTGCGTTCTGCGGTTAAAGCAGGAACACCTCTCGGTATCGCTGCAAAAAAAGTGATGGATGCCGGGCAACTGGTCTCAGATGACATCATTATCGGCCTCGTAAAAGAGCGATTGACGGAGAAAGACTGCACCAACGGATGCCTTTTCGATGGCTTTCCCCGTACTCTTAATCAGGCTGAAGCATTGATAAAAGACGGAATCCACATCGACCATATTATTGAAATCGATGTTGATGACAAGGATATTGTCGAGAGGATGAGCGGACGGCGCGTGCACCTTACCTCAGGCCGGACCTATCATGTACGGTTCAATCCGCCAAAAAAAGCGGGCTTTGATGATGAAACAGGAGAGCCATTGGTACAAAGGGAGGATGATCATGAATATACGGTTAAAAAACGACTTGAAGTGTATCATGCTCAAACCGCACCCTTGATTGCATACTATACAAGCCTGTCGCAGAACGAAGCCACCGATCACCCTCGCTATTACCGGATTAAGGGGACTGGAAAGGTAGAAGAGATTCGCGACAGGATTCTTGAAGTCCTTCTTGCCTGAAAACCTGAACGTAAAGGATTTGAATAAAAAAGTCAGTACCCCAGGTACTGGCTTTTTTTCATTTATCGCCATGCATGCACTGATAGCAGCAGAAAAATTATTCAGGGGTGAACCCTTCATCGCCATGGTGCCCGACACCCTGGAACACGACATCCAGCCGGGATGCATGGTGCTTCTCTCTTTGAAAAATGGAAACGGAAGAGTTTCGATCGGATACATTTTGAGCCTCACGAACGAAGACGGTGGCGAGATAGCAACCGTAGAGATACTGGATCTGCTCTATGACGGACGCCCGGTCCTCAGCCCCTCTCTCATGCAGCTTACCGAGTGGATGGCCGATTATTATCTCACCCGAAGAATCGACACCCTTACGGCTGCCCTCCCCGCCGCAGTAAGGACGACGGTTCATGATGTCGTTGAAATAAGCAGCTTCACCCTCAAGGCCGAAGAGCCGAAAATCATCAACACTGCACTCCGGCGTTCGATCATGCAACTGATGATCAGAGAAAAAAGGCTCACGGTTCATCAGTTGCAACGGGGACTCGGCAGAAAACAGTTATATCGCACCCTTTCCCAGCTTGAGCGGGGAGGGCATCTCCGGCTCACAAAAAAGTTTTCATCCACAAAAACGAAACAAAAAGCATCGTATCGACTGAGCACATCATTGCCAGACAATGCAGAGGAGAGTCTGAAAAACTCGCCAAAACAGCTTGAAGCATTCAAAATTCTGGCCTCTCAGGGTGACGCATTCACGTTTGCCGAAAACATAGGAACCTCAAAAGAGACACTCCTCGCCCTTGTAAAAAAAGGATTTGCAGAAAAAGTTCAAACTGATATAACAAGCTGCTTCACGACCGGATTTTCGGAAGCACAACAACCCTCAAAAACCCCCACAGCTTCACAGCAAAAAGCTCTTGACCAACTGATTTCTGCTTTCAGCACCCGCGAGTACCAGACATTCCTGCTTCACGGAGTTACAGGGAGCGGAAAAACACTGATCTATATCGAACTGTTGAAAAAGGTCCTTGCTGCAGGAAAAACGGCTATTGTTCTGGTACCCGAAATCGCTCTGACACCGCAGACAGCAAGCCGGTTCCGTGAGCATTTTCATGATAAAATCACCATTATGCATAGCGCCATGAGCAACCAGGAAAAATATGATGCCTGGCACAGTCTCCGGCTCGGAACAACAAAAATTGCCCTCGGTGCCCGCTCAACAATCTTTGCGCCCCTCGAAAACCTTGGGGCAATTATTGTAGACGAAGAGCACGACAGTGCGTACAAGCAGGATCGTAATCCTCGCTACCATGCACGCGACACAGCAATCATGAGAGCGATGTTCAGCAAGGCAATCTGTGTGCTTGGATCAGCAACCCCCTCGTTTGAATCCTACAGCAACGCCATCAACGGCAAATACAATCTTATCAATCTCCCTGAGAGAGTCGACGGGGCTACCATGCCAGGCATCACGTTGGTCTGGATGAAAGGAAGTCCAAAAGCTTCATCATCAATTTCGGAACTGCTCTACCAACAGATAGCACTTCGCCTTGAAAAAAACGAGCAGGTCATTCTCCTGCAAAACAGGAGAGGTTTTGCAGGAAGTATCTTCTGTCTTGACTGTGGCCACATCCCGCTCTGCCGGTTCTGCAATATCCCTCTGGTCTACCATGCTGCCCAGAAACATCTCCGCTGCCACTACTGCGGCCATACCATCAACTTCACGGATTCATGCCTGAAATGTTCATCAGCCAATCTTTTTTATAAAAGCAGTGGCACCGAACGAATCCAGGAAGAGCTGCAAGTACTCTTCCCCGAAGAAAAAATCCTGCGTATGGATGTCGACACCACCTCAGCAAAAGGCTCTCACGGAAGGATTCTCAAAGAATTTCACGACCGCAAGGCGCGCATCCTGCTCGGTACGCAAATGGTCGCCAAAGGACTCGATTTTCCGGCAGTAACCCTTGTTGGTGTGCTTATGGCCGATATCGGCCTCAATATTCCCGACTTCCGGGCTTCGGAAAGAACATTTTCCCTTCTCACCCAGGTAGCAGGACGAGCCGGACGCGCATCCTTGCCGGGAGAGGTCTACCTGCAGATCTACAACAAGGAAAACGATGTTTTTACCGCGCTTTTGCAAGGTGCCGGCAGTTTTGAAAAGTTTTTTTTCCACGAAACAGCTGTACGAAAGGAACTCCGATACCCGCCTGCTTCACGGCTCATAAAATTTGAATGCAGCGCAGAGGATGAAAAACAGGCTGAAGCTGCCGCACTGTATTGCCGAAACACCCTCGAGCAGCAACTTCCGGCAGAAAAAGGAACTGTTCTTGGCCCTGCACCG
>CAJAOR010000045.1 GCA_903942355.1 uncultured Chlorobiaceae bacterium | reverse complement strand
TCAATATGCTTTCGACCGGGGTACGTACCGACCTTGGCGTCAAGATTTTCGGCAATGACCTGAATGTGCTGAAAGATCTTGCGCTTCAGGCGGAGAGCATTCTCAAGCCGATCAATGGCTCTGCTGACGTTGTGGCTGAACGGGTTACCGGGGGCAACTATCTTGATATCAACATCGACCGCCAGGCTGCCGCCCGATACGGGGTAAGTGTGGGCGATATTCAGGATGTCATTGAGACCGCCCTTGGTGGCGAGATGCTCTCCACCGCCGTTGAGGGACGAAACCGCTTCCCTATCCGCCTCCGGTACCTGCGCGACTACCGCGACAACATCCCGGCAATCGGCCGTATTCTTGTCGGCAGCATGGATGGCGCCCAGGTGCCTCTCTCCCTCGTCACAACCATGAAAATCACCACCGGAGCTCCTGAGATCAACAGCGAAGGTGGCTTGCTGCGGTCGCTGGTTTATCTGAACGTCCGGGGGCGCGACATGGGCAGTTTTGTGACCGAGGCAAAGCAGGTGCTTGAACAAAAGCTCAAGCTGCCGGCCGGTTACTATGTTGCCTGGTCGGGACAGTGGGAAAACCAGATTCGCGCCAAAGAGCGCCTGCAGGTACTCATACCGCTGGGAATGGTGATCATCTTTATCCTGCTCTACTTCACCTTCAAGTCGGTGCTTGAGGCTTCGATGGTGATGCTTTCGGTGCCATTTGCCCTGGTTGGCGGAGTCTATCTGGTCTCAGCCTTGAGCTATAACCTCTCGGTTGCCGTCTGGGTCGGCTTTATCGCGCTCTATGGCATTGCCGTTGAAACCGGAGTGGTGATGGTCATCTATCTGCATGAAGCGCTTGACAAAAAGCTCCTTAATGGCCCCTGCACCGAGCAGGATATTTACGATGCGGCCTTTGAGGGAGCCGTGCTCCGCCTGCGGCCCAAACTGATGACTGTAGCGGTAGCCCTGCTGGGACTGATTCCCATCATGTGGTCAACGGGCACGGGCGCTGACGTGATGAAACCGATTGCCGCGCCAATGATTGGCGGAATGATTTCATCAGCCGTGCATGTGCTTATCATGACACCGGTCATCTTTGTACTGATGAAAAAAAGGGATCTGAAAAAGGGTCGCTTGCACCATTCCGGGATGAAGCACTGAGTGTTTCCTGGCTGAAAGAGTCTGACTGGCGCAGCAGTTGGCATTTTTCCCTCTTTGGCCGAACGGCAACAGCAAAAAGAGTGTTATGGAGAGCTGTTACCGTCCGAATTAATCAAAGAAACCCTATGAAGATGAAAAGAATACCACTCCTCATGATCGCGCTTATGACGCTTGCCTCACCTGCCTCCTCTTTTGCTGTTGCTGGTGCAGAGAGCTTTTCGGTCGGCTATACAAAAGCGCATGATATTGCTCCGAGTACCTTTACGGTCAAAAAGGGTGAGAAGGTTCATATCGAAATTAACCCCTCCGATACCGCCACCGGCTGCATGAGCGAAATCATGATTCCGGGCCTGTGGGACAAGCCGCAACCTCTGGTAAAGGGCAAAAAAATTGTCATGGAGTTCACGCCGCAAAAAACCGGTGCCTACAAGATCACCTGCGCCATGGGTGTACAGCGCGGAGTCATCAACGTCCAGTAGACGTTTTCAATGACGACCAAAACATACAATGTGAAGGGGATGCACTGCGCAAGCTGCGCGGCCATCATCACCAAAAAGCTCTCGAAGGTTGAAGGGATTACAGAGGTTAATGTCAATCTGGCGACGGAAACAGCAAGGCTGGAGTTCGAAGGCAACAGCCTGACACCCGAAGCGCTGAATGAGATAGTCAACAAGTACGGCTACTCCCTTGAGCTCGAACAACCTCCTGCGGCAATTGCTGCGGCAGTACCCGATACCGCAACAAAAAGGGAGGAAAAAGAGAGGGAGCTGCAGCGTCAGCTCCGGAAGGTGCAGTTTGCTTTGCCCGTTTCACTGGCAGTATTTTTTCTGATGATGTGGGATATCGGCTCGATGTTCTTCCGCGTTATCCCGCACCTGCCCCTCTCCATGGAGCTTCTGAACATCCTCTTCATGCTGATTTCGACATGGATGGTCTTCCGTACTGGCGCCCCATTCCTGCACGGGATTGTGATGTTTTTCAGGAGCGGTGCCGCAAGCATGGACACGCTCATCGGCATGGGAACTGTGACCGCCTATATCTACAGCGCAGTCATCACCCTGATTCCGTCAGTTAAAGAGTTCCTGCACGCGCCTGACTACACCTACTTTGACGTGACCATCGTGGTAATCGGCTTTGTGCTGCTCGGCAAATATCTCGAAGCCCGTTCAAAGCTGAAGACCGGTGAGGCCATCGAAACGCTGATCAGTCTTCAGGCAAAATTCGCCCTTGTCCAAAAAGAGGGCAAAGAGATCGAAATTCCGGTCGAACAGGTCAAAACCGGTGACCTCATTATTGTCAAGCCCGGCAGCAAACTGCCGGTTGACGGCACGATTGCTGAAGGGTACTCTTCCATTGACGAGTCAATGGTGACCGGCGAGCCCATACCGGTTGACAAAAAAGCCGGCGACAAGGTGATCGGTGGCACCATCAACAGGCAGGGGTCGTTCACCTTTACCGCCTCAAACGTCGGCCCGGACAGTGTGCTGGCACGCATCATCAGAATGGTCGAAGAGGCCCAAGGGTCGAAAGCGCCAATCCAGCAGATTGCCGACCGGGTCGCAGGCATCTTTGTGCCGGTTGTTCTTGCTCTTGCCCTGCTCACGCTCATCATCTGGTTGACGGTCGGTTCGGCCTACCTTGGATTTTCAGCCGCACTTTCCTATGGCATCATGGGGATGGTCGGCATTCTGGTGATTGCCTGTCCCTGTGCGCTGGGGCTCGCAACACCGACCGCCATCATCGTCGGCATCGGCAAGGGGGCCGAATACGGCATCCTCATCCGCAACGCCGAAAGCCTTGAAAAGCTGAGCTCGGTCGATACGGTGGTGTTCGACAAGACCGGTACCATTACAACAGGAAGCCCGCAAGTCACCGATATCATTCCTCTGGAAAAGCAGAAAAGCATCACCTCCCTTCTGCAGCTTGCGGCCACCATTGAAAACCGCTCGGAACATCCTCTGGCGCAGGCAATTGTCGGAGAGGCCAGATTGCAGCAGCTCACCCCCGGCGCCCTTACGAATTTCAGGGCACTTGAGGGAACAGGTGTTTCGGCCATGATTGGCAGTACCTCTGTTGCTGTTCGCAAACCCTTTGACCATGAAAAACTGATCCCTGAGCTGGCAAGACTTCAGGGTGAGGGAAAAACCGTTGTGCTGATTGAGGAGAACGGCACCTGCACCGGGTTGATTGCCTTGAGCGACACCGTCAAGGAGCATGCCCGTGAGGCCGTTGCAACGCTCCACCGAAAAGGGCTGAAAGTGATCATGCTCACCGGCGACAACCCTTCAGCCGCTCACTACATCGCCCGACAAGTCGGCATTGATGAGGTGATTGCCGAAGTGCTGCCGCAAGACAAGGCGAAAAAGATCAGGGAGCTGCAGGCAAGTGGCCGGCATGTGGTGATGGCCGGAGACGGCATCAACGATGCACCGGCGCTTGCCCAGGCTGATGTGGGCATTGCCATGGCAACCGGAACTGACGTTGCCATCGAATCAGCCGGCATTACCCTGCTCAAGGGTGACATCAACAAGGTTGCGCAAGCCATCACCCTTGCGCAAGCCACCATGAGCGTCATCCGCCAAAACCTCTTCTGGGCCTTTATCTACAACATCATTGGCATCCCGCTTGCCGCCGGGGCGCTCTTTCCTTTGTGGGGCATCTTTTTGAACCCGGTCTTTTCGGGCCTTGCCATGGCAGGCAGCAGCGTGTCAGTGGTCAGCAATTCCCTGCGGCTGAAGCGAAAGAAACTGTAGGTCGTTTTTTTTAAAAACAAGAAAACTGAAAAAAAATAACGAGCTGCAGATCAATTCAGATACATTAAAAGAAAAAACTGCCATCACCGGCCTCCTTAATCCATGCAATCTTTTTCAAACCAGGAAAATTGCATAGTTCCCGATAACGCTATGCACCTGCATCACACCATGACCATAAGAAGAGTGATAAGCATGTTGATGCTTGCCTGTTCATTTCTTGCTTATCCCTTCACCTCTCCAGCCCTTGCCTTTACCAAAACTGCCAACGATTCCATATCTGCAGAACAGGCAACACTTTTGAACGGCGAGCCTCTGGTTATGATTGATAATCTGCAAGACGGCATGACCGGCATAACAGGGCATATTTTTATTGCTGCTTCGCCAAAGAAGGTGTGGGAGGTTTTGACTGATTACAACAATCACAAAAATTACATACCAAAGATGGTCGATAGCCGCTTGATCTCTGACAATGGGGTTGAAGCCGTGATGGTTGAGACAGGAAGAACCAGAATATTATTTTTCCAGAAGACCGTATCCATAACAGCGAAAATCCGGGGCGAATACCTAAAGCACCTCTATTTTCAGCAGATAACCGGCGATTTCAAGGTGTATCATGGCGAATGGACTCTTGAAGATTACCGGCACGGTCAGGGAACATTTCTTACCTATAAATCCGAAGTAAAACCGGATTTTTTTGCTCCCCGGTTTGTCGTCAATTATGTTCAGAAACATGATTTTCCTTCCATACTCTTGGCAATGAAACAAAAGGCTGAATCCTCGCTCCTGTCTCATGCAAACTGAGCAGATTGCGAAAGCTTGATGTTGACTATCGGTACGTTTCAGACAATATGCAGGGGGGCTGATCATCATGGATCCTGACACACTGCCGGGCAAGACGCCTTACCTGCTCTCAGCCGATGCCACGGCGCTCACCGGGCTGCTGAACACCCGTCACCCTGCAACGGGAGCTGAACAAGCAGTTCGCGCGCGTTGCCCTGTCGGATGACGATCTGATCGAAAAGGTTGACCGGGAGCTGAACTGGATTAGGGTGGCAGTGCCGCTTACCCTGCCGCCTACTGGTTAATTGTTCAATGGATACATGGCTAAAATGAGCGCACCGCTCGAACTCTGAGGGTGTGTACCTTGTTGTCGAGTGTACTTTGGTGATTACTGAAAACCATGCTCCAAGCGAGGTTTTCAAAGGGGTGGTGGTAATCCGACGAACTCCAGTAGGGGGCGTCAGCAAAACCCCCAACAGCAACTCTATTTATGCAGAGCTCCTTCAGCTCATCCTTGCTCGGGAGATACCAGTCGCTGTAGACGCCTGTACCTGTGTCACTGTTGGTGTAATCATAGCATAGACCGGCTGCATAGGTTGAGCCAGCTCCATTCTGCGTTACAATTGCAGTCGTGTTTGCCAAACCTGTTCCGATATCATAGGAGGTCCCACTTGGGACTTTCGTTTCCTGATAAGCGGTTACTGCCCAGATTATTCCTGCGCTCTGGTCCGCTGTTGCTGCAATAAGACCGTGCGTTGCTCCTGGCACATACCCTATGTCGCCATCCTTAAAAATATAAAAGACAATGCCGCCCTGATAGCGTGAGCCTATGGCGGGGGCAACAGTGATGCTTTTAATAATCACAGCCTGGGCTGATTGCGAAAATGCAACAAGAGCCAGGATATTGACTAAGAAGAGAATCCCTATAAGGTCTGTGCGCTTTTTTGCTGGTACGATCATGACAGGTTCTCTAAAAAGTTATTCGGTTATGACGGTAACGTTATAGCCTATGCTGCTGCCATCCGTGACGCTGATTACCCAGGTGTCGCCGCTGGGCGTTGCTGCGGGGAAGAGCCGGCTGTGGATAACGACTTGCGTTGGGGTGGTGGTGACAAGCGTTGTGGAGCTGTAAGGTGATCCGTTGCGCGTTATGCTATTGATCGTTGGAGATCCGCTTCCGACGGTTACAAAAACATCGCCCTGGCTGTTGACGGTGGCGCCGTTAAGCCCAGCCTTGCTGATGGTGGCTGCAAGCGTGACTGCCGTGGGGTCAACTTTGGCGAGGAAGGATTGCGGGAGCTGCGCCGGGCGCAAAAGGGCATCAGCAAGCAGATTGCCGGTGTTGCAACTGCGGGTTGGCTTCATGCGCTGGGACAGCGGGGCTTTCTGTTTTCCTGAAGGCAAAGAAAGGCGGCAGGCGAGCATGATGCCGTCATTGTCGGCAACGCCGTTCTGCCCTTTGTTATGGAAGGCACTGAGCTGCCAGTTGCCTGTTTCAGCTGTGACGCTTATGCGGTTCTCTCCAGCTCCGGAGCGGAACCCAGCACCAAGGAAGAGCGTAGAGAAGGGCTCGCAGAAGAGGTCAATGCTGTAATAGAGCTTTTCGTTGAGCTCCCGGGTGCCGTCCGAGAAGGGGTATTTAAGCTGTTCGTATCCAAGCGATCCTTTGAGAACCAGGCTGGAGAGCAAGGCGAACTGCATATCTGCTGCAGCGCCGAGCAGCCTGCCCTCGGAGAGCTTGAGCGGGTCGTTCATGACGAGGTAGTCGGTGGCAGTTTCGCGCAAGAAAGAGCGGGGGCCATCGGCATTTGACTTTTGATTTGCCTGTGCGCCCCATGCCGAGAGCCCTATGGATTGCAGGGTTCCGGCATCGCCGCTGTCATTGAGCACGTATTGCGTGGCAAGGGAGTAGCTGTACTGTTCAAGATCGATGTTCGCCAAGCCGGAGGGGAAATCAAAATTCTGGTTGCCCCAGAGGTATCCGCCGGAAGCTTTGAAGCGAACTCCGGAATCAAGAACCTGCCAGACGCTGTTGACGACAAGATCCTTGCGATTTTCGTAGAGATTAAACGTGCTCCCGAGGGCAAGATGGCCGCCGAGCATGGTTGCAAGCTCAAACTGTCCGCCTGGCATGGCGTTGCCGATGTCGGGCCTGAAATAGCCGAAGCCGAGGCCCAGAGTGGCGATGCTCTCTTTACCGCGGTACTGCATGGTGGCCCGCTCCGGGCTGAGCGCACCGGTTACCGAACCGTCGGCCAAGGCAAAGGGAACTGAAGGGAGCATACCTGCTATATTGGGCGCGGTCACTGCCGGGGTTTGCGCAGAAGGATCACCGCTGGTGGTGCCGGAACGCATACTCCCTGTTGTGCTGGCAACCATGCCGGCAAGGTAGCCGGGCGCACCGGTGAGGGGCACTCCCCCGCCCTGTGAGAGCGCTTCCGCAGTGATTGATTTGGAGAGATCCTTTGGATTGAGGGCATACTCCTGCTGCTGGGCAAGCAGCGGAAGCGGCGTACCTAAGGCAGAGAGCAAAAATGCCGCACGGGATGCTTTTACATACCAGGGGTTATCGATACTGGATTGACCGCAGATTGAGTTCCGGGAAGGTATCACAAACACTGCTTTTAGGATTGAATATAGCTGAAGAGGAGCATGTGCAATCCCCCCTGAATAACGCTGAAAGAAATTAAGGAATAGTTCTCATTACTTAATCCTTAATTGTAATTATTAATATGCCAACCTGTTATTCTATAGGAATATAGGGTATATTTGCACGATCAACGCAGTAAGCCGGGAGCGCTAAACGAATTGATATGGCTGTTGTGCGTGTCAAACTCACCAAAAAGTTCGGTGAGGACTCAAAAGTATCCCTTCGCAACCTTCCCCGCGACCTGATTCAGGAGATTGAATAACTCGAAAAATCAAGAGTAATCAGCGAGGTAGCAACCTTTTTCAAAAAAAATGGCACCGGTTGCCCGATGCCATTTTGATCTTTTATTACGATGTCAAGCGAATGCACCTAGAAACTGTAGCGTGCTCCAAGCAGGAAATTACTTGACGAAACATTGACTTTCCTGTCTGCTGCAAATCCCTCTGCGTCTAGTGCTGCAAAATACCGATATGCAAGGTCTATCGTTACGGCATCAGATGCTTTAACCCCGACACCAGCGCCTACCTGCCATGCAAAAACGCCATTTGATGTGCCCTTTACGGTTGCTCCTCCAACTAATACAGCGGGATACCTCTCTTTATTTTGAATATTTGCAATTCCAATACCAGCCATCAGGAATGGAGAGATTTTGCATTCATCATTGAAATCCACATAACCATTTACCATATATGATTGTATGGAATAGGTCCATTTATTATTGAAAATATCTTCTGGTGAGCCAGTTAGGCCATCAAATGGACCGTAATCAGTGCCATTGTACGTGAACTTGCCAACCTTATTTGACTGATACCCAACCGCTGCTTCAACACGGAATCTTCCTGTTTTGATGCCGAATGCCCCTTCAATCGCTAAACCGGAATCCATTTCATCGGTTTCAACCTGATCAAATGTCTGAAATTTATACTCAACATTATTCATCAGACCGATTCCACAAGAAGTTCTGACGTAAGGGGTTACTGCCGATGCTCTTAACGGAACCGATAAAATGCCTGCACCCAATAGAGCCAGCATGAGAGACATCTTTTTCATGGTCTTATCATTTTGGTTAGAGGAAAATTGCGTACTAATGAATTTATCAATTAAATAATCATTACTTCCACTCAATCGTCGCAGACGGGATCGATTATTTTATAACACGTTAACAAAACATCCGCACGAATTGATACGCAACAATACGCGACGGCATCTCAGTTTTGAGTAAAAAAACTTTTTTTCCATCCTGTTCCGCCTGCAAGCCGCATTGCGTCTGCTGCCCTGCCACTGCCTTGCCTGTTTGCTACTGCAAAAGCGATAGCGTGCTTTTTGCACCCCTGGCGGGGAGGGCGGGCAAAAAGCAACTGAGCGGGCGGAGCTGAGCAGGGCTTTGCTGCTCGGCTGCTTTGCTTTTGCGGATGCGAAGGGGTGCGATGCGCGGGCGGCGGGAAAAAGAAAAGGGAGGCCTCTCGCCCCCCTTTTCGATTACTCGATATTAACCCATTCAGAAATCAACTCTCATACCAAGAAGAACTTGATGGGCATGTAAAGATGTTTCAGCTCCAAGAGGATCGATTTTAGCAACATATTTCTCTGGCATAGTGAAAAGTCCAGTACCAAAGTAACGGTAGCGGGCATCAATGGTTACCTTTTTACTAACTGGCAATGCAATGCCTGCACCAATTTGATAAGCTAATGCGTTACTGTCCAAAGATACGGGTGAATGACCAGAAAAAGAGAGATCTGCAAATCGTACATTGGCCATACCAATGCCTGCGGTCACATATGGCTTGATACTGTTGCCCACAGGAAAATCATAGTATCCATTGGCAAGAAGCGAAAACACATGGCCGTTACAAGATGCCCCAAACACTTCAGAGAATTCGCCATTATATATCGCAGTAGCTTGGTCCATTTTGAATGTTTGGTACCCAAATTCACCCTCTATGCGGAAGCTTCCATAATTACAGCCTACGGCACCAAGTAACGCAACGCCTGACGTTAAAGAATAGGTCACATTTTCAGAATCAATACCGTTGGAATAATTAGCTACAGAGTTTGTAGGAGAGTTTAGGCCCACACTGCCACTAACGTAAAGATTTCCTGCTGAGGCGGGAGCTGCTGACAATAGACCACAGGCCAATACTACTGAAAAAATCGAGCTTCTTTTCATTATACTATTTGATTAGAGATATTTAACAGACTTCATTCATAACAGTTAAAATTTAAGAAAAACTTTAACCATCCCATAATTCCGGATTTCTCAACACGATTTACTCCCTGACTCCCTTCAACCCACGTAACCGGTTCCCCCTAAATTGCTGATGCCGACTGCCTCGCTGCACGCCGCACCCGTTTGCCCTTGCCTTTGATGGTCTGCTTTGCTGCCACCACTCTGCCATGCTTTTGCTGCCTGCCTGTTCCATCCTGTTCCGCCTGCAAGCCGCATGGCTGCTGGCTTTGCTGCCGCTGCACTACTGCTCTTGACCGGCTTTGTCTTGCCTT
This sequence comes from uncultured Chlorobiaceae bacterium, assembly GCA_903942355.1. Classification (GTDB taxonomy): domain Bacteria; phylum Bacteroidota; class Chlorobiia; order Chlorobiales; family Chlorobiaceae; genus Chlorobium. The sequence continues at coordinate 535 of CAJAOR010000045.1, read as the reverse complement.
GTTCCATCTTGTTCCGCATCGCTCCTCGCTGTCTGGTAGTGCGGGCCTGCTTGCGGGCGCTGGCTGCCTGCAATGCGTGCGGGATTGCTGCGGGAGGTAGCGAAGGCGCGCTTTTTGCTCTTCTTCTTGGCAAAAAGCGTGACTGAGCGGGCGGGGCTGAGCGGTAGCCTGGCTTTTCGGTCGGCATATGCTTCGAGCGCGTTGCTGCTACGCGAGGCGGAGGGCGGCGCATCGGCAGCGAGCTGGGGGCGTGGGCTCCGCGAGCGCCAGCGAAGCGCACCAGAAAACACAAAAGGTACTATTTTGCTTAATTTGTTCCACAATTGCACCTTTAATGGTTTTCAAAATGGTTAATCTTTTATAATAGAATATTTTATCAAAGAAAACAGAGACTTGGGGAAACGGACTCGGAGGAACAACGGGGGTAATCAGCACGGCCAACAGTCTGGTCGGCTCTCATCAAACTGATCAGGTCGGCACCGTAACCGCTCTGACAAATGGCAATTACGCAATTTCTTCCTTGTTGTGGGATAGG
>CAJAOR010000044.1 GCA_903942355.1 uncultured Chlorobiaceae bacterium | reverse complement strand
CTGTGGGAGTCGCACAAGTGGATACTGCAGACCTCCATGCTGGTGATGGGCGTCAGCGATTCGCTCGCAGCCCTGGTTGGCAGTTCGGTTGGCAAAAAGCATATTGAGCATCTGACGAAAAACCCCAAGACGGTCGAAGGGTCGCTGACGATGTTTGTCAGTGGATTTTTGCTGCTCAGTGCAAGCCTTATGGTTTTCAGCAAGGATTTCAGCGGAGGTCTTGCGGGGAAATCAGTGCTGATGCTTCTTGCGCTTGCTCTTCTTCTGGCTGTTGTTGCTACTGCTGTTGAAGCGCTACTCTCTCATGGGCTTGACAATTTTTTTATCCCGGTTTCTATCGCTTATGTTCTCTATGTGCTTGAGATGAATCACACCATTGTTCTTGAGCAGTTTCTTCTCGGGGGACTTTTTGCCTTCCTTCTGGCTGTTTTTTCCATCAAGGTCAAGTTTCTTGATAACAGCGGGGCAGTGGCGACATTTTTGCTTGGAACAACTATTTTTGGTGTTGGCGGGGTAGAGTGGACGGTACCGCTACTTACCTTTTATCTTCTGTCGTCGGTATTGTCTAAACTGGGCAAGAAACGGAAAGCGAAATTTGACCTGGTGTTTGAAAAAGGTTCACAGCGGGACGCTGGTCAGGTCTATGCCAATGGCGGGATAGCCTGGATTATGATGATTGTTTTTTCGCTGACCAATGATCCGGCTATCTTTTTTGCCTATCTTGGAACGCTTGCAGCGGTGCAGGCTGATACCTGGGCGACGGAAATCGGTACCATGTGGCCAAATCCAAAAGCGTGGCTGGTGACGACATTCAGGGAGGTGCCAGTAGGAACTTCCGGCGGAGTTTCTGTTCCGGGTACTTCAGGTGCGTTCATCGGCTCACTCTTTATCTGTGCCAGTGCCCTGGCGGTCAATGTCAAGTGGATGGGTCAATTCGGGGTGCTCCAGTCTTTTCTTCTGATTGGGTTTTCGGGGCTTCTGGCCAGTTTAGTTGACAGCTTTTTTGGAGCAACCGTTCAGGCACAGTATTTTGATCCGATTCGTGAAAAGGTAACGGAGCGGACCCATAGTTTGTCGCCAGACGGTGTGCTGGTTGAAAACAGGCTTCTCAAAGGAACTCCTCTTGTCAATAATGATCTGGTCAATACCCTTTGCGCTCTTTCCGGTTCAGCACTGGCTTACACGGTAATCGAGAGTGTTCATCTGTTTTAATGAACCTTAATTGTTTCTATCTATATGCTTGATTCAAAATTAGGGATTTTCGGCCTGCTTTCCGATGCGGGAGCTGTTGTGCTGATGGTGCTGTCACTATTGCTTTCGTTCTCTATTATTTCTTGGGCAATCATTGCCTTTAAGTTTGGCTATCTCCGCAAATCCTTGCAGGAGTCAAAGGCCTTTCTTGACTATTTTTTCGACGTCTACAATGTCGACAAGGCTTTTACTGAAAGCGAAAAATTCAGAAACGGTTCCCTGCCGAGAGTTTTCCGTTCAGGCTATATCGAGTACCGGGCGCTTGGAGACAAGGGGGACATACGGTTGGCCAGGGCACGTATTGCACGCGCCATTAAACGGGAGGCCAACGCGGAAAACAAGAGGTTGTCAACTCTCGTTCCTTTTCTTGCTACGGTTGGCAATACAGCACCCTTTATCGGTCTTTTCGGTACGGTATGGGGCATTATGAATTCATTCCATAATATCGGCCTGACCCAATCAGCTTCGCTTGCCGCGGTTGCGCCCGGTATTTCGGAAGCCTTGATTGCTACGGCGGCCGGGCTTGCTGCTGCTATTCCTGCAGTGATTGCGTTCAACTATTTTACGCAGCAGATCAGTATCATCGAGCGGGACTTGGAGGAGTTTTCTCCTGAATTTGTTGCAGCATTCATTAACGAGCCGTAGCGCATAACCCCAGGGATATGATCACATCAGGAAAAGGCAGGCTGATGAGTGACATTAACGTAACCCCGTTTGTTGATGTCATGCT